>JACMPQ010000050.1 GCA_014377425.1 Microbacteriaceae bacterium | reverse complement strand
TCGTCAACAACGAGAAGCGCATGCTGCAGGAGGCCGTTGACGCACTCTTCGACAACGGTCGTCGTGGTCGCCCGGTCACCGGTACCGGTAACCGTGCCCTCAAGTCCCTGAGCGACATGCTCAAGGGCAAGCAGGGTCGTTTCCGTCAGAACCTCCTCGGCAAGCGCGTGGACTACTCCGGACGTTCGGTCATCATCGTCGGCCCGCAGCTCAAGCTGCACCAGTGTGGTCTGCCCAAGCAGATGGCACTCGAACTGTTCAAGCCGTTCGTCATCAAGCGACTGATCGCCCTGAGTCACGCCCAGAACAGCAAGAGCGCCAAGCGCATGGTCGAGCGCAGCCGCCCGCAGGTCTGGGACGTGCTGGAAGAGATCATCCGCGAGCGCCCGGTGCTGCTGAACCGTGCACCCACGCTGCACCGTCTGGGCATCCAGGCGTTCGAACCCCAGCTGGTTGAGGGCAAGGCCATTCAGCTGCACCCCCTAGTCTGTGCGGCGTTCAACGCCGACTTCGACGGTGACCAGATGGCCGTGCATCTTCCGCTGTCGGTTGAGGCCCAGGCCGAAGCGCGCATTTTGATGCTCGCGTCGAACAACATCCTGAAGCCGTCTGACGGCCGCCCGGTGACCCTGCCTACCCAGGACATGATCATCGGTCTTCACCACCTCACGACGTTGAAAGACGGCGTTGTTGGTGAAGGACGCGCGTTCTCCTCGGTGGCCGAAGCGATTCTCGCCTTCGACCAGCACTCCGTTGACCTCAACGCCAAGGTTCGTATCCGTCTCACCGGCGTGCACTTCGCCGAGGGCACGGAGCCGGCCGGATTCGTGGAGCAGGGCAAAACGATCCTCGTGAACACGACCCTCGGTCGCGCACTGTTCAACGAGACGCTTCCCGCCGACTACCCCTACGTTGAGGCCGTGGCCGACAAGGGCCAGCTCTCCGCGATCGTCAACGATCTCGCCGAGCGGTACCCCAAGGTCGAGGTCGCAGCAGCGCTTGACCGCATCAAGGATGCCGGTTTCCACTGGGCAACCCGAAGCGGCGTGACCGTTGCGCTCAGCGACATCCTGACGCCGCCGAACAAGCGCGAGATCATCGCCGGCTACGAAAAGATGGCCGCGAAGGTTCAGACGCAGTTCGAGAAGGGCCTCACGACCGATGGCGAACGTCGCCAGGAGCTCATCGAGATCTGGAACAAGGCCACCGCCGAAGTTGCGAAGGCAATGGAAGCCAACATGCCGGAGAACAACAACATCAACCGCATGGTCACCTCCGGTGCCCGCGGTAACTGGATGCAGGTTCGCCAGATCGCCGGTATGCGTGGGCTCGTGTCGAACCCCAAGGGTGAGATCATCCCGCGCCCGATTATCTCCAGCTACCGCGAAGGCCTGTCGGTCGCCGAGTACTTCATCGCGACCCACGGTGCCCGTAAGGGACTCGCCGACACCGCGCTTCGTACCGCCGACTCCGGCTACCTCACGCGTCGTCTCGTTGATGTGTCGCAAGACGTCATCATTCGGGAAGACGACTGTGGAACCATTCGCGGACTCAACCTCACGGTGGGGGCAGCGAACGCCGATGGCGTGTTGGTTCCGGATGTCAACGTCGAGAACTCGCTCTATGCCCGAAGCCTTGCCGAAGATGCACACGACGCATCCGGCACCGTTGTTGCCCGTGCCGGGGACGACGTCGGTGACGTGCTGATCGAGGAGCTTATCGCCGCGGGAATCACCGAGGCCAAAGTTCGCAGCGTGCTCACCTGTGAGTCGGCTGTTGGTGTCTGTGCTGCCTGCTACGGCCGCTCGCTCGCCACCGGCAAGCTCGTCGACATCGGTGAGGCCGTCGGTATCATCGCGGCCCAGTCGATCGGTGAACCCGGAACCCAGCTCACGATGCGTACCTTCCACACGGGTGGTGTGGCGTCGGCCGACGACATTACCCAGGGGCTACCGCGCGTTACCGAGCTGTTCGAGGCCCGTACCCCCAAGGGTGCGTCCCCGATCGCCGAGGCCGCCGGCCGCATCACCATCGAGGACACGGACCGCAGCCGCAAGCTGATCCTGACCCCCGACAGTGGCGACGAGCCGATCGCCTACCCGGTGCTCAAGCGCGCGACCCTCCTCGTCGAGGATGGCCAGCACGTCGAGCTCGGACAGCAGCTGCACATCGGTGCCATCGACCCGAAGGAAGTTCTCCGGGTTCGCGGTGTCCGTGCCGTTCAGATCCACCTCGTCACCGGTGTGCAGGGCGTGTACCGCTCGCAGGGGGTGCCGATTCACGACAAGCACATTGAAGTCATCGTTCGCCAGATGCTCCGCAAAGTGACCGTCGTTGATCACGCCGACACCGATCTGCTCCCGGGTGAGCTCGTTGACCGCTTGCGCTACAACGAGATCAACCGCGCAGCTCTTACCGAGGGCAAGAAGACCGCCTCGGCTCGTCAGGAGGTCATGGGTATCACCAAGGCGTCGCTGGCAACCGAGTCGTGGCTGTCGGCCGCATCGTTCCAGGAAACCACCCGCGTTCTCACGCAGGCGGCCATGGAAGGACGCTCAGACCCGCTGATGGGCTTGAAAGAGAACGTCATCATCGGAAAGCTCATCCCGGCCGGTACCGGTCTGCCGCGCTACCGCAACGTCAGCGTCGAGGCCACGGCCGAGGCGAAGGCCGAGCGCTACCCAAACCGCATCTTCACCGATGACTCCGGCTTCAGCGAAGCCGACCTGTCGTTCGTTGACTTCGAGACCTTCTCGGCCGACGATGCAACTCCCGGTACCTACAACTAGGCACCAACTGCAGTAACCAAAAGGGCCCCCGCATCCGTGCGGGGGTCTTTTGCGTTGCCTCGCCGCTGTGCGGGCAACCGTCAGCCCATGTGCCCTAACCTCTACCGTGACTACAAACCGCCCGCCCATCACCGGCGGCGGTCACCACCTCGACGCCGACCTGATCATCGTCGGTGCCGGTTGTGCGGGGCTCTCCCTCGCCGCCCGCCTCGCCGACGCCCACACCTCGCTGCGCGTGCTGCTGATCGACCCGCGCACCGAATACCTCGACGACCGCAGCTGGAGCTTTTGGCGGCCGCCCACGCATGACCTCAGCCGGTTGGTGTCGACGAGCTGGGAAAGCTGGCGCTTTTCGGATGCCTCGGGGCGCAGCATCCGGCATTCGGTGGCGGGTCTGCGTTACCACTACGTGCGCGGCGCCGATTTCTACGCCGACGCCCTCGACCGCATTGCCCACGGTTTTGGGGTGACCCGGCTGCCCGGTGTGCGCGTGGATGGGCTCGTTTCCCTCGACTCCGGGGTGCGTGTTGACACCGATGCGGGCACGCTCACCGCACGCCAGGTGGTCGATACCCGACCGCGGCCGGCTGCGGCCCTGCTCTACCAAAGCTTCGCCGGAGTGGAAATCCAAAGCGAGTCTCCCCTGCCCTTTGAAACTGACGAGGTCGGGCTCATGCAGTCGATGACCGCGGATGCCGCCGGCCTCGGTTTCGTCTACACGCTGCCGTTGACCAGCCACACGGCCCTCATCGAGTGGACGCGGTTTGCGGCGGTGGCGGCGCCACGATCTCAGCTGCTGAGCGAACTCGACGGGGTGCTCGCCGGTCTTGGGCTGCAGGAGGCTCGGGTACTGCGCCATGAGGGCGGGGTGCTTGGGATGGGCTTGCCGCGGGAGCGTTCGGCGATCACCCCCGGTGTTGTTCGAGCCGGTACCGGCGGTGGCGCGCTGCGGGCGGCATCCGGCTACGGATTTCTGCGGATGCAGCGCTGGGCCGAGCACTGCGCCGTGCGCCTTCTCGCCGGGGCATCGGCTGTTGGGCACCCGGCGGAGCCACCGCTGCGGCGCGGCATGGACCGACTGTTTTTGCAGGCGGTACGCACGCATCCGGAACGCACCGCCGACTACTTCATGGCGTTGGCGAGGGGGGTGGCGCCAGCACGCCTCGTGCGGTTCTTGAACGACGGCGCAACGCTGGGCGACTACGCAAACCTCATCGTGGCCCTGCCCACCGCCCCGTTCATTCGGGAGCTGTTTTCTAAGCCACCCGTGCCGTCCGAGCTTGTTCTGCCGGTGCGGGCATGAATGCCGATCGGGTCGCGTCGCGTCGGCGGGGGAGCGGCCGAACGCTCGCGCTCATGCTGAAAGCCGGGCAGCCGCAACATACCGGGCAGCCCGCACATGCCGGGCAGCCTCCGAAGACCGCACTACCGCTCGAAACCGTTCTGTTCTGCGTGTTCACGCTCATCGCGCTGGCTGTGATTGCCCTAACCCAGCTCGGCTTGCCCGTGCTGCTACCACCGCCGGTGGTCCAGCTGGTGATTCTTGGAGTGCTGGTAGGGGTGCTGGGGCTACCGCATGGTGCGCTCGACCCGCTCATCGCCCGCCGTGCCGGACTCTGGCGGCGTCCGCTCGGCTTCCTGGGCTTCAACCTCGGCTACATCGCCCTGGTCGCAGCCGTAGTGGCGGTGTGGATTCTGGCTCCCGGCCCGAGCCTCGGGTTTTTTCTGTTAATTTCTGGAATCCACTTCGGTGCCGACTGGAACGCCGACCGCTCGCTCTGGCTGCGGATTCCGCCCGGGCTGGCGTTACTCACCCTCCCGGCTTGGGCCCACCACGCAGAGGTCGCCGCCATCTACCGCACCCTTGCGGGCACCGACGGTGTGATGATCGCAAACCTGCAGAACACGTTGGGGCCGGCCGCACTCGGGGTGATGCTCCTCGGCGCGGTAGTTGCGATTCGCTCAAAGCCGCATCACGCGCTGGAGTTGCTGCTTGCCGCCGCCCTTGCCGCCCTCGCCCCACCGCTGATCTTTTTTGTCATCTACTTTTGCGCTCTGCACAGCGTGCGTCACCTCACTCACGGCTTCCGCGTTGGGCGCGCGGCAGGGATGATGGCTCGCTCCGCTCGATTCGCCCGTCTCGCCGTTACCGCTGGCCCCGCCGCATCGACCGGCCGGGGCGCTTTCCTCGGCCCCGTAGCATCCGCCCGCCGAGCGATTTCGTGGCCGATCATTATCGTCGTGGGCTACACCCTCGGTCCGATTCTTGCCGTGGCCGCTCTCTGGGGGAGCTTCGGCTCGGTTTCCCTCAGCGATCGGATGACGCAACTCGTCTTCATCGGACTCGCCGCCCTCACCGTTCCGCACATGGTCGTGGTGGCCGCCGAAGCGCGCACCGAACCCCCTGTTCGTGGGATTCACCTTTCGAAAGCCACGCCCTAGACTCGACGCAGCGAGTAATCTGACGAATTGTCAGATCTTTGGGGTAATGGCTTACGGGGGTACGGGTGATTCTTCAGCGGGCTCTACAGGCGTTTCTTCGTCAACCGGCGCACCAACCGGGTCGGGCCGTGAGATTTTCGGCGGCCCAGGTCACGATCATTGCAGTGTTGGTCGCCATTCTGGCCGCCGTCGCTTTACCGAATTACTCTTCCCACGACCATCCGACTGGCGGTAAATCACCAACCAGTGCCAAGATTCTCGCCGATCCGGCGAGTACAAGCTGGGCGCCGCGAGAGTCTTCTCCCGCGCCCGGACGCGCCGTCGAGCTCCTTTCCCCCTAAGGAACTCGACGGCTGCGGCGTGGGATTGCGCCAAGACGCGATCCCACGCCCTTTATCGCTTGGTCTCGGTGCACCGATGCGGGAGAGGTGCACTTTTCGCGCCTCAGCCGCTCGTTCACGGCAGACTTGATTGCGGGCTGGCCTGAATCAAAACGGATGGTGACCGAATGGACCCAACGCTGCTTCTTTCCGTCGTCTGCGGGCTCAGCGGCCTGTTCGTTGGTTCCTATCTCTCGCGGGTGATTTACCGGATGCCGCTCGGCGTAGCTTCACTCACCCGAAGCGTCTGCCCGGAGTGTGCCAGCCCGCTACGGAAGCGGGAACAGCTACCGCTGGTGTCGTGGCTGGCGTCCCGAGCGCGCTGCCGCCACTGTTCACGGCCGATCTCGGTGCGATATCCGCTGATGGAACTGCTCACTGCGGCCTTATTCGCGGCACTCGCCGCGCATTTCGGCGCCCGGCCGGCCCTGCTTCCGGCTCTCATCGCTTACCTGTTTTTCGCCGCGATTGCCGTAGCCCTCAGCTTCATTGATCTCGCCACCTACACCCTGCCGAATGCCCTCGTGGTGCCGGGGCTCGTCGTCGGCCTGCTGCTGTTGACGGTCGCAGCGGCCGTTTCGGGGGAGTGGCCCCGGCTTGTTCAGGCGGTGTCGGGTGGCGGCATTCTCTTCGCCTGTTACTTCGCGTTTGCGCTGATCTACCCGAGCGGTATGGGCTTCGGCGACGTCAAGCTCGCGGCCGTTATTGGGCTGTACCTCGGCTGGGTGGGGTGGGGCGCGCTGGCCGTGGGCGCGGTGTCGGCATTTCTGCTCGGTGGAATGTTCTCGGTGCTGCTGTTGGTGCTGCGCCGGGCCGGGCGCAAAACCGGAATCCCGTTTGGACCGTGGATGCTGGCGGGGGCCTTCGTCGGGATCTTCTTCGGCTCCGAGCTTGCCGCCTCGTACCTCGCGCTTCTCGGGTTTGGTGCGAGCTGACGCTGCCGGGCGAGCTCGGGTACGCCGACAGGGCTCCGACTTGCAAGAAGTGATTTGATTATTTTCGCCCGCGTGCGGCTCCGGCAATTTGCGGTGGGCCGTTGCTAGGGTGAAATTACCCCCGCCCGCAGCATTTGCATGAGCCTAGGAGCGCCCTCCCGTGAGTGACCCCAACACCGACCGCCCCGCCAACGCTCCCGTGCCCAATCGAACGACAACACCGCCAAACGGCACTCACGCAGACGGCGAATCGTTGGTTGACGCCGAAGCGACGGCACGCATTGGCGCCGAATCGGATGCCGTGGCCGAACAAGAGCAGCGGGAAGCGAACCGTCAGAATGCCGTGAGGCTGGCGGAGAGCCGGGCGCGGGCCGATCAGTTAGAAGCCGACCGTGCGGAAGCCGACCGTGCGGAAGCCGACCGTGCGGAAGCCGACCCCCAGTACGCGGCACCGCTCTCCGCCGCCGCCCTCACCACCGAGCCCGATCCAATCGCCAGTCGCCGAGAATACGACGCGCTCGCGACAGACCTGGCCGCCACCAGCCCCGCAGCAACCTCCGTCACAGCATCCCCCGATCAGCGCACCTTCGTGCGCCCGCCGCTCGAGCCCAAGAGTCGCGGTAACCGGGCGATCGGCTCGCTCGTCGCCATCGCGTCGGTGCTCGCCTTCGCGGCCGTGTTTGTGATCATCGGGGCAATCATCATCCTGATCGGGGTGCCCGACCAGGCGCTCGGCACCGTTATTCTGCGATTCCTCGGCAGCCCCACCTTCTTCGTTCCCGCATTCTTTTTTGTAGTGGGCTTCGTGCTGCTCGTGCTGTTGGTCAACCGGGCAAGCTGGTGGACCTATATCGTCGGGAGCCTGTTCGTAGCCGCCCTGGTCTACTTCGGCACCATCGGCGTGCGGCTCCTTGCCGACAACATCGTGATGATGACCCCGGATGACGCCGCCCGCCGTTTCGCCACCTACGCGGCCAACCCGTTCGTGATTGCCGCAGCCTTCGCCGCGCGCGAGGTTGCCATGTGGTTCGGGGCCATCATCGCCGCCCGCGGACGCCGAGTGAAAGCCGCCAACATCACCGCCCGCGAGCAGCACGCACTGGCCTCCGAACAGTACCGCGCTGAGTTTGAGCGCGGATACACTCCCGGTGTCTGACCGAAACGATTCGCCGCCTATCCCGCCACGCTTTCCACCGGATGATTCACGCACACCCGCGCGGGATCCGCGCTCGGCTGTGCCGGGTCGCGGTCAGCTCGCCGTGATGGCGGTCGTGCTCACCGCGGCTCTCGTGATTGCCGTCTACGGCGTGATCGGCCTTGTGATCAACCGCGACGTCATTGAGGAGCCGGATGCCGGCCCGCTGGTCGGTCCTCTCATGGTGGTAGCTGTCTGCGCCGTCGTGCTCTGGTTTGTGCTGAAGTCACGTTTCAGAGGTCTGTTCGCACGCCCCCTGGCTGCAGCCCTTACCGCGGTGGTCGTCGGCCCCCTCGTGGGAGCAATTGCCTATGCGGTGGTGCGTGCCGAGATTTTTGTCATCCCGGTCTTTTTTGGCCGCTACATCACCGGCCCCTTTGTGTTGTCCTCTGGGTTCATCGCAGGCCTCGTGGTGTTCAGCGTCGCGCTATTGGAGCGGTCCCGCCCGCGCTAGCGGCTCACGGGATTATCAGCACACGGTGTATCGAGGGCGAAATCATCCCGAAATTGGCGCTGAGTGCCACGGTTTGACCGCACCGCCCCCCGCTCGGTAAGCTTTACCGGTGTGCCCGAGCCGCGTCCACAGTGAAAACTGTGGTGTCGGCGAAGACGAGCACTGAACCATGTTGGGCCACATTCAGCCCCCACGGCATACTCGCCGGCGAAGACAAACCCTTTTGTTGCGCTGGCGTGTCCATTTGAACTCGGGGATCCGCTTCCACAGGGGCCTTCGAATGCGACATGCAATAACTGTCACCGTGCAGTCATCTCAAGGAGTCAGCAGTGCCCACCATTCAGCAGTTGGTCCGTAAGGGTCGTAGCCCCAAGGTCGTCAAGACCAAGGCTCCCGCCCTGAAAGGCAACCCCCAGCAGCGCGGTGTTTGCACCCGCGTTTACACCACCACCCCGAAGAAGCCGAACTCGGCTCTGCGTAAGGTTGCTCGCGTCAAGCTGAGCAACGGTACCGAGGTCACCGCCTACATTCCTGGCGAAGGTCACAACCTGCAGGAGCACTCGATGGTGCTCGTGCGCGGTGGTCGAGTAAAAGACCTCCCCGGTGTTCGTTACAAGATCGTTCGTGGCGCACTGGACACCCAGGCCGTCAAGAACCGCAAGCAGGCTCGCAGCCGTTACGGCGCGAAGATGGAGAAGAAGTAATGCCTCGCAAAGGTCCAGCTCCTAAGCGTCCGGTCATTGCTGACCCGGTTTACGGCGCACCCATCGTTTCCCAGCTCGTCAACAAGATTCTTCTTGACGGCAAAAAGGGCCTCGCCGAGCGCATCGTTTACGACGCACTCCTCGGGGTTTCCACCAAGAACGGTGCGGATGCCGTCGTCACCTTGAAAAAGGCGCTCGACAACGTTCGCCCCACCATTGAGGTCAAGAGCCGCCGCGTCGGTGGCTCCACCTACCAGGTCCCGGTCGAGGTCAAGCCTCACCGCGCCAACACCCTCGCTCTGCGTTGGTTGACCACCTACGCCAAGGGTCGTCGTGAAAAGACGATGACCGAGCGTCTCACCAACGAGATCCTCGACGCATCGAACGGTCTCGGCGCCGCTGTCAAGCGTCGCGAAGACACGCACAAGATGGCGGATGCCAACAAGGCGTTCGCGCACTACCGCTGGTAACCAGGCGTTATCTCCGGATGGCGCGGTGCAGACGTATCGCGCCATCCGTAACTCCTCGCAATCCCAGCAAGCGCGGGGTCGGCATTTGACCGGCTCTACTTTTCATCTACTTCCGGAGGACTCCCGTGGCACAAGACGTGCTCACCGACCTGAACAAGGTCCGCAACATCGGCATCATGGCTCACATCGATGCCGGCAAGACGACGACGACCGAGCGCATCCTCTTTTACACGGGAATCACCCACAAAATCGGTGAAGTTCACGATGGCGCAGCCACCATGGACTGGATGGCACAGGAGCAGGAACGTGGCATCACGATCACCTCCGCCGCCACCACCTGTTTCTGGAACAAGAATCAGATCAACATCATCGACACCCCCGGCCACGTGGACTTCACCGTTGAGGTGGAGCGTTCACTCCGCGTTCTCGACGGCGCCGTTGCAGTGTTCGACGGCAAGGAGGGCGTTGAGCCCCAGTCAGAGACCGTCTGGCGCCAGGCCGACAAATACGACGTTCCCCGCATTTGCTTCGTCAACAAGATGGACAAGCTCGGCGCGGACTTCTACTACACCGTCGACACCATCATCAAGCGCCTCGGCGCCAAGCCCCTGGTCATCCAGCTCCCGATCGGTTTCGAGAACACCTTCGAGGGTGTTGTCGACCTGGTTGAGATGCGCGCGCTGACCTGGCGCGGAGACTCCAAGGGTGACGTCGAGCTGGGCGCGAAGTACGACATCGAGCCCATTCCCGAAGACCTCATCGAGAAGGCCAACGACTACCGTGCGCGCCTCATCGAGGTTGTCGCCGAGACCGATGACGCTCTGCTGGAGCGCTTCATGAACGGCGACACCGACTTTTCGGTGGCCGAAATCAAGAAGGCTATTCGCAAGCTCACCGTCAACAGCGAGATCTACCCGGTGCTCTGCGGCAGCGCGTTCAAGAACCGCGGCGTTCAGCCGATGCTTGACGCCGTTGTCGACTACCTTCCGACCCCGCTGGACGTTCCCGCCATCGAGGCGAGAGATCCCCGCGACGAAGAGAAAATCATTCTTCGCCACCCGGATGCCACCGAGCCGTTTGCTGCCCTCGCCTTCAAGGTCGCCGTGCACCCGTTCTTCGGTCGCCTCACCTATATCCGCGTGTACTCCGGTCACGTTGAGTCCGGTGCGCAGCTCGTCAACGCCACCAAGGGCAAGAAAGAGCGCATCGGCAAGATCTTCCATATGCACGCCAACAAGGAGAACCCGGTCGACTCCGTCACCGCCGGGCACATCTACGCGGTCATCGGCCTCAAAGACACCACCACGGGTGACACGCTCACCGACCCGAACAACCAGGTTGTTCTCGAGTCGATGACCTTCCCCGAGCCCGTCATCGAGGTTGCGATCGAGCCGAAGACCAAGGCCGACCAGGAGAAGCTGGGTCTTGCGATCCAGAAGCTCGCTGAAGAGGACCCGACCTTCCGCACCGAGCAGAACATTGATACCGGCCAGACCGTGATCAAGGGAATGGGCGAGCTTCACCTCGACATCTTGGTCGACCGCATGAAGCGTGAGTTTGGCGTCGAGGCCAACGTGGGTAAGCCCCAGGTTGCATACCGCGAAACCATTCGCCGCATCGTTGCGAAGCACGATTACACCCACAAGAAGCAGACGGGTGGATCGGGCCAGTTCGCCAAGATCCAGATCTCGCTCGAGCCGCTTGGGGTCACGCCCGACACGATTTACGAATTCGAAAATAAGGTCACCGGTGGGCGTATTCCTCGCGAATACATTCCGTCCGTTGATGCCGGAATCCAGGATGCACTGCAGGTTGGTGTGCTCGCCGGTTACCCCATGGTCGGCGTCAAGGCGATCCTGCTCGATGGTGCAGCCCACGATGTTGACTCGTCGGAAATGGCGTTCAAGATTGCCGGCTCGATGGCATTCAAGGAAGCAGCCCGCAAGGCTGATCCCGCGCTGCTCGAGCCGCTGATGGCCGTTGAGGTTCGTTGCCCCGAGGAATACATGGGCGACGTTATCGGTGACCTCAACTCCCGTCGTGGCCAGATCCAGTCCATGGAGGATGCCACCGGCGTCAAGGTCATCAAGGCCAACGTTCCGCTGTCTGAAATGTTCGGTTACGTCGGAGACCTGCGGTCGAAGACCTCTGGTCGCGCCGTCTACTCGATGAGCTTCGACAGCTACTCCGAGGTGCCCCGCGCGGTCGCCGACGAGATCATCCAGAAAAACAAGGGCGAGTAGCTTCGCTACTCGCGGTTCGAATTCCGACGCTCGCGCCGGCATGAGAACCGGCTGATGGTAACTCGGCGCAAGCAACCTCCAGTAGGTAGTGAAAATCGAAGTACCCCTAGCACCGGCCCCCACAATTTCGCGTGCCGAACCGCAGCCCCAAAGCCTCGGTTCGGCCCGAAAAGTAGTTTCCAGTAACATTCAGTTGCACCCCAAAACCAGTAAGACGAGCGTCCGACATCCGTTGGTCGTGTGCTCTTACAACGAAGTCCTGAGGAGGACCCATTGGCGAAGGCAAAGTTCGAGCGGACTAAGCCGCACGTCAACATCGGCACCATTGGTCACGTCGACCACGGGAAGACCACGTTGACCGCTGCTATCACCAAGGTGCTGCATGACAAGTACCCCACGCTAAACACCGCTTCGGCATTCGATCAGATCGATAACTCGCCGGAAGAGAAGCAGCGCGGTATCACGATCAACATCTCACACGTCGAGTACCAGACCGAGAAGCGCCACTACGCGCACATCGATGCTCCTGGCCACGCCGACTACATCAAGAACATGATCACCGGTGCAGCACAGATGGACGGCGCGATTCTCGTCGTGGCCGCGACCGATGGCCCCATGCCCCAGACGCGTGAGCACGTGCTGCTTGCTCGCCAGGTTGGTGTGCCGTACATCGTTGTTGCCCTCAACAAGACCGACATGGTCGACGATGAGGAAATCCTTGAGCTCGTTGAGGTCGAGGTTCGCGAGCTGCTCTCCAGCCAGGAGTTCGACGGAGACAACGCTCCCGTCGTGCGCGTTTCGGCGCTGAAGGCACTCGAGGGCGACCCCGTTTGGGCCGAGACCGTTGTTGACCTGATGAGCAAGGTTGACGAGTTCATCCCGGAGCCCGTTCGCGAGACCGACAAGCCCTTCCTCATGCCCGTCGAAGATGTGTTCACGATCACCGGTCGTGGAACCGTCATCACCGGCCGCGTTGAGCGTGGAGTCCTCCACCCCAACGACGAGGTCGAGATCGTCGGAATCAAAGAGAAGTCGACGAAAACCATCGTTACGGCCATCGAGATGTTCCGCAAGACCCTCGAAGATGCTCGCGCCGGTGAGAACGTCGGACTGCTTCTTCGTGGTACCAAGCGTGAAGACGTGGAGCGCGGCCAGGTTGTTGTCAAGCCCGGAACCGTTACCCCGCACACCGAGTTCGAGGCGAACGCTTATATCCTTTCGAAGGATGAGGGCGGCCGTCATAACCCGTTCTACGCGAACTACCGCCCGCAGTTCTACTTCCGCACCACAGACGTCACCGGCGTCATCACGTTGCCCGAGGGCACCGAGATGATCATGCCCGGCGACACCACCGAAATGACCGTGACGCTGATTCAGCCGATCGCCATGGAGGCTGGCCTGCGCTTCGCCATCCGTGAGGGTGGCCGCACCGTCGGCGCCGGCACGGTAGTCAAGATCCTCAAGTAGTAACGCGCCACCACTAGCACCACCACAAAACGGGGTCGGCCTTTCGGGGCTGGCCCCGTTTTCCGTTCCCGGCCGAGACTCCGACACAGACCCGGATGCAGCGCCGGATGCAGCGCCCCACGGTTTGCCCAGCAAACGCGCGACTCGCCCACGTGACACGCCCGGGTTGCAGCGGAACCCAGACTGTGGCAAACTCGACAAGTTCAATACTCTGGGCCAAGTGTCCGGGTCACTGTCACGCAGTGCTGAAAATCTGGGGCTCCGAGCCCGAGTGCCAGCGGCGGAGAGCAGAACAATCAAACCGATTCACTGGGGTGCGCAAGTTTGCGCGTCCAAGGCGAGGGCGACACGCCCGAGCGCGTGGGTGGGGGAGATGCAGTTTAAGAGCGGGAACAAGTGGTGAATCAGCTGACGCTGGTGCATCCAAGCATCCAATAGTTGCGCGCTGCGCAGACCACGATGCCTATAAGAGAGAGAGTCAGACATGGCGGGACAAAAGATCCGCATTCGACTTAAGTCGTACGACCACGAGGTCATTGATAGCTCGGCCCGCAAGATCGTCGACACTGTGACCCGTGCGGGCGCAACCGTCGTCGGCCCGGTGCCGTTGCCGACCGAGAAGAACGTGATTGTTGTAATCCGTTCCCCTCACAAATACAAAGACAGCCGCGAGCACTTTGAAAAGCGTACGCACAAGCGTCTGATTGACATCATCGACCCGACACCGAAGGCCGTTGACTCGCTCATGCGCCTCGACCTGCCGGCCGATGTCAACATCGAGATCAAGCTGTAGGGCCCGGTATGACTATCGCAAAGACGAGCCGCGGACTTCTCGGAACCAAGCTGGGTATGACCCAGGTCTGGGACGAGAACAACAAGCTCATTCCCGTGACCGTTATCGAGGTCTCGCCCAACGTTGTAACGCAACTGCGTACACCCGAGGTTGACGGCTACAGCGCGGTTCAGATCGCCTATGGCCAGATCGACCCCCGCAAGGTGAACCAGCCGATGACCGGGCACTTTGACAAGGCTGGCGTAACTCCTCGCCGCCACGTCACCGAGGTTCGCACCGCTGACTCCGACACCTACACCCTCGGCCAGGAAATTGCCGTTGATATCTTCGAGGCCGGCCAAAAGGTTGACGTCGTGGGCACCAGCAAGGGTAAGGGTTTCGCCGGTGTTATGAAGCGTCACAACTTCAAGGGTGTCTCCTCCTCCCACGGTTCGCACCGTAACCACCGCAAGCCCGGCTCGATCGGTGCCTCCTCGACCCCCAGCCGTGTCTTCAAGGGCATGCGCATGGCCGGTCGTATGGGTGGCGAGCGCGTCTCGGTGCTGAACCTCAAGGTTCACGCGGTCGACCTCGAGAAGGGAATCATCCTGGTAAAGGGTGCCGTTCCCGGAGCTCGCGGCCGCATCGTATTCGTCCGCAACGCAGTGAAGGGGGCGTAACCCATGACCGAGCAACTCGAATCGGCTCCGGCTACTCTCGACGTCATTGATTCCTCGGGTAAGAAGGTCGGCACTGTCGATCTGCCCGCCGAAACCTTCGACGTGCAGACCAACGTTCCGCTGATCCACCAGGTCGTCGTCGCCCAGCGCGCCGCCGCTCGCCAGGGAACGCACAACACGCTGCGCCGTGGTGAAGTTTCTGGTGCCGGCCGCAAGCCGTTCAAGCAGAAGGGAACCGGTCGCGCTCGTCAGGGCTCGATCCGCGCCCCGCACATGACCGGTGGTGGAATTGTCCACGGACCCCACCCGCGCGACTACTCGCAGCGCACCCCCAAGAAGATGATTGCTGCCGCCCTTCGCGGTGCATTGTCTGACCGTGCTCGCGGAAGCCGCATCCACGTCGTCGACTCCCTCTCCATCGGTGAGACCCCGTCGACGAAGACCATCGTGGCGCTCTTGGAAAACATCGCAACGAGCAAGCATGTTCTGATCGTTCTGGAGCGCAGCGACGAGCTGAGCCGCAAGAGCGTTCGCAACATCCCGGCCGTACATGTTCTCTCCTGGGACCAGCTCAACGCCTATGACGTGCTCGTCTCCGACGACATCGTCTTTACCAAGGGCTCCTTCGACGCATTCGTCGCGGGACCTGCGGCTGCGGCCGAGAAGGATCGCGCCATCACCGGCGTCACCGGTGCCTTTAGCAAGAAGCGCGTCAGCCCCGAGCGGGCTGCAGCCGAGAAGGAGCTCAGCGCATGACCATCACGTTCAAGGATCCGCGCGACGTCATCCTGTCGCCTGTTGTCTCTGAGAAGAGCTACAGCCTGATTGACATGGGCAAGTACACGTTCATCGTGGACCCCCGTTCGAACAAGACCGAGATCAAGCTCGCTATCGAGAAGATCTTCTCGGTCGAGGTCGCGTCAATCAACACCCTCAACAAAAAGGGTAAGACCCGCCGTACCAAGTTCGGTCTCGGAAAGCGCAAAGACACCAAGCGCGCGATCGTGACCCTCAAGTCCGGTTCCATCGACATCTTCACTGCTGTCGGCTAGGAACAGGGGAAAAATACTATGGCTATTCGTAAGTACAAGCCCACGACCCCCGGTCGCCGTGGATCCTCGGTTTCAGATTTTGCCGAGATCACACGTTCGACCCCGGAAAAGTCGCTCCTGCGCCCCCTGTCGAAGACCGGTGGCCGTAACAACGCCGGCCGCATTACCACCCGTCATATCGGTGGTGGCCACAAGCGCATGTACCGTCTGATCGACTTCCGTCGTCACGACAAAGATGGCGTCAACGCTCGCGTTGCCGAAATCGAGTACGACCCCAACCGCACCGCGCGCATCGCGCTGTTGCACTTCCTTGACGGCTCGAAGCGCTACATCATCGCTCCGAACAAGCTCAAGCAGGGCGACATCATTGAGTCGGGCGCTTCCGCCGACATCAAGCCGGGTAACAACCTTCCGCTGCGAAATATCCCAGTCGGAACCGTTATCCACGCGATCGAACTCAAGCCGGGCGGCGGTGCCAAAATGGCCCGTTCAGCGGGTACGAGTGTTCGTCTCGTCGCCAAGGATGGCCCGTACGCTCAGCTTCGCCTGCCGTCCGGTGAAATCCGCAACGTGGATGCCCGCTGCCGCGCGACAATCGGCGAGGTCGGCAACGCCGAGCAGTCGAACATCAACTGGGGTAAGGCCGGACGTATGCGCTGGAAGGGCGTTCGTCCGACCGTTCGTGGTGTTGCCATGAACCCGGTTGACCACCCGCACGGTGGTGGTGAGGGTAAGACCTCCGGTGGACGTCACCCGGTGACGCCGTGGGGCCAGAAAGAAGGCCGCACGCGCCACATCAACAAAGAGAGCGACAAGCTCATCGTCCGCCGCCGCAATGTCGGCAAGAAGCGCAAATAGGAGTTGTAGAGGATGCCACGCAGTCTCAAAAAAGGCCCCTTCGTTGACGACCACCTGTTTCGCAAGGTGGCCAAGGCGAATGAAGCCAGCAGCAAGAGCGTTATCAAGACCTGGTCGCGCCGCTCGATGATCATCCCGTCGTTCCTGGGACACACCATCGCGGTTCACGACGGTCGCAAGCACATCCCGGTGTTCATCACCGAAACCATGGTTGGCCACAAGCTCGGTGAGTTCGCTCCCACTCGTACCTTCCGTGGCCACGAGAAGGACGACAAGAAGGGTCGTCGCCGCTAACGCGGTGACTGAGGAGGAGAGAAATGGTGGAATCAGTCGCACGTGTGCGTCATATCCGCGTTACCCCCACGAAGGCTCGTCGCGTCGTCAATATGATCCGTGGCAAGCAGGCGATGGAGGCCTTGGCCATCCTGAAGTTCGCCCCGCAGGGTGCAAGCGATCCCGTCTACAAGCTCGTCGAGTCGGCCATGGCCAACGCGCGAGTCAAGGCTGAAGCAAGCAACAGCTACCTCGACGACCAAGACCTGTTCGTCACGACGGCTTACGTCGACGAGGGCGCCACGCTCAAGCGCTTCCAGCCGCGAGCCCAGGGCCGCGCGTTCCAGATCCTGAAGCGCACCAGCCACATCACCATCATCCTGGGAACCCCCGAAGATGCCGATGTTGCTGACGCCGTCGCCTCGAAGAAGTCAGGAAAGAAGTAATGGGCCAGAAAGTAAACCCCTACGGCTTCCGTCTAGGAATCACCACCGACCACGTGTCGCGTTGGTTCTCAGACAGCACCAAGGTGGGCCAGCGTTACAGCGACTTCGTCGCTGAAGACATCAAGATCCGTAACCTGCTGAAGACGTCGCTTGACCGCGCCGGAGTCGCACGTATCGAGATCGAGCGCACCCGTGACCGCGTTCGCGTCGACATTCACACCGCCCGTCCGGGCATCGTGATTGGCCGTCGTGGCGCCGAGGCCGAGCGCATCCGCTCCGACCTCGAGAAGCTCTCGGGCAAGCAGATCCAGCTCAACATCCTCGAGGTCAAGAACCCCGAAGCCGAAGCGCAGCTGGTTGCACAGGGCATCGCCGAGCAGCTCACTGCTCGCGTGGCGTTCCGTCGTGCCATGCGCAAGGGCCTTCAGGGCGCTCAGCGTGCCGGAGCCAAGGGTGTTCGCATCCAGGTTTCCGGTCGTCTCGGCGGCGCCGAGATGAGCCGCTCGGAGTTCTACCGTGAGGGTCGCGTTCCGCTGCATACCCTGCGCGCGAACATCGACTACGGATTTTATGAGGCCAAGACGACCTTCGGTCGTATCGGCGTCAAGGTCTGGATTTACAAGGGCGACATCACCAACAAGGAGCTCGCGCGCGAGCAGGCCAACGCCAAGAGCTCGCGTCCCGAGCGTCGTGACGACCGCCGCGACGGTTCAGACCGCCCGCGACGCACGGCTCCCACCAGTGCTGCACCCCGTACCGAAGCAGCTGCCCCGGCAGCCGTAGGAGTTGAGGCGTAACAATGTTGATTCCCCGTAAGGTCAAGCACCGTAAGCAGCACCACCCGGGTCGCAGTGGTCACGCCACTGGTGGCACGACGGTGTCGTTCGGTGAGTATGGCATCCAGGCCATCACCCCCGCCTATGTGACGAACCGCCAGATCGAGGCAGCTCGTATCGCGATGACGCGTCACATCAAGCGTGGTGGGAAGGTGTGGATCAACATCTACCCCGACCGCCCGCTCACCAAGAAACCCGCCGAAACCCGCATGGGTTCCGGTAAGGGATCACCCGAGTGGTGGATCGCCAACGTCAAGCCGGGACGCGTGCTCTTTGAGCTCGCCGGTGTAGACGAGGCAACCGCGCGCGAGGCAATGACTCGCGCAATCCACAAGCTGCCGCTCAAGGCACGCATCATCAAGCGCGAGGAGGGCGACGCATAATGGCGATCGGTTCCAAGGAGCTCGTCCCCGTCGAGCTAGACACTTTTGAAGACGCTCGACTCTTCGACGAACTCAAAAAAGCCAAGGAAGAGCTGTTCAACCTGCGCTTCCAGTCCGCAACCGGCCAGCTCGAGAGTCACGGACGCCTTCGGGCCGTCAAGCGTGACATCGCGCGCATTTACACGGTTCTCCGTGAACGTGAGCTCGGTATTCGCGCGACGCCCGTAGCCACCGAGGTTGTCACCCCGGCGGTCAAGGCTCCCAAGAAGGCCAAGAAGACGGTTGCGGATGCTGACGCTGACGCCACCGAGACCACCGGTGAAGCCGACGCTTCATCCGAGAAGAATGAGGAGGCGAAGTAATGGCAACGGCCAAGGAAACTGCAACCACCCACGAGCACGCCGCTCATGACGTCAAGGATGCTGAAGCTCGCGGTTACCGCAAGAGCCGCCGTGGCTACGTTCTCAGCGACAAGATGGACAAAACCATCACCGTTGAGGTCGAAGACCGCGTAAAGCACCCGTTGTACGGCAAGGTCATCCGCCGTACGTCCAAGGTCAAGGTGCACGACGAGCTCAACGCCGCCGGTATCGGCGACATGGTGGAAATCAGCGAGACTCGTCCGCTGAGCGCCACCAAGCGCTGGCGCCTGGTCGCAATCCTCGAAAAGGCTAAGTAAGCGTCCGCGCTTACTTATCAGTAGGAGATACAGATGCTTCAGCAGGAATCACGCGTCAAGGTTGCCGACAACACCGGCGCCAAAATGCTCCTCACCATCCGCGTACTCGGTGGCTCCGGCCGCCGGTACGCGGGGCTCGGCGACATCATTGTCGCCACGGTGAAGGATGCCATCCCGGGCGGCAACGTCAAGAAGGGTGACATCGTGAAAGCGGTCATCGTTCGCACCAAGAAGGAAACCCGTCGCGCTGACGGTTCCTACATCAAGTTTGACGAGAACGCCGCCGTCATCCTGAAGGCTGATGGGGACCCCCGTGGTACCCGCATCTTCGGGCCAGTCGGCCGTGAGCTTCGCGACAAGAAGTTCATGAAGATCATCTCGCTCGCCCCGGAGGTTATTTAACTTATGGCTAACATTAAAAAGGGTGACCTGGTTCAGGTCATCACTGGCCGTCGCCAAGACCGCGGGGGCTCCCGTGGCAAGCAGGGTCGCGTTCTCGAGGTTCTCGTTGACCGCAACCGTGTTGTCGTCGAAGGCGTGAACTTCGTCAAGAAGCACGTGCGCGCCGGCCAGACCGATCGTGGCACCAAGACCGGTGGTATCGAGACCCGCGAGGCTCCGATCCACGTGTCGAACGTTGCCTTGATCGACCCCAAGACCAAGACGCCCACGCGCGTCGGGTTCCGTTTAGAGGAAGTGGAGAAGAACGGTGTCAAGAAGACCGTTCGTATCCGCTACGCCAAGAAGTCCGGTGAGGACCTGTAATGACTGACACCGCAACTGCAGTGCCGGCCACTGCACCCACAAAAAACGCCACCCCGCGCCTGAAGCAGAAGTACAAGACCGAGATCTCGGCCCAGCTGCTCAAGGACTTCGGTTTCACCAACGTGCACCAGGTGCCCGGACTGGTGAAGATCGTCGTCAACACGGGTGTCGGCGAGGCAGCTCGCGACGGCAAGATCATGGATGGGGCCGTAAAAGACCTCACCGCGATCACCGGCCAGAAGCCTTTGGTTACCAACGCTCGCAAGTCCATCGCGCAATTCAAGCTTCGCGAGGGCCAGCCGATCGGCGCCCACGTCACCCTTCGGGGCGACCGGGCCTGGGAGTTCCTCGACCGTTTGCTGTCACTGGCGCTTCCGCGCATCCGCGACTTCCGCGGGCTGAGCGACAAGCAGTTCGACGGTCGTGGAAACTACACGTTCGGTTTGAATGAGCAGTCGATGTTCCATGAAATCGACCAGGACAAGATCGACCGCGTTCGTGGTTTTGACATCACGCTCGTTACCACGGCAAAGAACGACGCGGAGGGCCGGGCTCTGCTCAAGGCACTTGGCTTCCCGTTCCGCACCGCGGAGAACACCCCGTAATACCCCCGCTGTATCGATCGACCAGGTCGGCATTCGTGAACCGGATGCCGAAACCAGACGAGACAAGGAAACAACCGCTATGACAATGACAGATCCGGTAGCAGACCTGCTGACCAGACTGCGCAACGCGAACTCGGCGTACCACGAAACCGTGTCGCTTCCGAGCAGCAAACTGAAGACCCACATCGCGGAGATCCTCAAAAAAGAGGGCTACATCTCCGGGTGGAAGGTAGAAGACGCTCGCGTTGGCAAGACCCTCATCATCGACCTCAAGTACGGCCCGAGCCGGGAGCGTTCCATCGCTGGTATCAAGCGCGTCTCGAAGCCCGGATTGCGCGTATACGCAAAGTCCACCGAGATTCCTCATGTACTCGGCGGACTCGGCGTTGCAATCCTCTCGACCTCTTCTGGCCTCCTCACGGACCGCCAGGCAACCTCGAAAGGCGTAGGTGGGGAAGTCCTCGCCTACGTGTGGTAACTCGCCATGTCACGAATCGGACGTCTTCCCATTCAGATCCCCGCCGGGGTCAATGTCACGGTTGATGGCAGCGCCATCACCGTCACGGGGCCCAAGGGCGAGCTGTCGCTCACCGTTGCGTCTCCCATTGCTGTCACTCTCGATGAGGGCCAGTTGCTGGTTACCCGACCGGACGATGAGCGCGCCTCGCGTTCGCTGCACGGTCTGACCCGCACGCTGATCGCCAACCAGATCATTGGAGTAACCGATGGTTACTCCAAGGGTCTGGAGATCGTCGGAACCGGTTACCGCGTGCTGGCGAAGGGCGAGAACCTCGAGTTCGCGCTCGGCTACTCGCACTCGATCACGATTGAGCCGCCGGTTGGCATCTCCTTCGCCGTCGAAGGCAACAACAAGCTGACGGTGCACGGCATCGACAAGCAGGCCGTCGGCGAGGTCGCCGCAAACATTCGCAAGTTGCGCAAGCCAGAACCCTACAAGGGTAAAGGCGTGCGTTACGCAGGCGAAGTAGTCCGCCGCAAGGCCGGAAAGAGTGGTAAGTAACATGGGTCTCGGAATTAGAGGTAAGAGCAAGTCGGCAGCCAAGGCTCGCCGTCACGCACGCCTTCGCAAGAAGGTTGTCGGAACCGAACTGCGTCCGCGTCTGGTCGTTACGCGATCAGCCCGCCACGTATTCGTGCAGGTTGTTGACGACAGCAAGGGCTTCACCCTTGCCTCGGCGTCAACGCTTGAGGCAGATATGCGCGTTTTCGACGGTGACAAAACTGCCAAAGCCCGCAAGGTTGGCGAGCTCGTTGCTGAGCGTGCCAAGGCCGCCGGAATTGAGAAGGTTGTCTTTGACCGCGGAGGCAGCCGCTACGCGGGTCGCGTCGCGGCCATCGCGGACGGAGCCAGAGAAGGTGGGTTGGACCTGTGAGCGACGCAACTGACAACAAGGAGAAGGCTGTGGAGTCCGAATCAACCGAAGCTGCCGTTGTGCAGCCGGCCGTTGTTGAGACGGCTGCCGGTACGGACAACAACGCGAGCGAGCCCCGCGAGGCTCGTCGTGGTGGCCGTGAGCGCAACCCGAACCAGCAGCGTGGAGCACGCGACACCGAGAAGAGCCAGTTTCTCGAGCGCGTCGTGACCATCAACCGCGTGTCGAAGGTCGTCAAGGGTGGTCGTCGCTTCAGCTTCACCGCCCTCGTCGTCGTCGGTGACGGTAACGGTCTGGTGGGTGTCGGCTACGGCAAGGCCCGCGAGGTCCCGACCGCTATCTCGAAGGGCGTCGAGGAGGCAAAGAAGAACTTCTTCCGCGTTCCTCGCGTCGGCGTCACCATCCCGCACCCCGTGCAGGGTGAGGCCGCCGCTGGCGTCGTTCTCTTGCGTCCGGCATCCGCTGGTACCGGTGTTATCGCCGGTGGCCCAGTTCGCGCCGTACTCGAGTGTGCCGGTATCCACGACGTTCTGAGCAAGTCGCTCGGATCCTCCAACACGATCAACATCGTGCACGCCACGGTCGCAGCGCTGAAGCAGCTCGAAGAGCCCGCCGCAGTTGCCGCACGCCGTGGTCTCCCGATCGAAGACGTCGCGCCGGCACGCTTGCTGCGTACGCAGGCCGACACGAAGGCAGGTGTCTGATGGCTGCTCGCCTGAAGGTAACCCAGATCAAGTCCAAAATTAGTGAGAAGCAAAACCAGCGCGACACGCTCCGCAGCCTTGGGCTGAAGCGCATCGGCGACATCGTGGTTCGCGAAGACAATTCGCAAAACCGCGGCTATGTTCGCACCGTCGCTCACCTGGTTAAGGTCGAGGAGATTGACTAATGGCTGACGAAAACGTCACAAAGTCGACGAAGGTAAAATCGGCTGACGCCGAAACCTCGTCGACGACCCGCGTGAAGAAGGCTGCTCCGGTCGAGGCCGAGCGTCGCGCAACCGTTCTGAAGATGCACCACCTCCGCCCCGCACCGGGTGCCAAGAAGTCCCGCATGCGCGTTGGCCGCGGTGAGGGATCCAAGGGTAAGACTGCCGGTCGCGGTACCAAAGGCACGAAGGCGCGTTACTCAATGCGCCCCGGGTTCGAGGGTGGAAACATCAACTTCATCATGCGTTCTCCGAAGCTGCGCGGGTTCAACAACCCGTTCCGCGTGGAGTACCAGGTGGTTAACCTCGAGAAGCTCGCCGCGCTCTACCCCGATGGCGGCGACGTCACCGTGCTGGATCTCGTCGCGAAGGGCGCCGTTCGCAAGAACGAGCTCGTCAAGGTTCTTGGTAACGGTGACATTACGGTTAAGCTGAATGTTGCAGTAGATAAGGTCTCGGGCTCCGCCCTAGACAAGATCGTTGCTGCTGGCGGATCCGTCAAGTAACACCTGCACAGAGTCGAGCGGTGGCCCGCAGGGGCCACCGCTTAACTGCGGTAACAGTAAACCAAACCAGGAGACCTCGTGTTCAGAGCCGTCGCGCGGATTTTTCGCACCCCAGACCTCCGCAGGAAGATCGGGTTTACCCTCGGCATTGTCGCGCTATTTCGCCTCGGGTCTTTCATCCCCTCCCCGTTCGTTTCGTACACCAATGTGCAGGCATGTATCGCCTCCAGCGGTGGCACCACTGGTCTCTACGAGCTTGTCAACCTCTTTAGCGGTGGCGCTCTCCTTCAACTTTCGGTCTTCGCGCTCGGCATCATGCCGTACATCACCTCGTCGATCATCGTGCAGCTGCTTCGCGTGGTTATCCCGCACTTCGAAACCCTCTACAAAGAGGGACAATCGGGGCAAGCAAAGCTCACCCAGTACACCCGCTACCTCACCATCGCGCTTGCGGTCTTGCAGTCCACGACGCTGGTAACCGTTGCTCGCAGCGGCGCACTGTTCCCGTCGACTAACGGCTCCACCGCCTGCAGCAACCTCATCACCGATCCGTCGTGGTACGCCACCCTTCTCATGGTGGTCACAATGACCGCCGGCACCGGCCTCATCATGTGGATGGGTGAGCTCATCACCGAACGCGGCGTTGGCAACGGCATGTCGCTTCTGATCTTTACCTCGATTGCGGCCAAGTTCCCGGGCGCCCTGTGGGGCATCGCCACTGCCAAGGGCTTCGAGATCTTCCTGCTCGTGCTGTTCGTCGGAATTTTGATCATGGCCCTCGTGGTGTTCGTCGAGCAATCGCAGCGGCGCATCCCGGTGCAATATGCCAAGCGGATGGTGGGCCGCCGAACCTACGGCGGAAACAACACCTATATTCCGATCAAGGTCAACATGGCGGGCGTTGTTCCGGTCATCTTTGCCTCATCGCTGCTGTACCTGCCGGCGCTCATCGCCCAGTTCAATCAGCCCACCAACGGCAAGCCGCCCGCGGCTTGGGTGGGCTGGATTTCCGACAACCTGCGCACGGGCGACAATCCGCTGTACATGGCGATGTACTTCCTCTTGATCATCGGGTTCACCTACTTCTACGTGGCGATCACCTTCAACCCGGAGGAGGTGGCCGACAACATGAAGAAGTACGGTGGCTTCATTCCCGGCATTCGTGCGGGCCGTCCGACGGCCGAGTACCTCGACTACGTGCTGACCCGGGTTACGCTTCCCGGTTCGCTCTATCTCGGGCTTATCGCCCTCATCCCGCTCGTGGCTCTGGCCACCGTGGGCGCAAACTCCAACTTCCCCTTCGGTGGCGCCAGCATCTTGATCATCGTCGGTGTCGGGCTCGAGACCGTCAAGCAGATTGACTCGCAGCTGCAGCAGCGCCACTACGAAGGTCTTCTTCGTTGACCCGGCTGCTCATCATCGGCCCGCCCGGTTCGGGTAAGGGCACGCAAGCCGCGCGCCTCGCCGATTTTTACGACATTCCGGCGATTGCCACCGGCGATATTTTTCGCCACAACATCAAAACCGGCACCGCTTTGGGTACTCAGGTGAAGGCCATCGTTGACGCCGGCGATTTCGTGCCCGACTCGCTCACCAACGAGTTGGTCGTTTCTCGTTTGGCCGAACCGGATGCCCTCGAGGGCTTTTTGCTCGACGGCTACCCGCGGACCCTGGGGCAGGTCACTTTCTTCGACGAGTTGCTGGCCTCCAAGGGAGCCGCGCTCGACGCCGTTATCCAGTTGGTCGCCGACACCGATGAGGTTGTTGCTCGCCTGCGCAAGCGTGCGATCGAGCAGGGCCGGCTGGATGACTCCGAGGAGGCTATTCGCCACCGTCAAGATGTCTTCGCTCGTGAAACGGCTCCGCTGATCGCGGTTTATGCCGACCGTGGGCTGCTGATTGGGGTCGACGGCCTCGGACCGATCGACGACGTGGCTTTGCGCATCAGCACGGCACTCGCCGCTCGCAACATCGTCTGCACGGCAGACGCTTCCGCCACCAGCTAGCGTCAGGCCGTTTTGTCTTCCCCAAAATCGATTTACAAGTCGGCCGATGAACTCCGACGGATGATCGAGCCGGGTCGCATCACCGCGCTGGCACTTGCCGCGGTGAGCGGGTCGATCCGTGCCGGGGTGACGACCCTTGAGCTCGATGCCATCGCCGAGGCGAGTATTCGCGCCGCGGGCGGTTCGCCCAACTTTCTGTTGGAAACCGGTTACCACCACACTGTGTGCGCCTCGGTGAACGACGAGGTGGTTCACGGGATTCCCGGTGGCCGCGTGCTGCAGCCCGGCGATATTGTGTCGATCGATTGCGGTGCGGAGTTTGAGGGTTGGAACGGTGATGCGGCCATCAGCGTGGTCGTCCCCGATGTGGCGCAGCCGGAACTCGTGCGGGTTCGCGAGAACCTTTCTGCGGTGACCGAGCATTCGCTGTGGGCGGGTATCGCCGCCCTCGCCTCGGCCCGTCACCTCAACGAGGTGGGTAGCGCCATTGAAGACGCCATCGACGACCGCGGCACCTTCGGGATCATCGAAGAGTATGTCGGTCACGGCATTGGTCGTTCAATGCACGAGGAGCCGCCCGTCTACAACTTCCGGGTGCGCGGCAACGGCCCCCGGGTCAAGAAGGGTCTCGTGGTCGCCATTGAACCGATGGTTACCCTCGGGGGAATCGACACCACCATCAATGACGACGGCTGGACCGTTGTCACCCGCGACCGTACGGATGCCGCCCACTGGGAGCACTCCGTGGCGGTGCACGAGCACGGCATCTGGGTGCTCACCGCGCTCGACGGTGGGGCCGAGAAGCTGGCGCCGTTCGGCGTGGTTCCGGTTCCGATCGTCTAACTAGAACCCGAACTACGCCTGGCTAGTCGCCCATGCTAGCGGGAGGTTGCCGGCGCAATACGGGGCGCACCCCGAGCGCCCACCCGAAAGCGAAGGCGAAAAGCACCACGGCGCTGACAAAGAGCGGCAGAATGAACCGACCCGACGGCGTTTGCAGTGGGTCCGGGTAAAACGGTGTGGTGCTGAGTGGGGTGTAGGCAAACCAACCGAAAAACGGAGGGTCGACAGGCACGAACATCAAGATCACACCGATCGTCGCCGCTATCGCACCAAGGATGATCGCCACGAGAGTCACCCACCCTGCACGACTCGACCGCGGTCTTGCGGCGCTTTCGCCGGTGAGCTCCGTCATGGCTGTCAGCCTACGCAGGAAGAAGGGCACCCGCGTCAATGAGCATGTCTCGGCGATTCAGCCCCGACAAGCACCGCGCCCAAAGAACCGCCATTGCCTAGAGTTCGATTCTCGTGTCCAACTTCCGGGGACCAGCCCGCTTCAAACAACTGGTGTTTCGACGATCAGTTGAATCGGTTATTTGCCGAAATCGAGCGGGAAGTAACGGCAGCGGCGAAAGTATAAGCGAAAGTTGTTGAAAAGCGGCTTAACCGCCTAGGATGGATCTTTGGTGTCTTGGGCCCGTTTTTGCGTGCCCCGTTTTTGCATTTCTGCAACCGAGTAGCCACCGAAATCCCACCCGCACGACCAGCAAACAATATTTTTAGCGACGAAGAGGCTATGGCAAAAAAAGACGGTGTCATCGAAATCGAGGGTGCAGTAGTCGAGGCTCTGCCTAACGCGATGTTTCGCGTTGAGCTGACCAATGGCCACCGCGTTCTTGCCCATATTTCGGGCAAGATGCGCCAGCACTACATCCGCATCCTTCCTGAGGACCGTGTGATTGTGGAGCTGAGCCCTTACGACCTGACCCGTGGCCGGATCGTCTACCGCTACAAGTAGTGCCGCATTGGCATCGCTCGCAAGGGCGTTAATGCTGACAAGTAACGGCCTGCATTCCTGCAGGTACGAAGACAGCGAACACAAGGAATCACAATGAAGGTCAACCCCAGCGTTAAGCCCATCTGCGAGAAGTGCAAGGTTATTCGCCGCAACGGCCGTGTCATGGTCATCTGCGAAAACCCGCGCCATAAGCAGCGCCAGGGCTAATAGCAGGTCAGCGCTGCCGACGACGTTTTCGGATGCCGAAGGCAACGGTTACAAATCAACAAAGCAATAGCAACACCAGATCCTCCCTCGGGAGGGGACACCAGTGGTTGGAGGCCACTGCACCGGAGTTGCTACAGACCTCCACGAAATACCAGGAGAGCCACCATGGCACGTCTAGCCGGCGTCGACATCCCGCGCGATAAGCGCGTAGAGGTCGCACTGACTTACATCTACGGAGTTGGCCGCACGAGGGCCCTTAAAACCCTCGCCGACACCGAGATCAGCGGAGAAATCCGAGTCAAAGATCTGACCGATGACCAGCTCATCGCCCTTCGCGACTATGTCGAAGGAAACTTCAAGGTTGAAGGAGACCTCCGCCGTGAGGTTGCAGCCGACATCCGTCGCAAGGTCGAAATCGGAAGCTACCAGGGCATCCGTCACCGTCGCGGTCTGCCCGTTCACGGACAGCGCACCAAGACCAACGCTCGAACCCGCAAGGGCCCGAAGCGCACCGTAGCCGGCAAGAAGAAGGCCCGATAGTCGCTGGGGCAACCCGCGTCGTCGCCATCATCGTTTTAGGAGAAAACAATGGCAGCACCAAAATCGGCCGCTCGTAAGCCGCGTCGCAAGGAAAAAAAGAACGTCGCCGTGGGCCAGGCCCACATCAAGTCGACCTTCAACAACACCATCGTCACCATCACCGACACCACCGGTGCCGTACTGAGCTGGGCTTCGTCCGGCACGGTCGGCTTCAAGGGTTCGCGTAAGTCCACGCCGTTCGCGGCGCAGCTTTCCGCGGAGTCGGCTGCGCGCCAAGCGCAGGAGCACGGCATGAAGAAGGTTGACGTCTTTGTCAAGGGACCCGGCTCCGGCCGCGAGACCGCGATTCGTTCGCTTCAGGCTGCAGGGCTTGAGGTTGGCTCGATCAACGATGTCACTCCGCAGGCGCACAACGGTTGCCGCCCGCCGAAGCGTCGTCGTGTCTAGGTAGCGCTGCGCGGGGTATTCGTGCCCCGCGCATCCGCACCACCTCGGTTTTTCTCGACCGTTTCGCGGTCGACGCGGCCTCAACGCCGCGCTACTTCAAGTCAATAACCGACTGGCTAGGCTGGTCGAGCCCCAAGTGTCATATAGCGGACACTTCGCCGAAAGGAAACAACAGTGCTGATTGCACAGCGTCCCACTCTTACCGAAGAGAACATTTCCGAATTCCGATCGCGCTTCGTTATTGAGCCTCTGGAACCCGGATTTGGTTACACCCTCGGCAACTCCCTGCGCCGCACGCTGCTCTCGTCGATCCCCGGAGCCGCTGTCACCAGCATCCGTCTCGACGGCGTTCTGCACGAATTCAGCACCGTCCCCGGGGTGAAAGAAGACGTCACCGAGGTCATCCTGAACCTCAAGGGCCTGGTTGTTTCGAGCGAGAACGACGAGCCGATCACCGCTTACCTGCGCAAGCAGGGTGCCGGTGAGGTCACCGCCGCTGACATCTCGGCTCCGGCCGGCGTGGAGATCCACAACCCGGAACTCGTCATCGCGACCCTCAACGACAAGGCCAAGTTCGAACTCGAACTGACCATCGAGCGAGGCCGCGGATACGTTTCCGCGACCCAGAACCGCAGCGAGTTCAGCGAAGCGGGACAGATTCCGATCGACTCCCTCTACTCGCCCGTACTCAAGGTGACCTACCGCGTCGAGGCAACTCGTGCCGGTGAGCGCACCGACTTCGACCGTTTGGTCGTTGATGTCGAGACGAAGTCGGCTATCACGCCGCGCGACGCCATCGCATCCGCCGGACGCACGCTGACTGAGCTGTTCGGTCTGGCGCGCGAGCTCAACACTGCCGCCGAGGGCATCGAGATCGGCCCCGCGCCGGTCGACGCCGTCCTCTCCTCGGAGTTGAACATCCCGATCGAAGATCTCGACCTTTCCGTGCGCAGCTACAACTGCCTCAAGCGGGAAGGCATCAACACCGTCAGCGAATTGGTTGCCCTCTCTGAGACGCAGCTGATGAACATCCGCAACTTCGGGCAGAAATCCGTCGATGAGGTTCGCGACAAGCTGATCGAGATGGGTTTGGCGCTGAAAGACACCGTTCCCGGCTTTGACGGAACGCACTTCTACAGCGGCTACGACGACGTCGAAGAAACCAACTAGAGCTCGTCAGTCGACGAACTCGCTTCACTTCATTTCTGGAGAATAACTAATGGCTGCACCAACTAAGGGACCCCGCCTCGGCGGTGGACCGGCGCACGAGCGCCTCATGCTTGCGAACCTCGCGGCTGCCCTGTTCACGCACAAGAGCATCAAGACGACCGAGACAAAAGCCAAGCGCATGCGTCCCCTCGTCGAGCGTCTCGTAACTTTCGCCAAGCGTGGAGACCTCCACGCCCGTCGTCAGGTACTGGGCATCATTGGTGACAAGACCGTGGTTCACGAGCTGTTCACGCAGATCGCACCGCTGGTCGAACTGCGTGAGGGCGGCTACACCCGCATCACCAAACTCGGTTTCCGTAAGGGAGACAACGCTTCGATGGTGCAGATCGAGCTCGTGCTCGAGCCTGTATCGCCGAAGCCGAAGAGCGCGAAGAAGGTTGCCGCAGCCGCCGCCGCCGCCGGAACCGCTGAGACCGACGCCGACGAGACCGTTGCTGTGGCCGACGAGACCGTTGCTGTCGCCGACGAGACCGTTGCTGTCGCCGACGAGACCGTTGCTGTCGCCGACGCTGAGACTGTCACCGACGAGACCGTTGAAGGCACCGAAAGCAAGTAACACCGTTTCATCACGACTTCGGCCCCGCTCCTTCACTGGGCGGGGCCGTTTTCGTTAACCGGAATAGAATTTGATGATGCTCCCTGATGCGATTCCGGCTGAAATCACAACCCGCATCCGGCTTGACATCGCCTACGACGGCACCGACTTCGCCGGATGGAGCAGCCAGCCCCTGCTGCGCACGGTGCAGGGCGAGTTGGAGAAGGCTTTAGCCACCATCTTCAACCGCCACCACCCGCATCCGCTGCTCACCGTCGCCGGGCGCACGGATGCTGGCGTGCACGCCACCGGCCAGGTCGCGCACCTCGATCTCACCCCGGCCCAGCTCGCGAGCCTCGAGCGGCCGCTCCGCGGCGGCCTCTACGGGCGAGCCTTCGGCGGGCCGAGTGCTCTCATGCGACGACTCAACGGGCTCGCCGGAATGCACCTGGATCTGCACGTCATCCGGGCCTCCCTCGCACCGGAGGGGTTCGACGCTCGCTTCAGTGCCAATTGGCGGCGCTACGAGTATCGGGTGTCTGACGCCCGTGGACCGCGCAACCCGCTTCAGCGATCGCACACGCATTGGCATCCGGCGGTGCTCGACATCGATGCCATGAATGCCGCCGCCGACGCCCTCACCGGCCTGCACGATTGGGCCGCGTTTTGTAAACCGCGCGAGTTTGCCACGACCATTCGAGATCTTGAACACTTTCAATGGCGGCGGGAGGCCGACGAGGTGATGGTGGCGACCGTTCGCGCCGACGCGTTTTGTCACAGCATGGTGCGCACCCTGGTCGGGGCGACAGTCGCCGTGGGCGCGGGCCGGGTGACGATAGCCGAGGCGATTGCCGTGCGCGACGAGCTGGATCGCGCCAAAGGATTCAAGGTGATGCCGGCGAAGGCACTCACCCTGGTCGAGGTCGGCTACCCGGTCGATGCTCACCTCGCCGACCGGGTGGAGCAGACTCGACGGCACCGAATTCCGGCAGCCAGTCGTAATGCTGCGGGCGACACCGGTTTGACCGCGTCTGCGGCCATCGGCTAGGCTCACTTCTTGGTGCCTGCGCCTTCAAAGCCGCGCGGTACCCGAAGTTGAGCCCTCCACCGGCAAGGTTCCGTTCTGGAACGTTCCACGGAGTGGGATTCACGAACTCCTCATTTCGACAAGAAAGCAGTACTCCTGTGACTCGTACCTATTCACCCAAGCCCGAAGATATTCAGCGCGACTGGCTGATCATCGACGCGACTGACATCGTTTTGGGCCGCTTGGCCTCGCACGTTGCGGCGCTGTTGCGCGGCAAGCACAAGGCCATCTTCTCCAACCACATGGACACCGGCGACTTCGTCATCGTGATCAACGCCGAGAAGATCGCTCTGACCGGTTCGAAGCTGGCTCAGAAGAAGGCCTACCGCCACTCCGGTTACCCGGGCGGCCTCACGGCAACCACCTACGCCGAGCTGCTCGACAAGCACCCCACGCGCGCCGTTGAAAAGGCAATCCGCGGAATGCTCCCGAAGAACTCGATCGGTCGCGCTCAGCTCACCAAGCTCAAGGTCTACGCCGGAGCCGAGCACCCGCACGCTGCCCAGACGCCCACGACCTACACCCTTACCCAGGTCGCGCAGTAGCGCCGCCAGAAGAATCAGGACTTTTACTCATGGCGAAGATCTCAGACTCCATCGAAACCGCAGAAACCGAAGCGCTCAGCGCTGACGAGACTGCCCCCGAAAGCTACTCCACCGAGAGCGCACCGGATGCAGCCCCCAAGGCTCCCCGCGCCGTCCTCAACGTTCCCGGCGCCGCTGTCGGTCGTCGTAAGCAGGCCATCGCCCGCGTGCGCATTGCTCCCGGCTCCGGCCAGTTCGTGGTCAACGGACGCGCGCTCGCGGACTACTTCCCGAACAAGCTGCACCAGCAGCTCATCAACGACCCGTTCAAGATCCTCGATCTGATCGGCAGCTACGACGTCATCGCACGCATCACCGGCGGTGGCCCCTCCGGCCAGGCCGGCGCGCTGCGCCTCGGAATCGCTCGCTCGCTCAACTTGATCGACGAAGAGAACAACCGTGCAGCCCTGAAGAAGGCCGGCTTCCTGAGCCGCGACGCTCGCGTCAAGGAGCGTAAGAAGGCCGGACTCAAGAAGGCCCGTAAGGCTCCGCAGTTCTCCAAGCGCTAACTGCGCTTCGATCACCCGGCTCCCTTGCCACGTCTTTTTGGTACCGATGGTATTCGGGGCCTAGCCAATAGCGACCTTACGGTCGAACTTGCGCTAGGCCTCGCCCAAGCGGCGGCAGTCGTTTTGGGTAAGGGCAGAATTGCAGACGGTCGGCGCGCTTCGGGGCGCCGTCCGGTTGCCGTTCTCGCGCGGGACCCCCGCATCTCGGGGGAGTTCATTGCCGCGGCGGTTGCCGCCGGGCTGGCCAGTTCCGGCGTCGATGTACTCGATGCCGGCGTCATCCCCACCCCGGCAGCGGCCTTTTTGATCGCGGATATTGGGGCCGACTTCGGCGTGATGATTTCCGCCTCGCACAACCCCGCTCCCGACAACGGCATCAAGTTCTTCGCCCAAGGGGGCACCAAACTTCCGGATGAGGTCGAAGACCGCATCGAGGCCGCTTTGGGTCTTCCCAAACTCGCCCCCACCGGCGTCGAGGTCGGCCGCATCACGCGTTTTGCCGACGCCGAGGATCGCTACGTCGTGCACCTGATGTCGACGCTGAAGCAACGCCTCGACGGCCTGCACGTGGTGCTCGACTGCGCTCACGGTGCCGCCGCCGGGCTCTCGCCCGAAGTCTTCACCCTCGCCGGTGCCAAGGTCACCGTGATTGGGGCCGACCCGAACGGGGTCAACATCAACGACGGCGTGGGTTCCACCCACCTCGCCCAGCTCGCCGAAACCGTGCTCAATCACGGCGCTGATCTCGGTATCGCCCACGACGGCGATGCGGATCGCTGCCTCGCGGTCGATGCCAACGGCGCGATGATCGATGGCGACCAAATCATGGCGATTCTTGCTGTCTCCCTCAAGCAGCGCGGGTTGCTGCGCGACGACACGCTTGTGGCCACCGTGATGAGCAACCTCGGGCTCAAGGTCGCAATGGCCGAGCACGGCATCTCGATGATGCAAACCAAGGTCGGCGACCGCTACGTGCTCGAAGCTTTGGGGCAGCACAAGCTCACGCTCGGCGGCGAGCAGTCCGGCCACGTAATCATGAGCGATTACGCAACCACCGGCGACGGCATTCTCACCGGCCTGCACCTGATGGCCGAAATGGCCCGCAGCAAGAAGTCTTTGGCGCAGCTTGCCAGCGTGATGACGGTCTACCCGCAGATCATGGTCAACGTTGCCGGAGTGGATCACCACTCGCTCAACAGCAACGCTGTTATCTCCGCCGCCGTCACGGTGGCCGAGAAGTTACTGGCTGATTCCGGGCGAGTGCTGCTGCGGCCATCCGGAACCGAGCCGCTCGTGCGGGTCATGGTCGAAGCGGTCGACCAGCAGACGGCGGATGCCATCGCGAACGACCTCGCGGCCGTGGTGCGCGAGCAGCTCGCGCTCTAGATCTTTCGCACCAACACCCGATCCACCTGATGCAGGGCATCCTTGCGCAGGATGAGGGTGGCCCGGGAGCGTGTGGGCAGAATGTTTTCGGCGAGGTTGGGGCCGTTGGTGCGATTCCAGATTTCGCGGGCCTTCGCCCGAGCTTCCTCGCTATTGAGCGCCGAGTAGCGGTGAAAGTACGATTTCGGGTCGGCAAACGCACCCTGCTGCAGCTTGAGGAAGCGATCCTCGTACCAGGTGGCGATGTCGCTGGAGCGGGCATCGACGTACACCGAGAAGTCGAACAGATCACTTACAGCTAGGCGGTGCGCGTTGGTCGGCGGCTGCAACACGTTGAGCCCTTCGACGATCAAAATATCTGGGCGTCGCACCACAATTTCGGCGCCCGGCACAATGTCGTAGTTCAGATGCGAGTAAAACGGGGCGCGCACCTCGGCGGCACCGCTCTTGACCCGGCTGACAAAGCGCAGCAGGGCGCGGCGGTCGAAGGATTCCGGATACCCCTTGCGATCCATCAGCCCGCGACGAGACAACTCGGCGTTGGGGTGCAAAAATCCGTCGGTGGTCACCAGCTCCACCCGGGGGGTATCGTCCCAGCGGGCCAATAACTCGCGCAGCAACCGCGCGGTCGTTGACTTTCCCACCGCAACAGAACCGGCCACGCCGATCACGAACGGCGTGCTGTCGGCGCGCTGGCCGAGAAAGTTGCTCGTGGTGCGGTGCAACTGCTTAGTACCTGCGGCGTAGAGGTTAATCAGTCGGCTGAGGGGAAGATAGACGTCGCTGACCTCCCGTAAATCGAGTCGCTCGCCGAGGCCGCGCAGCTCAACCACTTCGTTCGGTGTTAAAGGCAGCGGGGTGGTGGGCGCGAGAGAAGCCCAATCGGCGCGATCGAGCTCAATGTAGGGGGTGCGGGCGTCAGGGCTAAGCAAATGTGTACCGGAGTGATCGCCCATGAGGGTTCCAGAATAGTCGGGGCCCCACCAATCGCCGTGTCGCCAAATTCCTGCCCCTAAAATCGAGGGATGTGCGGAATCGTGGGTTATGTCGGCAGTAGCAACAGTCTGGGCGTTCTTCTGGGCGGGCTGCGCCGTTTGGAGTATCGCGGCTACGACTCGGCGGGGATCGCCATCATCGATCCCGCGGGTGCGCTTCACACCCGCAAGCGTGCGGGCAAGCTGCAGATTCTGATTGACGATCTGGAAACCACCCCCATCGCCAGCGGCCTCACCGGCATCGGTCACACCCGCTGGGCAACTCACGGCGGGCCGAACGACGAGAACGCGCATCCGCATCTCGGCGATGACGGCAAGCTGGCCCTCATTCACAACGGCATCATCGAAAACTTCGCCGAGCTCAAGCGCGAGCTTCTCGAGTCGCACCCCGACACCGTGTTCACGAGCGAGACAGACACCGAGGTCGCCGCGATTTTGGTCGGGCTCGAATACCGCCGCACGGGCGATCTCGCTGAGGCATTCCGCCACGTGGTCGCCCGCCTGCACGGAGCATTCACCCTGCTGGCCCTGCACAAAGACGAACCCGGCGTGGTGGTGGGCGCGCGACGCAACTCCCCGCTCGTAATCGGCCTCGGCAACGGTGAAAACTTTCTCGGCTCGGATGTCGCGGCCTTCGTGGAGCACACCCGGCGGGCCATGGAAATTGGCCAGGATCAAATCGTGACGATTCGCGCCGACTCGGTCACCGTCACCGACTTCGACGGCGTGCCCGCGCACGGCAAAGAGTACGAGGTGCTCTGGGACGCCTCGGCCGCCGAGAAGGGCGGCTGGTCAAGCTTCATGGCTAAAGAAATCAGCGAAGAGCCGGATGCCATCGCCAAAACTCTGCTCGGCCGCGTCGTCGACGGCGCCGTGCACCTCGAGGAACTCGAGCCCCTCGCCGACGCCCTCGCCGAAATCGATCGCATCGTGATTCTCGGCTGCGGTACGGCGGCCTACTCCGGCATGCTCGCCAAATACGCGATAGAAAAGTGGACGCGCATCCCGGTCGATGTCGAGCTCTCGCACGAGTTTCGCTACCGCGACCCGATTTTGAACGCCCGCACCCTGGTGCTGTCGGTGAGTCAGAGTGGCGAGACCATGGACACCCTGATGGCCGTCAAATACGCCGTCGCGAATGGCGCCCGCACCCTCTCGATCTGTAACACCCAGGGCGCCACGATTCCCCGCGAATCGGATGCCGTAATCTACACCCACGCGGGTCCCGAAGTAGCTGTCGCCTCCACTAAGGCCTTCGTGGCTCAGGTCGCCGCGTTCTACCTGTTTGGGCTGCACCTCGCGGCCACCCGCGGCACGCTCTCTGCGAGCGAAATCACCGGGTTGCTCGACGAACTTCAGGCCCTCCCGGCCCAGCTGGAGGAGGTGTTGGAGCAGCACGACGCGATCAAGCAGCTCGCCGGCTGGATGACCGACACCCGGGCCGTACTGTTTCTCGGGCGCCACGCCGGCTACCCGGTGGCGCTGGAGGGTGCGCTCAAGCTCAAGGAGCTCGCCTACATTCACGCCGAGGGTTTCGCCGCGGGTGAGCTCAAGCACGGACCGATCGCGTTGATTGAGGCAGGGCAGCCGGTGTTCGTAGTGGTGCCGTCTCCGCGCGGCGAGAATTCGCTGCATCCGAAGGTCATCTCCAACATTCAGGAGATCCGGGCCCGGGGCGCGCGCATTTTGGCGATCGCTGAGAAGGGCGATGCCTCGGTTCTGCCCTACGCCGATGTCGTGATTCCGATTCCGCTGGCCTCGACGCTGTTTGAGCCGCTTCTGGCGGTAGCCCCGCTGCAGATTTTTGCGATGGAACTGGCCGCGGCCAAGGGGCTCGACGTTGACCAGCCCCGAAACCTGGCCAAGAGCGTGACGGTTGAGTAGGCCCCGGATGCCGCGGCGCAGCGCATCGGGTGCGCGCCCAAATTCGAGCGTTGCCGCGCCTGCCGCCGTGGTAATGCCGATCACATGATCGTCGGAATCGGGGTGGATGTTGTGGATCTCGCCCGCTTCGAGCGGGCAGCCACGCGCACGCCGAAGGTCATCGATCGCCTGTTCGCCCAGAGCGAACAGGGCGCCCAGAGCGAACAGAGCGAACAGGGCGCCCAGAGCGAACAGAGCGCCATGAGCGGATTGGCCGCGCTCGCCGAACAAAATGATCGGGCTGAGCCGGCTGAGCCGGCTGAACAAGGCGCAGCAGACCGAATTCTGTCGCTGCGCTCCCTGGCCGGGCGCTTTGCCGCCAAGGAGGCGCTGATCAAAGCGCTCGGCAGCTCCGACGACGTGCACTGGCATGATCTTCGCGTGGTCTCCGACGAGCACGGCAACCCCTCTTTCGCCCTTAGCGGCGGCGTTGCTGCGCGCGCCGCGGCCCGCAACATCGGTCACTTTCATCTGTCAATCACGCATGATGCCGGAATCGCGATGGCCTTTGTGGTGGCGGAAAGCGCATGAGCGGCATGCGGGCATTTCGGGAGGCGCGCGTCGACCTCGGAGCAATCATTGCCAACGTTGACACCCTGCGTGCGGCCATCGGAACTACACATACGATGGCGGTGGTCAAGGCCCGCGGCTACGGCCACGGTGCCGTGCCGAGCGCGAGAGCCGCGATCGCCGGCGGTGCTGATTGGCTCGGTGTGGTGGAGGTCGCCGAGGCGCTGGAGCTTCGAGCGGCCAAAATCGACGTTCCGATTCTGGCCTGGCTGCATGATCCGGCAGCGAACTTCGACGAGGCTGTTTCGGCCCAGATCGATATTGGAATCAACTCGCTCGCCCAGCTCGACCGGGCGGCGCAGGCATCCGGAACCGCGGTCGTGCACCTCAAAGTCGATACCGGGCTCGGTCGCAACGGGGTTGTCCTCGACGAGTGCGAGCAACTGTTCGCGGCGGCCCACCAGCACGAGAAGCTCGGCCGGGTGCGGGTGCGCGGCATCTTCAGCCATTTAGCCAATGCCAGCGATGCGGATGACGCCGCCCAAGCCACCGCGTTCGAATCGGCGGTCGCGCTCGCCGAGTCCGCCGGGCTCGCACCGGAGCTGCGTCACCTTGCCTCCACCGCGGCAGCCCTCCGCTTACCCGCCACGCGCTTCGATTTGGTGCGCCTCGGCATTGGCATCTACGGACTCAGCCCCTTTGACGACCAGAACTCCGAGTCGCTCGGGCTGCGGCCGGCGCTTGAGTTGAGCGCCGTCATCGTCTCGGTAAAGCGCGTTCCGGCTGGCAGCGGGGTCTCCTACGGCTACACCTACCGCACCGCCGCCCCCACAACCCTCGCGCTGGTTCCGCTCGGCTACGCCGACGGCATTCCGCGGCAGGCATCCAATCGCGCACCGGTCTCCATCAATGGCAAGACCTACCCGATCGCGGGGCGGGTGGCGATGGACCAGTTCGTGGTCGACGTCGGTGACGCAGTTGTCGCCGAGGGTGATCGAGCCGTGCTCTTCGGTGACCCGGCTCGCGGTATCCCGAGCGCCGACGACTGGGCCCGCAGCTGCGACACCATCAACTACGAAATCGTCACGCGCCTGGCCGGCCGCCTCGGCTACCGGTACCTGCCGTGAGTGAGCTGCAGCTTGAGATTTTGACCCCGGATGCCATGGCCGAGCTGGGAGCGCGCATCGCCCGGCAAATGCGGGCGGGCGATCTGGTGGCACTCAACGGTCCGCTTGGTGCGGGTAAAACCACCCTCACCCGAGGTTTGGGGGAGGCCCTCGGCATTCGCGGCACGGTCGCCAGCCCGACCTTCGTGCTTGCGCGCACCCACCCGAGTGCCAGCGGAGGAGCACCGCTCGTGCACGTTGACGCCTATCGGCTCGGAAGCGCCGCGGAGTTAGACGACCTCGACATCGACTTTGCGGCATCCATTGTGGTGGTGGAGTGGGCGGAGGGAATGCTCGTTGGCGTCAGCGACTCGCTGCTGGAACTCACGATCGAGCGGCCGACCGGCGCCGGAATACAGAGCACCGCACTCACCGACCCCGCACTCACCGACCCCGCACTCACCGACCCCGCACTCTTCGACCCAGACGACGAGCTCATCGAGCCGCGCCGCGTCACCATCCGCACCTCCGGACCGCGCTGGGCAGCACAGCCGTTCCAATAAACTGACTCCCATGCTGCTTGCGATCGACACCTCCGCCGGCACCTCGGTGGCCATCGTCGACCGGGACCGTGGAATGCTCGCTGAACACACTTCGGCCGACACCCGACTGCACGCCGAAATCATCGGCACCCTGATTCTCCGCTGCCTGCGCGACGCCGACATCTCGCCTTCCGAACTCTCGGGTGTGGTCGCTGGCATGGGTCCCGGCCCGTTCACCGGACTGCGGGTAGGCATCGCCGCAGCCGAGACGTTCGCTCTCGGTATCACTCGTCCCGTGGTGCGCGTGGTGAGTCACGACGCGATCGCACTGGCGCACTACGCCGCGATTGGCATCGATTCCACACTCGATCCGGGGCCGCTCCTGGTGGTCACGGATGCCCGCCGCCGGGAGGTCTACTGGTCAAGCTTCCACGGACTCGACCCACAGGGTGTGCCGGTGAGGGTGGACGCCCCGGGCCTCGCGCGCCCCGACGAGCTCCCGTCGGTCGTGCCGGGTTTCGATCGCTACCCTCGCCTCGACGCCGCGGAGGTGTCGGCGGCGGCCCTCGGCCTGCTCGCTGAGCGCATGCTCGCAGGCGCTCGCCCGTTCGCAGCCTCCGCCCCGCTGTACCTTCGCGAGGCCGACGCGGTCGCTTCCACCACCGTGAAACGGGTCAGCTAATGGTCGCGCCGCTGCGTCGTGCCACCGCCCTCGACCTCGACGCCATCATGGTGATCGAGAACGCCAGTTTCCACGCGGATGCCTGGTCACGGGTCGCCATGGGCCGAGAACTGGCCAACCCGCTCACCTTCTATGTCGTGGCACCGCTCATTGCCGACGACGAGGTACCGGCCGTACCAGGCTCCCTCGCTGGCTACGCCGGATTGTTCTCTCTGCCCGACGGCCCCCAAGCCGATGTGCAAACCATCGCCGTTGCCGAAAGCGCTCGCCGACAGGGGCTCGGGCGCACCCTCATCGCCGCGCTTATTGCCGAGGCGCGGGCCCGCGGCGTTGCCGAACTCTTCCTCGACGTGCGCGCCGACAACCTCGGCGCGCAGGCACTCTACGAATCGTTGGGCTTCATCGCCATCGACACGCGCCCGGGTTACTACCACTCCGACAATATGACCGCGATTGTCATGGTGTTGGCGTTGGAAACTCCGGCGCCCCACCGCGGCGAACCGGTCGGGGGAGCACGATGAGCAACAGTAACCCGACTCCGCTCGTACTCGGCATCGAAACCAGTTGCGATGAGACCGGCATCGGCATCGTGCGCGGCAGTACCCTGCTCGCCAACGTCATCTCGTCGTCGATGGCTGAGCACGCCCGCTTCGGCGGGGTTGTTCCCGAGATCGCGGCACGCGCCCACCTCGAGGCGCTCGGCCCGGCAATCACCGCGGCGCTCGCCGAGGCCGGCGTCACCCTCGACCAACTCGACGCCGTCGCCGTTACCAGCGGTCCCGGCCTCTCCGGCGCGCTCATGGTCGGCGTTGGCGCGGCCAAAGCCCTCGCCATCGCCCTCGACAAACCGATCTACGCGGTCAATCACCTGGTTGGCCATGTCGGAGCGGATGTTTTGCGCGACGACGGCACCACCATTGAGCTCCCCACTATCGCTCTGCTAGTGTCCGGCGGCCACACCTCGCTGCTGCTCGTGCGCGATCTGGTGTCCGACGTCGTGCTTCTCGGCGAGACGATCGACGACGCCGCCGGTGAGGCCTTCGACAAGGTGGCCCGACTACTCGGGTTGCCCTATCCCGGAGGTCCGGAGATCGACCGGGCCGCGATCGGCGGCGACCCTACCGCCATCCGTTTTCCCCGGGCGCTCAGCCAGCCCAAAGATCTCGCCAAACATCGCTACAACTTCTCGTTCTCCGGCCTCAAAACCGCGGTGGCCCGCTGGGTGGAGACCCAGCGAGACAACGGTGTGCCGGTGCCGGTGGCGGATGTCGCGGCCAGCTTTCGTGAAGCTGTCGCCGATGTTCTGCTCACCAAGGCACTCAACGCCTGCCGTGACTTCTCGGTGCCGCGGCTGCTTCTCGGCGGCGGGGTGGTGGCGAACGCTCGGGTGCGGCTTCTCGCCGCCGAGCGCTGCGCCGCTGCAGGGGTCGAGCTGCGGGTTCCGCCGAGGAGTCTCTGTACCGATAACGGAGCGATGATCGCGGCGCTCGGCGCCCAGCTGATCATGAGGGGTTTCGCGCCATCCGGTCTCGACTTCTCGGCCGACTCCACGCTGCCCGTCACAACTATCCGGGCCTAGCCACTAGCACAAAACCGCAGCCAGCCCAAAATGGCGATCAGCGCAAACCCCGAACAGCCCAGAACCGGTGCCATCCGGTTGACTTGACCGACCGCCCGGTGCAAGGCTGAGAAAAGCCTGAAAATTTACGGCATCGCCCTAAGGAGACACTCATGTCCGATCCCCTCGACGGCACCCCCAACGCCGCAATTCCACCAGTTCCTCCGATTCCACCGGTTCCTCCGGCTCATCCAGTTCCTCCGGCTCATCCAGTTCCTCCGGTGACCTCACCTGCGGCTTCAACCCTGCCCGCTGCGCCCGGTGACATCCCTCACACCGCTCCGGAAGCCCCAACGGCATCCCCGCAGGCCCCGCAGTCGCCGGGCGTTCCGCCCGTAGCCCCCAGCTACCCAGCATCCGGCTCCCCAGCCGCGAGCGGATACGGAGCCCCCGACGCACCCTTCGCCCCGCCCACCAAAAAAACCCTCAGCTTGATCGGAATGATCGCCGGAATCATCGGCGTTGTCGGATCCCCGGTTGCGATCTTGCCCTTCATCGGCTCGATTCTGGGTTTGCTGTTGCCCATCGCAGCTGTCGTCTTGGGTTTCCTGGGGCGAAGCAAGGAGGGCGCTCCCGCCAAGGCTTTCTGGCTCACCGCTATCGTTACCGGGTTTGTCGGCATCGCCCTCATGGTCGTCGGACTCCTGGTATGGATCGCGATCGCCTCCACTCCCGAGTTCCGTGATCAGCTGAACCAGATGCCGCGCAACTAGCAAGCAACCAACCAACCGACCCACCAACCGACCGACCGACCGACCAACCGGGCAAGCAGGCATCGCAGGCTGGCCGCGGCGCGGATCCTAAGCGTTCTTGCAGCGCTTGAGTCGGTCAGCCCTGCAGACGGGCAGCTCTGCCGCCGGTCAGCCCTTCAGCCGGGCGCTACACCCGCTCCACGAGCAGCGCGGTATGGCGCCCGGCAACCCGGGTCACAATCAGGGTCGCGCTGTTCGACCCCTTCAGCGCCAGCCTTTTGCGCAACTGGGCCGGATCCAAATCAACCCCTCGCTTTTTGATTTCGAGCGATCCGATTCCGCGTTCGGCTAAAACTTTTTTCAGCCTGCGCTCGTCAAAGGGGAGGGTCTCGACCACCCGAAAAGCGCGGGCAAACGGGGTCGCCGCAAGCGTCGGAGCGGTGAGGTAGGCAATCCCGTCGCTCAGCATCGCCGCATCGAGCTCACGGGCAAGATCGCCGATCAGACGGGCCCGGATGACCGCGCCATCCGGTTCATAAACGAACTCGCCGAGCGTTCCGGTGGCCACATCCGCACTGTCCGCCGGCGCCGTGAGCTCGGCTGTGCCGTGGTCGCCGATCACGAGTGCGGCCCGCCTCACGCCGGGCCGCGCCACGGAGCCGAACCACAATCCGAGCTCAACGACTTCGCGGTCGATGGAGATCCACTGCGCCTCGGCATCTGCCGGGATCAACGTGCGATCTACTCCCGGTCCGAGTTTGATTCCGGTGGGTATTTTTTCGCCGAGGGCGAAGGCAAAGTCGAGCGAGGGCGAGAAATCATTCGGGTTCCTCAGCCTGGAGGTGTTGCTGTGCCCGGTCGTACGACGTGCCGGGTCAAGGTAGGCGCCGCCGGTTTTGGTGCCGCTGTCGATCGTGACCTCGGTGGCGTCAGCGGTCACCACGGTGGCGTTCTCCCACGGGGCGAGGTTGTAGGCGGCTATCGCCGAGGTCACCTCGTCGCGTTCCACTGCGGTCACGGCGAGTTCCAGCGCGGCCAGGGCTAGGGCGTCCGCGCCAATGCCGCAGCCGAGGTCAGTGACGTGCTCAATTCCGGCCTGTCGAAACCGATCCGCGTGGCGTGCGGCAACGCTCAATCGGGTGGCCTGTTCGAGTCCGGCTTCGGTGAACAGCATCCGTTCGGCAAATGCGCCAAATTTTGCGGTCGCCTTGGAGCGCAACCGAGCCTGGCTGAGCACCGCGGCAACCCGGGCGGGGGAGTGTCCGGCTTTTCTCAGGTCGTTTACGGTTTTCACCACATTCAAGCTCGAGTTGTAGGGTTCAAGCGAGTCGAGTAGCCGCAGGCCCTCGCTAGACAGCACCTCGAGCAGTTCGGAAGTCTCCATCCGTCCATTCTCTCGGAACGGTAACCGGTTTCTCGGATCCGTCACTGCCACCGGATGCCGGTGCCGAATGTCGACCCCGGATGCCGGCTCAACACGTACAGTGACCGTGACGGCCATGTCGTGGCCGTGGCGAGACCGCAAAACTGGCACTCCGATTGCGTGAGTGCTAACCAAACCCGTAAGCTGCTTGCTGGCACTCTCGGTGTGAGTGTGCCAACCCTTAGGTTTTCAGTTCCGAGAAAGAAGAGGTCAACCGTGTCGGTCTCCATCAAGCCGCTCGAGGATCGCATTGTCATCAAGCAGGTCGACGCCGAGCAGACCACTGCTTCCGGCCTCGTCATTCCTGACACTGCCAAAGAGAAGCCCCAGGAAGGCGACGTTGTCGCCGTTGGACCGGGTCGCATCGACGACAACGGCAACCGCGTTCCGCTCGACATCGCCGTGGGCGACAAAGTCATCTACTCCAAGTACGGCGGCACCGAGGTCAAGTACGGCGGCGAAGACCTGCTCGTTCTCTCCGCCCGCGACGTACTCGCCGTAGTCGTACGCTAAGTAGCTCCACCCGCACAACCAGCTTTGCATTGAGGCCCATCCCCATCCTCGGGGGTGGGCCTTTGCTGTCGGCCTCGGGAGTAAGGTCTTTACAATGCCCATCGCGTCTCTTCCGTCCGTGCCCGAGTCGTCGGCCAATTCGTTGGCCAGTACCGCGGCAACGGCAAACGCAAACGGAGTTCCGGAAGCGGCTTCTGCGGCAGGCAAGAGGGCAACGCGGCGCACCGGCCTGCTGCAGGGCTTCAGTGCCTACGGCCTCTGGGGCCTCCTTCCGCTGTACTTCTTTTTGCTGGCACCGGCGGGTGCCTTCGAGATCGTGGCCGAGCGCATTCTGTTTTCGCTTCTTTTCTGCCTGATTCTCATCACCGCCACCCGTCACTGGATGAAGGTGTTGGCCATCGTCCGCCAGCCAAAGCTGCTGTTCACGCTCGGGCTTGCCGGAGTGTTTATCTACATCAACTGGCAGGTGTACCTTCTCGCGGTGCTCACCGGCCGCGTGCTTGAGGGCGCGCTCGGGTATTTCATCAACCCCATCGTCACCGTGCTGCTCGGTGTGCTGGTGTTGCGCGAGCGACTGCGCCCGTTGCAATGGGTAGCGGTGGGCATCAGCTTCATCGCCGTGTTGGTGCTCGCTTTCGGCTACGGACAGGTGCCGTGGATCTCTCTCGCTCTCGCCTTTTCCTTCGGAATCTACGGGCTCATCAAGAAACGGCTCGGAAATCGAGTGGATGCCCTCACCGGGCTGTCCCTCGAAACGGCATGGCTCGCACCCGTCGCCATCGCCCAACTGGCAATCGTTGCCTCGACCGCGGGTCTCACCCTCGGCACCCTCGGCCCGCTGCACACGATTGCGATTATCGGCTCCGGTGTGGTGACTGCCATTCCGCTGTTGCTGTTCGCTGGAGCGGCTCGTCGCCTCCCGCTCATTACCCTCGGACTAATTCAGTTTGTCGCGCCGCTGTCGCAGTTCGCCATTGGCGCCTTTCTGCTGCATGAGACGCTCACCCCCGAACGCTGGCTGGGCTTCGGCTTGGTCTGGGTGGCCCTGCTCGTTCTGAGTGCAGACATGCTCTCCAGCGGCCGGGCGGCACGGCGTGAGCCTCCAGAGTTGGTCTGAGCGCTCAGCTGCTCGACCGTGCTCAGCTGCTCGACCGCGCTCAGTCTTTCGACCGCGCTCAGCTTCTCGACCGCACTCAGCCGCTCGACCAGGCTGAATTTTGCTACCCGACCCGGATTCTCGCCCGAATTCGACATTTCGTCGATTATCGAAACCGAACCGTTATTTAGAGGCAGTAAATCCGGCCAGCTTGGAGAAATCGAGTCGTATTCTCGAGGAAGCCTATTTTTCTGTGGACGGCCACAAGCCGCGCGGAAGAAAGCACCCCTTCCCCTTCTCAAGACTCGAGAGGCATCATCCATGCTCCGCAAAAAAATTGTCACCAGCATTGCAGTCGGCGCCGCCGCTGTGTTGCTGATGACCGCGTGCGCCGCCCAGTCCGGTGGCACTGCCACGGCCGGCCCGGCCGCAAAAGTCGACCTTCCCGTACTCGCCAGCTTCGACCCGCCCAAGGGCGCCGTGCTTCCCGCGGGTGACGGCAAGGCCACCTGCCCCGCCGGCCTCACCCTTGGCTACGTCGGCGCCCAGACCGGCGCCAACGCTCAGCTCGGAATCAACATCATCAACGGCGTGCAGCTCGCCGTCGATCAGCACAACAAGGCCAACGCCGGGTGCCAAATCTCCCTGAAGAAGTTCGATACCGAAGGCGACCCCGGCAAGGCGACCGGCCCCGTCACCCAGGCTGTCAACGAGGCTGACATCGTCGGCATCGTCGGGCTTCCGTTCTCGGGCGAGTCCAAGGCCACCGGAAACATCTTCGAGCAGAAGGGGCTGGTGCACATCACCCCCTCAGCGACCAACCCCGGGCTAACCACCAACGGCTGGAAGACCTTCTTCCGTGGTCTCGGTAACGACGCCACCCAGGGCCCGGCCGCAGCGAACCTGCTCACCGGCAAGCTCAAGGCCAAGAAGGTGTATGTCGTCCAGGATGATTCCGACTACGGCATCGGCCTCGGCACGGCAACCACCAAGGCCCTCGGCTCCGCAGTCAGTGGCTCCGACAAGGTGATCACCGCGCAGAAAGACTTCTCCGCCACGATCTCTAAGATCATGAGCAACAAGCCCGACGCCGTCTTCTATGCCGGGTACTACGCCGAGGGTGCACCCTTCGACCAACAACTCGTCAATAAGGGCTTCAAGGGTGCATTTGTCGGGCCGGATGGCGCGAAAGACGACCAGTTCATCAAGCTTGCCGGAGACGCCTCGGAAAACACCTACTTCAGCTGCCCCTGCATCCCAGGAGAGTTGATTCCGTCGTTCAAAAACGCCTACAGCGCGGCGTTCAAGGCCGACCCCGGCACCTACTCGATCGAGGGCTACGACGCCGCCACCGTTTTGCTTTCCGGAATCGACGCCGGCAAAACCACCCGCGCCGACCTGCTCGCCTGGGTCACCAGCTATGACAAAGACGGCCTGAGCAAGCACTACAAGTGGTCGGCCACCGGCGAGCTGCAGGCGCCGACGGTCTTCGGGTACAAGGTTTCCAAGGGAAAGATCCTCCCCATCGGGGTAATCGGCTAGCTTCATTTCACTGAATGCCGCAGGGCCACGCTCATCGAGGTGGCCCTGCGGCTTTCGTGCAACCGACCGTGCAGTGCCGCCGAAGCGTTTTCCTCGGCGGCACGACAAAATCTGGATGACCCAATGCTTGAATTACTTCTCCGCCCGGCGATGGAAAACGACTGGATCTCGTTCGATGTTCCCTCGCTGATCCAAAACTTTTGGAGCGCCACCTTCGACGGCCTCACCTTCGGGGCGATTTACGGGCTCGTCGCGCTCGGCTACACCCTCGTTTACGGGGTTTTGAACCTCATCAACTTCGCCCACTCCGAAGTTTTCATTACCGGTTGTTACGCCGTGGTGCTCGTCTTGAGCTCGCTTGGATTCGGGCCGTCTGCCCCCACCATGTCGGTCGGGCTCATCATTTTGAGTCTGATTCTGGCGCTCGTTGCGGCAATGATCGTATCTGCCATCGTGGCCTACCTGTTGGAGCGTGTGGCCTACCGCCCACTTCGCCGACGCAACGCTCCGCGTCTGGTGTTTTTGATCACCGCGATCGGCGCTTCGTTCACGATCCAATACACGATTTATCTTGTGCGTGGGGCAAACCCTGAGCCCGCGATCACCATGTTTCGCACCTCCCCGATCTTTGACGTGTTCGGAACCCTCATCACCGATCAGCAGATTTTGATTGTGGTTGCCGCCGTCATCACCATGATCGCCACCGACCAGTTCATTCGCAGATCCCGCACCGGCCGCGGTATCCGCGCGGTGGCACAGGATCCCGACACCGCAACGCTGATGGGCGTCAACCGCGACCGCATCATCGTGATCACCTTCGTCGTTGGCGGCATTGTGGCCGGGGTCGGCGCACTGTTTTACGTCATGCTCGTGCCCTCCGGTGTGCAGTACAGCGGCGGGTTCGTGCTCGGGGTCAAGGCGTTCGCCGCTGCGGTTCTCGGTGGGATCGGCAACGTGCGCGGAGCACTGCTCGGCGGACTTCTCCTCGGTGTTATCGGCAATTACGGGCAAATTCTGCTCGGCAACTCGCAGTGGACCGACGTGGTCGCGTTCGTGATTCTCGTACTCGTGCTACTGGTGAAGCCGACCGGAATTCTTGGAACCTCCCTCGGAAGGAGCAAAGCATGAGCATGGTTGACGGACCGAAGGTCAGCGCGGGGGCCGAATCCGCCCGCTTAGGAGCGGATGCATCATCCGTTCGCACAACAGCCAAGGGCACGCGAACCCAGCGTCTTCGCGACCGCTGGAACGACCTCACTCGCCCGCAGCAATGGCTCTGGCTGATCGTGGTGGTGGTGCTGGCCTACCTGCTGCCGGTATTGAACATTCCGATTCTCACGACGGCTCCCGGCAACGACTGGCCGCTGGCCTGCTTCAGCATGGCGAGCTTCGCGCTCATCGCCGTGGGGCTCAACATCGTGGTCGGCTATGCGGGGTTGCTCGACCTCGGCTATGTTGCCTTCTTTGCGGTCGGGTCCTACACCTCGGCGATGCTCACCAGCCCCGATTCGCCGTTCTTGCATATTCCCTACCTCTGGACTATTCCGGTGGCCATGGCGGTGGCGATGTTCTTCGGCGTGGTTCTGGGCATTCCCACGCTGCGATTGCGCGGCGACTACCTCGCCATCGTTACCCTCGGGTTCGGTGAAATTGTGCGCATTTTGGCCACGATCATTCCGGCCATGAAGGGCCAAGTTGGTTTTCAGAACGTGGGGCGTCCGCCGGGAGTTGCCGCCGACGGCATCCCGATTTTCGCCAACTCCAACGGCACCCCCTGGTACTGGCTCACCCTCACGGTGATCCTGATCGTGCTGCTTTTGGTCGGAAATCTTGAACGCAGCCGGGTGGGACGCGCATGGGTCGCTATTCGGGAAGACGAGGATGCCGCCGAAATTATGGGCGTTCCCACCTTCAAGTACAAGGTCTGGGCCTTCGCCATTGGTGCGGCGGTGGGCGGACTCTCTGGATCGCTTTTCGCCGGCCAGGTGGGATTCGTAAACAACCAGAAGTTCGACGTGCAGTCTTCGATCCTGTTCTTGGCCGCCGTCGTGCTCGGTGGGGCAGGTAACAAAGTCGGCGCGGTGCTCGGTGGGGCGCTCGTGGCCTATATCCCGCTGCGATTCACCGCGATTGCCGACTACAAGTACCTCATTTTCGGCATCGCGTTGGTCGTCATTATGATCTTCCGCTCCAAGGGGCTGCTGCCCGCACGTCAGCGGCTGCTCGCGTATGGACATCAGGCCTACCGACGCATTGTCGGCAAATCGGATCCGTTATCGCAACCACCGGGGGCGCTCCCTCCGAGCGTTGATCCCGGCGCGGCGGTGACCCGATGAGCGAAACGACTCCCGCGTCATCCGACAACGCACAGATCGGCCGCCGTTCCGCCGGTCTTCCGCCCGCGGCGCCGATGAATTCAGCCGCGCCGGTCAATTCCGCGGTGAGCGTGCTCGCCGATGTCGACCCGCACCTCGCCGAGGCAGTTGCTCCCGATCGCGAGATCGCGGTCGAGGTCGGCGAAAACCTCGTCGAGGTTAAAAACCTCACCGTCAAGTTCGGTGGGCTCCTGGCGCTAGACGACGTGAGCTTCACCATCAAGCGCGGCGAGATCCTAGGGCTCATCGGCCCGAATGGCGCCGGCAAAACCACCTGTTTCAATGCCATGACCGGTGTGTACAAGCCCACGAGCGGTGATGTGCTGCTGGAGGGTAAGTCGCTCAAGGGCCAGAAGCAGCACAACATCACCCGGCTCGGGCTCGCCCGCACCTTTCAAAACATCCGGCTGTTCGGCGAGATGACGGCACTCGAAAACGTTGTGGTCGGTCTCGACGCCCGCCACAAAACCAGCGTGATCGGAGCGTTGCTGCGATTGCCTCGGCATCAGCGCGAAGAGAAGTCCGCGATTGAGCGGGGGATGGCGCTGCTCGAGTTCGTGGGAATTGCCGACAAAGCGGGCATCCTGAGCCGCCAACTGCCCTACGGAGACCAGCGGCGGCTCGAAATTGCGCGGGCGCTGGCAACCGACCCGAAGGTGCTCTGCCTCGACGAGCCGGCGGCCGGCTTCAACCCGGCCGAAAAAGAAGAGCTCATGGTGCTCATTCGCAAGATTCGTGCGGATGGCTACACGGTGCTGCTCATCGAGCACGACATGAAACTCGTGATGGGCGTCACCGACCGCATTGTGGTGTTGGAGTTTGGCCGTAAGTTGGCCGATGCCGCCCCCGTCGACGTGCGCAACGATCCGCGCGTTATCGCCGCCTACCTTGGGGAGCCCGAAGATGGCACTGCTTGAGCTGAAGAACGTCACGGTGCACTACGGCCGAATCCAGGCGATCCACGACATGTCGTTCTCGGTCGAGGAGGGCGAAATCGTGAGTCTGATCGGCGCGAACGGTGCCGGAAAGACCACGACCATGCAGACCATCTCGGGCCTGCTCAACGCCTCGGGCGGGTCGATCACCTTCGACGGTGAAGACATCACCAAGATGAAGGCGCACATTCGGGTGGTGCGCGGAATCTCGCAATCGCCGGAGGGTCGGCGCATTTTTCCGGGGATGACGGTTCTGGAGAACCTCGACATGGGTGCCTTCGGTCGGCGTGACCGCTCCAAAATTGCCGCGGATTTCGACCGGGTGTTTCACCTGTTCCCGCGATTGGCTGAGCGCAAGACGCAACTGGGCGGCACGATGTCCGGTGGCGAGCAGCAGATGCTCGCGATTGGCCGGGCGCTCATGTCGGTGCCCCGGCTGCTGCTCTTGGATGAGCCCTCAATGGGGCTCGCGCCCCAGTTCATCCGGCAAATCTTCAAGATCATTACCGAGATCAACGAGCAGGGCACCACCATTTTGTTGGTCGAGCAGAACGCCAATCAGGCTTTGGCGCGCGCCGATCGTGCCTTCGTGCTCGAAACCGGGGCAATCACCCACAGCGGCAGCGGCAAAGAGCTGCTGGCCAACCCGGCGATCAAAGAGGCGTATTTGGGCGTTGGCTAGGCCCGAGGCCCGAGGCCCGCGGTACCGGGTGCCCGGCCAGAAACTTTTGGCTCTGCGGGCGCCCGGTGTCGCCGGTTTCGGTCCCACCGGGTGCCGACCGGAGGCCCACGCGGGAATGTCTGGTAATTCCTGTCGCTTAAGATCGACTAATCGTCCGTATGACTCGGGGCGGCAAATTTTCGCACGTTGCCCTCGGGTGGCGGCACTTTGGTAGCAGGGGACACTAATGCACCAGCCAGACCCGTTCGGCTTTGTTGGGCTCACCTACGACGACGTGATGCTGCTGCCGGGGCATACCGATGTCATTCCAAGCGAGGCCGACACCTCCACGCGAGTCACCCGGCGAATTACGGTCGCTTCGCCGTTGATTTCCTCCGCGATGGATACCGTCACCGAGTCGCGGATGGCCATCGCCATGGCCCGCAACGGCGGTCTCGGGATCGTGCATCGCAACCTCTCCATCGAAGATCAGGCCACCCAGGTCGATACGGTCAAGCGCAGCGAATCCGGCATGATCACCAACCCGGTGACCACGACCCCGGATGCCACGGTGGCCGAGGTCGACGCCCTCTGCGGTCACTTCCGCATCTCCGGACTCCCTGTGGTTACGGCCGACGGCACGCTCGTGGGCATCATCACCAACCGCGACATGCGCTTTGTAGCCCCGGCACAAAAAGCCACCACCCTCGTGCGCGACGTGATGACCACTGTCGCGCTGGTGACCGGCCCCGTCGGCATCGCCCCGGATCACGCCATCGCCCTCTTCGCCCAGCACAAGATTGAGAAGCTGCCACTGGTGGATGCCGCTGGCAAGCTGCGCGGGCTCATCACCGTTAAAGACTTCGACAAGAGCGAGCAGTACCCCAACGCCACCAAAGATGACGCCGGCCGTCTTCGCGTCGGTGCTGCAATTGGTTTCTTCGGCGACGCCTGGGACCGCGCCGGGGCCCTCACCGACGCCGGAGTCGACGTGATCGTTGTCGACACCGCTAATGGTGACTCGGCTGGGGTGCTCGAAATCATCCGCCGCCTCAAATCCGACCCGGTTTTCGCGCACGTCGACATCATCGGCGGCAACGTGGCCACCCGCTCCGGCGCGCAGGCCCTCATCGAGGCCGGCGCCGACGCAATTAAGGTCGGGGTCGGCCCCGGCTCCATCTGTACCACCCGCGTCGTTGCCGGTGTGGGAGTGCCGCAGGTGACCGCGGTCTACCAGGCGTCTCTTGCGGCTCGCGAGCACGGCATCCCGGTAATCGCCGACGGCGGCTTGCAGTATTCCGGTGATATCGCCAAGGCGCTCGTGGCCGGAGCCGACACCGTCATGCTTGGCTCGCTCTTGGCCGGCTGCGACGAAAGCCCGGGCGACCTGGTATTTGTCAACGGCAAGCAGTTTAAAAACTACCGCGGGATGGGTTCGCTCGGTGCGCTGCAGACCCGCGGCAAAAAAACCTCCTACTCCCGTGACCGCTATTTTCAGGCGGATGTTCCCAGCGACGAGCAGCTCATCGCCGAGGGTATCGAGGGCCAGGTGCCCTATCGCGGCCAGCTTTCTGCCGTGGCATACCAGCTCACCGGCGGGCTTCGCCAGTCGATGTTCTACACAGGGGCGCGCACCATCGCTGAGTTGAAAGCCAAGGGCAAGTTCGTGCGCATCACTGCGGCAGGTCTCAAAGAGTCGCACCCGCACGACATCCAGATGGTGGTCGACACCCCGAACTACCGCCGCTGACCGCGGGGTTTGGGGTGGCCGAGGCGCGGTTTCAGTCTCGTCGTCGCGGCTCCGCCAGCGGCATCCGCCCCCGCATTTCTCACAGCAAGTAGGCTTAGCCCCCGTGAGTGACGTAGAGATTGGCCGAGCTAAGCGTGCCCGCAGGGTGTACGCGTTCGACGACATTGCGATTGTGCCGAGTCGGCGCACCCGCAATCCCGAAGACGTTTCGGTCAATTGGGCAATCGATGCCTACCAATTCGACATCCCCTTTATTGCCGCCCCGATGGACTCGGTGGTCTCTCCGGCCACCGCGATTCGCATCGGCCAGCTCGGCGGCCTCGGCGTGCTCGACCTCGAAGGCCTCTGGACCCGCTACGACGACCCCGAGCCGATGCTCGAGGAGATCCGTAACCTCGCACCCGAAGAGGCCACCCGGCGCATGCAAGCCATCTATTCCGCACCGATCAAGCCCGAACTGGTTACCGCCCGACTCGCCGAGATTCGTGCGGCCGGTGTAACCGTCGCCGGTGCCCTCTCGCCGCAGCGCACCCAGGAGCTCTCCAAGACCGTGATCGCCGCCGGAGTCGACATCTTCGTCATCCGTGGCACTACCGTAAGCGCCGAGCACGTCTCGAAGTCGCAGGAACCCCTGAACCTAAAAAAATTCATCTACGAACTGGATGTTCCGGTGATTGTCGGGGGAGCGGCCGGTTACACCCCCGCCCTCCACCTCATGCGCACCGGTGCCGCCGGTGTTTTGGTCGGCTTCGGTGGCGGCGCGGCCTCCACCACCCGCAAATCGCTCGGTATCCACGCTCCGATGGCTACGGCGGTAGCGGATGTCGCCGGCGCCCGTCGCGACTACATGGATGAATCCGGCGGCCGGTACGTGCACGTCATCGCCGACGGCGGACTCGGAACCTCGGGCGACATCGCCAAGGCCTTCTCGGTCGGAGCGGATGCCGTGATGCTCGGCTCCACCCTTGCCCGCGCGTCTGAGGCGCCCGGTGGTGGCTGGCACTGGGGTGCCGAGGCGCACCACAGTGAGCTGCCGCGCGGCCACCGCGTCGCGGTCGGATCGATGGCGCCGCTCGAACAGATTCTGTTCGGCCCGTCGACGGTCGCCGACGGAACGATGAACCTGGTTGGTGCTCTTCGCCGCTCGATGGCCACCACCGGTTATTCCGATCTCAAAGAATTTCAACGCGTCGAGGTTGTTGTCGCCCCCTACAGCGCCGGTTAGCGTGGAAGGAGCCGGCCGCTGAGGTCGGATCCGACTAGGAGGCAATGATGGCAAGTCTCAACACGGTTACCCGCTCATCAAAGATTGGCCCGGAGGAACGGCTCGCGGCGATTGCGGCATTGAAAGAAAAAGAACTCGACATTTTGGTTGTCGGCGGCGGAATCGTTGGCACCGGCAGCGCGCTGGACGCTGTGACCCGAGGGCTCCGGGTGGGGATGGTGGAGGCGCGGGACTTCTCGAGTGGTACCTCGAGTCGTTCGTCTAAACTCGTGCACGGTGGCATCCGGTATCTGGAACAGCTCGACTTTCGGCTCGTGCGAGAGGCCCTCGGCGAACGCGGGCTGCTGCTGCAGCGGCTCGCCCCGCATCTGGTCAAGCCGGTGCGCTTTTTGTATCCGCTGAAACAGCGGGTCATCGAGCGCTGCTATATCGGCGCGGGGATGCTGCTCTACGACCTCTTCAGCTACACCGGCGGTCGCCCACCCGGGGTGCCGCATCACCGCCACCTCAGCAAGCGGCAGGTGATGAACCTCGTGCCGAGTCTCGCGAACAACGCCCTCATCGGCGGCATTACCTACTACGACGCGCAGGTCGACGATGCCCGCTACGTGTCATCGTTGGCTCGCACCGCCTCGTTCTACGGCGCCCACGTGGCGTCCCGGGTGCGAGTGGAGGGCTTCATCAAGGTGGGCCAGCGGGTGGTGGGGGTAAACGCTCACGACCTGGAGACCGACGAGAAATTTGAGATTCGGGCCAAGCAGGTGGTGAACGCCACCGGCGTCTGGACGGATGACACGCAGGCGATGGTCGGCGAACGCGGCCAGTTTAAGGTGCGCGCCTCCAAGGGCGTGCACCTGGTCGTGCCGCGAGACCGGTTTCAGTCCAAGCTCGGTCTGTTGCTGCGCACCGAGAAAAGCGTGCTGTTCGTGATTCCGTGGGGGCGGCACTGGCTGATCGGTACCACCGATACCGACTGGAACCTCGATAAGGCGCATCCCGCGGCCACCGCAGCCGATATTGACTACATTCTGGAGAAGGTTAACGAGGTATTGGCGGTGCCGCTCACCCGAGACGACGTGGAGGGCGTGTCCGCCGGTCTTCGCCCGCTATTGGCCGGGGAAAGCGACCAGACCTCGAAGCTGTCGCGGGAGCACCTGGTGGCGCACTCCGTACCCGGGCTTGTGGTGGTGGCCGGCGGCAAATGGACCACCTACCGCATCATGGCCAAAGACGCGATCGATGCCGCGGTGTCGGCGATCGATGCGAATGTTCCCGCCAGCACCACGCATGAGGTGCCGCTGCTTGGCGCCGAAGGATATCAAGCGGCCTGGAACAAGCGGACCAAAATCGCTCGGGCATTCGGGCTGCATACGGTACGAATCGAACACCTACTCAACCGCTACGGCACGCTCACCGACGAGCTGTTGAACCTCATCCGCGAGACCCCGGTGCTATCCGAGGCGCTTCCCGGGGCCGACGACTACCTCGCCGCCGAGGTCGTGTACGCCACCTCTCACGAGGGCGCGCTGCACCTCGAAGATGCACTCGCCCGGCGGACCCGAATCTCGATCGAGGCCTGGGATCGCGGCGTTTCGGCGGCCCCGGTGGCCGCGCGGCTGATGGCGGGGGTGCTCGGTTGGAGCGAGGAGCGCATCGACTCCGAGGTGGGCAACTACCTCAAGCGGGTCGCGGCAGAGCGGGAAAGCCAATTGCAACCGGATGACGCCTCGGCCGACCGAGTGCGCCTCGAAGCGCCCGACATCACCGAAGGTACCGCCGACACCGACCGCACGAAGAAAGCATCCGCGAAAGCACCCGCGAACGCGAGCGGGCCGGCGGCGGCGATGTCTCAGACGGGTCGTTAACCTAGTAGCAGAGCGGATGCCGCGGCGAGGCGGCATCCGGCAGTCTGTTTGCTGGTCGCACAACTGTGAAGGAAACACCGATGGTCGATGTTCGCCGCGTGAAACTGCCCGGTGTGGGCATGCTGCACACTTTCGTGACCGAAGACGGTGGCAAGTGCGGGGTCATCACGCATCGCTCCGGTCACAGCGACCTCATCACGTTCGCCGACGAGGAGGACGGCGCGGATGCCAGCAAGGTGTCGCTTCGCCTCAGCGAGGATGAGGCGCACACGCTCGCCGAACTGCTCGGCGGCACGCGCATCACCGAAGGGCTCGACAAGCTCGAGAAGATTCCCGGGCTGAGCATCGACTGGTTCTCGGTCGACTACGACGATCACATCGCCGGGCAGCAGCTCGGAAACCTGGCCTCCCGTGGTGTAGTTGGGCTCACGGTTGTCGCGGTGGTGCGCGGTGAGTCGGCGAATCCGGCACCGTCTGACGATTTCAAAGTGTTTCCCGGTGACACCCTCGTGGTGGCCGGTTCCCCCGAAAAGGTGTCAAAGGCGTTCACCTTCTACCGCACCGGTGAGTTGGCGCTGAAGCCCACGACGACGGTCGACGTTCCCCCGGGTTGGTGAACTGATGCATTTGGGTCAAGAACTGGTCGTTCTCGGCTTGCTGCTGCTCCTCGCCTACGTTTTGGGTCGTGCCGGAAAACTGATCGGTCTGCCCGCGATTCCGATTTATATGATCGTCGGGCTAATCGCGAGTCCCTACACACACTGGTTTCCGCTCGATTTTGCCTCCTCCAACCTTGCCCTGATCGCCGTCTTCGGGCTCATCCTGCTGCTGTTCTCGCTCGGGCTGGAGTTCGATCAGGAGGCCTTTTTCGACAACGCTGGAAAGCTCTTGCTCTCGGGCGGCTCCTACATCTTGGTTAACATGGCGGCCGGGTTCGCGTTCGGCTTCTTTGTCGGTTGGGGCACGCGCGAGGCCCTCATCATCGCGGGCATTACCGCCACCTCGTCGAGCGCCATCGTTACCAAGCTACTCATCGAACTCAAGCGCCTACCCAACGCTGAAACGCCGATGATCCTCGGGGTCACGGTGGTCGAAGACATCTTCATCGCCATCTATCTCGCCATCGTTGGTGTGGTGCTCAGCGGTGAAACCGAGATCTGGCCGGTCATCGGCAAACTTGCGGTGGCGTTTCTCTTTCTGATCGTCATGTTCTCGCTCGCCCGCTGGGGCGGCAAAGTGGTGTCGCGCCTCATTCGCACCCGCGACGACGAACTCTTCACCATCCTGTTTTTCGGGCTCGCCGTGCTGTTCAGCGGTGTCGGCGAGATTCTGGGGGTCACGGATGCCATCGGCGCCTTCCTCATCGGGCTGGTGCTCGGTGCCAGCCGCCACCGCACCCGCATCGAGTCGCTGTCTTTGCCAATGCGCGACCTGTTCGGTGCGTTCTTCTTCCTCAACTTCGGTTTGGCACTCAACATCGAGACGTTCGGTCCCGTGGTCGGGGTGGTGCTGCTGGCGGTCCTGATGACCGTGGTGCTCAATGCCGGTGCCGGACAGTTCGTGGCCTGGCTCAACGGCCTCGGCGCGCAGGCAGGCATCAACGCGGCGGTCATTTTGCAGAACCGCGGTGAATTCGCGCTCATCTTGGCCACCCTCTCGCTGAGCGCGGGGCTGGACGCCCGCATCGTCCCTTTTGCCGGGCTGTACGTGCTGATCATGGCCATTATGGGGCCAGTTTTGGCGGTCAATTCCGAGCGAATCGGCGCGGTCATTTTGCGCACTGGCAAGAAGCGTGCGGCATCCCTCCCAGCGTCGCGGGAGCGGATTCGCGCGGAGTCGATCGCCCTGGTCGAGGCGGCGCTGATCGGGGCAGAGCCGGTGCCCGGTGGCCCTGACGGAGACCAACCGACGCCAGGTGAGCGACTCCAGAGCCAACCGGTGTCCGGAGAGGGAGAGCGCACGGCCGGTCAGTCTGATCCGACCCCGCGCAAGTCCTCCCCGCGAGACAGTTCGCCGGTCGGACGGGTGACGGTGCCCGACGCCACCGATTCCGGCCGCGATCAGTTCGGCCGCGACTGGCTCGACGAACTCCCCGGCCACAGCGATTCCGAGCTGGAGCTCGAGGGCGAACCCGAGCCCAGCCGTCAGGCACGCCAAGCCAACCAACAGTCGGATGCCCGTCCGCCCCGCGACCTCGATCCGGAGTACTAAGCATGTGGAAGATCGCCCGACGCCCCCGCTGGATTGCGATGCTCGTTCTCGCCCTCGTTCTCGCCGCTGGCTTCGCCGCCCTCGGTCAGTGGCAATTGGAGCGCGCCATTGCCTCCGGCCAGGTGGTGGTGCTCACTACCGAAACCGTCAAGCCGCTATCGGCCATCACCGCGCCGCAAAAGCCCACAACCGAGAACATCGTGGGTCAGCTCATTCAGGCCCGAGGTCAATTTGTGGTGGGAGACTTCACGGTGATCAGCAACCGGATGAACCGCGACGAGACCGGCTACTGGGTGCTGGGTCACGCGCAGGTCGAAGGGCCGGAGGCCGCCGCGCTCGCCGTGGCCGTCGGTTTCACCACCGACAAGAGGGTGGCGGCATCCGCCCTCAAAAAATTGAATGCTGCACCGGATGCCGCGCCTCGACCCCTCTCCGGACGCTACCTAGCTACCGAGGCAGCCGAAGACGCTCCCTTCGAAAAAGGCGTAATCACCACGGTGTCCACGGCGGAACTCATCAACAGTTGGAGCCATTTCGACGGTGCCACAACCGGGGCCTACGGCGGATATTTGGTGCTCGCCGATCCGCTGGCCGGCCTGGAGCGCATTTATTCACCGCCGCTCACCACCGCAAGCAATTTCAACTGGCTCAACCTTTTCTACGCCGCCGAATGGGTGGTTTTCGCCGGCTTTGCCGTCTATCTCTGGTACCGGCTCGTGAAAGACACCTGGGAACGTGAGGAGGAGGAGCGCAAGGAGGCGGAGCTTGCGCAGAGCGAGCTCGTCCGGGTGGCGGCAGCGCTGGCGTAGTGGACGGCGCATTCCGTGAGAGAACTCGCAACGGTCTGGCCGAGAATGCTAGCAATTCGCTATCGTCGGGAAAAACGAGCTATCCCGGTGGCTACATTGCTCGTTCGGAATCTCGACCCACTGCTTGTCTAGGCGCTCAAAGCGCGAAGCGCGGTGAATCAGCGATCTATCGAGGCTGAGGTGCGCGTCATTTTGGCAGGGGCGGTTCTGCCGCAGGGCGACGATCGTGGCATTGGCACCCGCATCCGGGAACTGAGTCTCTTGCCACCCGAAACACCAATGACTTTGAGAACGCCGGATTACGGCTCGTCATTCCGTGGGGCGGCGATTAGCTCGGCGGCACCCGGCCTGCACCAGCACGCCCGGCGGAGAAGCCTCGCCCGGTGCCCGCCTAAACTAAAGCAATGCCCCTGAAGCCCAAAATTGCCGACCTGCCCCGCATTCGTTCGGCGCTGAAGCTCTACCGGGTCTCCTCCTACATCACCGGCGTGCTGCTGCTGCTCTTGGTTACCGAGGTCGTGCTGAAGTATCCGGCGTTCGGCATCCAGCTGGAGCTCGAACTCGGTGGACCACGCGGCTTCCTGGCGTTTGTGCCCACCGGCACGGTCACCGGATTCAACCTCAGCACCGGCATTCTGATTGCCCACGGCTGGTTCTACGTGCTTTACCTCTTCGCCGACTTCCGCCTCTGGAGCATCATGCGCTGGCCATTCACGCGCTTCATCGCGATCGCCCTCGGTGGGGTCGTTCCGTTCCTTTCCTTCATCGTCGAACACTTCATCACCCGCAGCGCACATCGCGAGCTCACCAAGCTGGAGCGCTCCGCCGCTCCCGAACCCAGCACAGGAGTCACCCGTTGAGCACCCCCACAAAGACTGAAACCGTGCAGCGCCCGGTGCTGGTCATCGACTTCGGCGCCCAGTACGCCCAGCTGATTGCCCGCCGCGTGCGCGAGGCAAGCGTCTACTCCGAGATCGTGCCGCACACGATCACCGCGGCAGAGGTCGCTGCCAAAAACCCGGTGGGCATTGTGCTCAGCGGGGGGCCGTCGAGCGTGTACGACGCCGGCTCTCCCAGGTTGGATGCCGGAATTCTCGAGCTCGGCATTCCGGTGCTCGGCATTTGCTACGGCTTCCAGGTGATGGCGCAGCAGCTCGGCGGCGAGGTCGCCAACACCGGCCTGCGTGAGTACGGTGCCACCACGGTCACCCTGGCCGCGGGCGAAAGCACTTTGCTCGGCACGCAGCCGAGCGAGCAGACCACCTGGATGAGCCACGGCGACTCCGTGTCCAAGGCTCCGGCCGGCTTCACCGTGCTCGCCTCAAGCGACTCCACCCCGGTCGCCGCGTTCGCGAGCGACGAGCGTCGCCTCTACGGCGTGCAGTGGCATCCGGAGGTCAAGCACTCCGAATTCGGCCAGCGCGTGCTCGAAAACTTTTTGCACACCGCCGCCGGTATTCCCGCCGATTGGAACAGCGGCAACGTGATCGCCGAGCAGGTGGCGCGCATTCGCGAGCAGGTCGGCACCGGGCGCGTCATTTGCGGTCTCTCCGGGGGGGTCGACTCGGCCGTTGCCGCCGCGATCGTGCACGAAGCCGTCGGCGACCAGCTCGTCTGCATCTTCGTCGACCACGGCTTGTTGCGCCAAGACGAGCGTCGCCAGGTCGAAGAAGACTACGTCGCCTCCACCGGGGTGCGCCTGGTGACCGTCGACGCCGTCGACCAGTTCATGGATGCGTTGGCCGGCGTCACCGACCCCGAGCAGAAGCGCAAAATCATCGGCCGCGAGTTCATCCGGAGCTTCGAACCGCCCGCCGAGGCGCTCGTGCTCGAAGCGGCCAGTGACGGTGCGCAGATCGAGTTTCTGGTGCAGGGAACTCTGTATCCGGATGTCGTCGAATCGGGTGGCGGAACCGGCACGGCCAACATCAAGAGTCACCATAACGTGGGAGGTCTTCCCGAAGACCTCAAGTTTGCGCTGGTCGAGCCCCTGCGGGCACTGTTCAAGGATGAGGTTCGGGCGATCGGCCGCGAGCTGGGCTTGCCCGAGGTGATTGTTGGTCGCCAGCCGTTCCCCGGACCCGGCCTCGGTATTCGTATCGTCGGCGAGGTCACCTTCGACCGCCTCGAACTCTTGCGTCATGCCGACGCGATCGTGCGTGCCGAGCTCACCCTCGCGGGTCTCGACAACGAGATCTGGCAGTGCCCGGTGGTGCTGCTCGCCGACGTGCGCTCGGTGGGAGTTCAGGGCGACGGCCGCACCTACGGCCACCCGATCGTGTTGCGTCCGGTGTCTTCTGAAGACGCGATGACCGCAGATTGGACTCGCCTGCCCTACGACGTGCTTGCCCGCATCTCCAACCGCATCACCAACGAGGTAGCCGGGGTCAACCGCGTGGTACTGGATGTCACCTCGAAGCCGCCGGGAACCATCGAGTGGGAGTGACTCCGTACGCCTAGGCGCTCACCAGGGTCGCAGCTTGGGGGCGTACTGTGTGGGTGTATTCATCGTGAAAATGGTGCCCAAATGAATCGCAAAACCGTCCGTTGGCTCCCAGTAGCCGTTGTACCCGTCGTTATCGCAGCCGGGGTTCTGATCATCCCGTCTCAGGCTGGAGCGGCCGTAACGCTCCCCGATAAATCTGCCCAGCAGGTGCTGGAACTCATCCAAAACAGCACCGTTCGTCAGCTTTCCGGGGAGGTCACGCAGACCTCCGCTCTCGGCCTTCCGGCCCTCCCGACCGGTGCCGGGGCTCCTGCCCTCGCCCCCGGAGCGAGCACCTCTGATTTGGGCGCGAGCGTTGCCGCCCCCGACTCCACTGACGCCACTCAGGCGCTTGAGCTGCTTACCGGTTCGCACACCGCCCGGGTCTACCTCGACGGCGACACGAAATCCCGGGTGCAAATCATGGACCAGCTTGCCGAGCGAGACGCGGTGCGCAACGGCAGCGACGTCTGGTTCTACGATTCCAAGAAGAACGCCGTCACCCACCTCACGCTACCGGCTGGATTCAGTGCCGCCGAGGCTCAGGCGAAGGCTGCCGCCGAAGCGAAGGTCGTCATGACCCCCACTGAGCTGGCCAAGAAGTTCCTCGCCAAAATTGATCCAAGCACGACGGTGAGTGTGGGCCAAGACACCCGCGTCGCCGGTCGCACCGCGTACACACTGGTCCTAACCCCGCGCACCACCGACACCCTCGTGGGTTCGGTCGCCATCACGACTGATTCCGAAACGGGCTTACCGCTGAGCGTCTCGGTCGAAGCCCGCGGCCAAAAAGACCCGGCGTTCTCGGTGGCCTTCACCACGGTGACGATTGGCGCTCCGGATGCCGCGCTCTTTCGTTTCACTCCCCCGGCCGGTGCCACGGTGAAGGAGCAGGCGCTTCCCGCATTACCCGACGCCGCAACCGTTTTGCCCAACGGCACCACCTTGGGTGATCTCAACCCCGGCACCATGACCGGCAAGCTCACGCCCGAACAGCTCAACGAGCTGAAGGCCAAGCTACCGGCCGGAACACCAGTGCCGGTTGTCACCGGAACCAGTTGGGATGCCGTTGTTTCGCTCCCCGCCGGAACCGTGCCCGCCGAGCTGACAGGCAACAAACTGTTCACCGCGGCGACCTCGGCCGTCGAAGGTGGGCGGCTCGCCTCATCCGCTCTGCTGAATGTTTTGTTCACCACCGACGGGCGGGTGTTTGCCGGAGCCGTTCCCCTTGAGCGCTTGCAGGCTGTCGCAGCAACTAAGTGACCAGCACCATCGCGGCATCCGAAACGGTCGAATCAATGACCGCGCCGGATGCCGCTTTGGCGATCGAGACGCGGGGCCTGGTTAAACGCTTTGGCACGCAGCTCGCCGTCAACGACGTCAACCTGTCGGTGCCGAGGGGCTCGGTTTTCGGCTTTCTTGGGCCGAACGGCTCGGGCAAGACCACCACTATTCGGGTGCTGTTGGGCCTCGCCGCCGCCACCGGCGGTTCGGTGCGGGTACTCGGCGAGGAAATGCCCGACCGGCTGGCGAGCGTGTTGCCCCGCATCGGGGCGCTCGTGGAGGGTCCGGGTTTTTACCCGTTTCTCTCCGGCACCGCCAATCTGCATCGGCTCGACAGCGCCGACCGCTTTGCCTCTCCGGCCACCCGAACGGCCCGCGTGAAGGCAGCCCTGGAGCGGGTGGGTCTTAGCCATGCCGCCGGTAAAAAAGTGCATGCCTATTCGCTCGGGATGAAGCAGCGCCTCGGAATCGCCAACGCCCTGCTCATGCCGCGGGAGCTACTTGTGCTCGATGAGCCGACTAATGGCCTCGACCCGCAGGGCACCCGCGAGGTGCGCACGCTTGTGCGTTCGCTCGCCGCCGACGGCATCACGGTGTTCGTTTCCAGCCATCTGCTCGACGAGATCGAGCTCATGTGCACGCATGCCGCCGTCATGAGTGTGGGTCGCATCGTCGCTCAGGGAACCCTCGATGAGCTGCGCCGAACCGGCGAGGTCTACGTGCGCATCATCACCCCGGACGACGACCTCGCTCGGGCTGCGCTCGCCGAACTGGGAATTGCGGCGGGCTACCCGGTGGGCGGACGCCTCAGCGCACTGCTGCCCGATCCCAGCATTGCCCCCGAGACCATCGTTTCCGCTTTGGTTGCTGCGGGCGCGCGAGTGCGCGGCTTCGACATTGAGGGCGCCACCCTCGAAGACCGTTTCGTGGCATTGACCGGGGAGGGCTTCGATGTCGCTCAATAGTGTTTCGACCGCCCGCAGTGTGCCAGAGACAGATACCGGGCCCGCATCCCCGTCGGGCGGCTCACTCCTACGCTCCGAGCTCATCGTGCTGTTTCGCCGCGGCCGCACCCTCGCCATGCTCGGGGCATTAGCTGCCATCCCGATCATGATCGCGCTCGCGATCAAGCTCTCCCCGGCGAAACTGTCGGCAGCAAAGGGCCCGCCCTTTCTCGACCAGGTCAGCAACAACGGGCTGTTTCTGGTGGTCACCGCTCTGCTGATCTCGCTGCCGCTATTTTTGCCGCTCACCATCGGCGTGGTCGCCGGCGACACCATCGCGGGGGAGGCGAGCCTCGGAACGCTCCGCTATTTGCTCATCGCCCCGGCCGGTCGCATCCGGTTGCTACTCGTGAAATATGCCGGGGTGGCGGCCTTCTGCTTCGTCGGAACCGCGGTAGTGGCGATCACCGGCACGCTCGTAGGGTTGGCATTCTTCCCGGTCGGGCGGGTGACCCTGCTCTCCGGCGATACGGTCGGTATCGGCGAGGCCATCGGTCGGCTCTCGCTCGTGAGCTCCTTTGTGTTTGTGTCGCTGCTCGGGCTCTCCGCTATCGGATTGTTCATCTCCACGCTGACCGTCGTTCCGGTGGGGGCGATGGCCGCCACCGTGGTGATGTCGGTGGTGGTGCAAATTCTTGACGCCCTGCCGCAGCTCGGCTGGTTGCATCCGTGGCTGTTCAGTCACTACTGGATCGACTTCGCCGACCTGCTGCGGCAACCCATCTCGTTTGCCTCCTTCGGTGAGAACGCGCTCCTGCAGCTCGGCTACATCGTGGTGTTCGGGGCGCTCGCGATCGGCCGGTTCGCATCGAAAGACGTGCTCTCGTAACTCGTTGGCTCCTCGCCCCGGTACCAGCGCAGCACCCGAAGTGCCCGCAAAGTGTTCCAACGGCTGGGCTGACGATCGCCCGGCTCTAAGGAAAAATGCACGGCCCCCGGATGAGTGTTCTCCAGGGGCCACCGCCCGTTGTCGGCTCTTTTGCTCTCCACGAGCGACACCGCCTCGGCTAACCGCTCATCGGGCGCAGTTCCCACAGCGCGAAAGTAGTCCAGGCCGCGCAGCACGTCGTAGTACCAGCGCGGCGGGTACGAGAACTCGAGCCAGCGCTCGTTCGGTACTTCCCCGGTCGAGAGTCGGCGCATCAGGTGGCGCTCGAGTAGGTAGTTTTCGCCCCGGATGCGGGCGGCCGCGGCATCCGGAACCACACCGTTCTGGTGCTCGTGCTCCCACAGCCCCTCCAGCACAGCCACGGTCGAGTTGAATGAGCTTCGCACCGACCCGTTTTCGGCGTCGCAGTTCCAGCCGCCGTCGGCCAGCGTCTCGGCGACAAGTCGGGCCACAACGCCGTGCACATCTTGGTGAAAGTAGGCGCCGATTGTCACGGCGAGGCCGTTGATGCAGGGTTCGACCTCGCCGTCAAAGAACCGCTGACCGGCGTGCTCCCAGCGGCTGTTCTCCCGCACGAGGGCGATCGCCCGCACGATGCGGTCGGTGTGTGGGTCGACGCCGAAGTCGCGTAGCAATTGCAGTGTGAAGGCGGTGGCGGTCCACGGTTGATCGAGCGGATCGTCGTCGAGCACCGGAAAGTAGGTGCCGCCCGCCCACTGACCGTTGGTGTCCTGCAGCGCGAGCAGGCGCCCTCCCCACCCCTCGGTTGCGACCCGGGCACGCCCGGCGGCGATGACGTGCGCCGGGGCATCCGTCAAATCACGAAGCGTCTGCCAGCGAATCGCCGGGTCGGAGTGGGGGCCGAGGAGCCAATCGATAGCCGTCATCACTCCACCGTAAAACGAATGGAACGCGGTGTCAGCGGCCAGTTCCGGATTTGGCGTAGCGTTGAGGCGTGGCCGCTAAGCAGGCTCGGTGCCGCCGGTTCTTTTCGGCATAGGTCGGTGCGGTATGATCGCGTGGGCCACCACAAGTGAAGGAATCTCGATGTCTGTTCTCAAAAAGTACCTCGCTGCCGTGGGCGCAACCGCACTTCTAGTGACTCTGATCGGATGCAGCGCCGCCGCTGCCCCGACGGCACCGAGCGCATCACCTTCGGCCGTATCGTCTTCCGCCGCACAGCATTCTGTGGCACCCGTTGCGGCAGCCAAAGCCGCCGCTGTGGCCCCGGTAGTGAAACCGGTCGCTGCCGCCCCGGTTGTGCCGGTGACCACCACCGCTGCGGTGGCCTGCGCGGGGACGCCCGCCGGCATCAAGCACATTTACGTGAGCATCGCCCAGCAGCACCTGTGGGCCTGCACCGGAACCGTGTTGCTCACCGACGGGGCCGTGACCACGGGAGCATCCGCACTCACCAACGTGCACAACGCCACCCCCACCGGCACCATGAAAATTACCGGCAAGGCACGCAACACCGTACTCGCCGGCAAAGACGTCAACGGACCGTGGAACGATCCGGTGTCATACTGGATGCCTTTCTCCGGCGGCGTGGGCTTTCATGATTCGCCCTGGCAGACCTTCCCTCTCGGCAGCCCGCTCTACACAACGCAGGGCTCTCACGGCTGCGTGCACCTCCCGCTCACCGTTATCGCGCAGGTGTACGACTGGGCACAAATCGGCACCCTGGTTACCATTCGCGCCTAGGTTCGAGCCCCGCGTCATCGTCTTAGCGGCCCTGCTATGAATGTCGTCGTCTTCATCCTGTCCGTAATTGCGACCGCCGGGCTCACCATGGTGGGCACCGCGGTGCTGGTATTCACCGTGCCGAGCGACACCGGCATCCTTCTTGGCGTGGCCGCCAGCGGTTTCATCGTCATGAGTGTGACTCCGGCGATTCTTGGGTCTTTTGCCGCCTACTGGGACCTTCGCGCGGATTCTCAGAGTCGGCGGTACGTCACGCGGTTGCTGGTAACTATCGGAGGCCTGAACCTGCTCGCAGTGGCTTCGATAGTGGGGTACTCCGTGGTCGAGTCAGTGGCCGTGTGGGTGCCGATCGCCCTCATCGGTGTCCCTCTGGCGCTCGCCGCCGTCGCGATGCCGATCGATCGAGCCGTTTTTCGCTGGGAACAACCTCACCAACCGTTCGCCCCGGCGTGGATACCCGTTCCGGCGCGAGTGATCCAAAGAAAGATCCTGATTGTCGCGGGGGTCCTCGTCGTCACCATGCTGGTTTCCACGCTGTTCAGCCTGCCGGTCAGCAGGAAACTTCCCGGTTTGCTGCTGCTGGCGGCGAGCTTCTCGTTGATGGTGGCGGCAGTCACCTGTCTTATCGTCGCACTGCCGCTGAACAACTCGATGCGAGAAATCACCCGCCGCGACCTCACCCCCACCGTGACGAGGGCGATATTCGCAAGAAAGCCCGTCGAGCTCAGCGGTGATGCGCCACAAATCGCGGTGCGGGTGGCCACGATGTTGGCCGTAACTTCGCCGTTTCAGCTCGGCTATGGGGTGCTCTCCGTCTCCGGGTTGAGCTTGCAGTGGGTCAGAGGCGTCGCGCTAAACGAGGGTGGGGAATTTGCTCGAATCGCCCTGAGCGTTTTGGTGCCGCTGATGTTCTTTTCGGTTGGGTTGTTGGGATTACGTATTCGCCGTGTGCGACGCTATGTGCGCGACCATGATGAACTGCTCCAGGATGTCGAGACGCCGTCGGTAGACCCTGCACTGCCCTTAAATAACTAAGTGGGCGTAACGACCGCGGCACGAAGCGGGGCGGTAGCGAATTCTTTCATGCCCGCCTCGAAGCTGATCTGCGGAACCCAGCCCAATTCTCTTTTTATCCGTTCGGAAGACGCGGTGATGTGCCGCACGTCTCCCAGTCGGTATTCGCCGGTGATGATCGGCGCGAGGCCGTTCGCGTGCTTGCTGAGTTGGGCTGCCATCTCGCCGATCGTGTGCACCGTTCCGCTACCCACGTTGAAGGCGCGAAACGGCGGTGTGACGACTGTGACGCCGGCTGTGGCCGTGAAGCCACCCGTAACCTTGGCGCCGCCCGTGTCATGCGAAGCATCCGCGGTCGCCTCAAGGGCGGCGAGATTCGCCGAGGCGATGTCGCTCACGTGCACGAAGTCGCGGCGCTGGGCGCCGTCCTCGAACACGCGAGGTGCCTCGCCCCGTGCCAGTGACGAGCGGAAGAGCGAGGCGACACCGGCGTAGGGCGTATTTTGTGGCATCCGCGGGCCGTAGACATTGTGGTATCGCAGTGCCACCACCGTGCCTCCGGTGGCGCGTGCCCAGGCCGCGGCGAGGTGTTCCTGCGCGAGCTTCGTGACGGCGTAGACGTTGCGGGGGTCGAGCAGTGCATCTTCGCTGATCAGCTCGGGGGTGAGTGGGTTGCCGTCGTCGTCGAGCGGGTCGAAGCGCCGGGCATCCAGGTCGGAGACGCGTCGCGGGGCGGGGCGGGTAACGCCGGTCGCCGAGCGGTAGCTACCCTCGCCGTAAACCACCATCGAACTCGCAATCACCAGACGCCGGATGCCGCGCTGAGCCATCGTGGCGAGCAGCACTGCGGTGCCGAGTTCATTGCTCGAGACGTAGTCGGGCGCGTCGGAGAAGTTGACGCCGAGCCCGACCTTTGCCGCCTGGTGGCAGACCACGTCGATTCCGTCGAGGGCGCGTGTGACCGCCGCCGCATCGCGCACGTCGCCGAGCTGAAACTCGACGCGCGAATCGCGAAACGGGGCCGTCGTGGAGTCCACCGCACCGGTCTCAGAACCGTGCGAATCGCTGGCACCGTGCACATCGCTGCGTAGGGAGTCGAGCACCCGCACCGCCCAGCCGCGCTCCAGGGCCGCCTCAACAATCGCGCCGCCGATGAACCCGGCACCGCCGGTCACAAGGAGCCTCATCGTGCGCCGGCAATCGCGGAAGAATCCGCACCGGCGTCAGGCAGTACAGCATCGGCCTCCGACTCAGTTTCCATCACACCCGCCATCGCATTCGATTGCACAGCACGGGCCAGCACCGCTGCCACGGCCGCCGCGGCAATATTCTCGCGTGGGGCGTAGTCGTCGGGTATGGTGCGCACGATCGTCTCGATGGCCGAAATGATTCGCGGCAGGGCGGCAGCGAGGCGCTGAAACACGAGGGCTCCGCTGAGGTCTTGGCTCGGATCATCCGCTGCCGCGGGGCTAAGGCCGGCGTCACTGTCGGTGACGAACGAGAGGTTCACCGTGCCGATGTTGAGCTCTGCGGCCAGTGGCACCTCGGGGTAGAGCGTCATGTTGACGGTGTGCGCCCCGGCGGCCCGAAACCAGAGCGACTCGGCGCGGGTCGAAAAGCGCGGACCCTGGATCACCACCACCGTGCCGCCCACCACCACGGGTTCAGCGGCATCCTGTAGCGCGGTCGCGGCGAGGCGAAGCAGTGTCAGGCAGAACGGGTCGGCGGCGGCGAGGTGCTGCACAGAGCCACGGTCGTAAAAGGTGTCGGCTCGAGAATGGGTGCGATCGATGAACTGGTCGGTGAGCACGAGCGTGCCGGGCGGATAATTCTCGTGCACCCCGCCGACAGCGGCGCTGGAGACGATAACCCGAACCCCCATTGAGGCCAGCGCCCAAATGTTGGCCCGATAGTTGATTAGGTGCGGAGCCACGGAATGCCCCACCCCGTGCCGGGGCAAAAACGCCACCCGTTTGCCTGCGAGCTTTCCCACGGTTACGGTCACGTCGCCGTAGGGGGTCGCAATGAGGTGGGTCTCTGAGTCGCTCGGGTCGAACAGGCGGTATAGCCCGGAACCGCCGATGACGGCAATGGTAGCCGTCACCGGCAAGGTGGCTATTGGGATGGTAGCTGCCGCCGCCGCGGCAGCTACGGTGCTCGTAACTGCGCGGCTGATAGTTGTAGGAGTGACACTCATTACAGAACTGTGGCAGAGGACAGGGTACTTTTGCTGCGCCGAGCGCTTCGGAGCGGATGCCCGTCGCCCCGGTTGGTTGATCGCGCTCCTCAGCCGATCGTGTAGGTGATCGTGCAAGCGAACGAATCGCCGACCAGCGCAGCGATTTCTGAAATCACTCGCATCGTGAACGTGGGCCGGACCGAGTAGCTACCCTTGGCCGGTTCCCGCGCAGAAATGAGGGTTTGTTGTTGGTCGGAAAGAGTCACGACTTCCGAATCGGGTGCAATGTCCGCTCCGGCTTCGGGCAAAACTTCGCTCAGACTTATCTGCAGGGCGTTTCGCGGGATGCTGGTGACAGCGAAGGAGTCATTGTCTAGGTTGGCGAGACGGGTGAAATTTGTGGCGGAAACAGTGAGCGCCCAGGGTCGGCCCGTGCCACGAGCGTCGCGAAATATCCAGGGGGACCCTTCCGCGGCAAAACTGGTGAACCCGGCAAGCTCTTTCTGAGGACGGAGTGCGACTGATGGCATCGTGGTGGTCAAGCCACCGTCCATAATCGCGGTGGCGAGGGTGGTGGTAGCAGTCGTAGCAGCGGCGATGCCGGAGTCGGCGACCAAAACCGTCTCACTGCCTTCATCTGCAACGCAAGCCGGGACATCCAGGGCCGCACCTATTACGGAAATCAGACCGGTAGTCGCAACGGTCAGCGTTGCGCAATTTCGGAAAAACCGAACTAATGACCGTGGTCGCCGATCGGCCCGCGAGTATCTCAGAACCCTTGCAATAACCCTAAGCACGAACGGTTACCCCATCCCCGGTGAATGTCACGCCCCCATGATCTTGCCCAAGCGTGAACTGAGCGACCTGAAAATTCGCTGGTGCTGCACGATGGGCACAGCGGTCTGCATGCGCTGACTGTTCGTGCAGCCAACACTCAGATTGCGCTTGTGTTTCTCCTACGGCCTGATTTGGCTGACGCTGACGCCGCCCTATGCCCCGAGACGATGTCGGCGCTGAACGGTGCGCTGCACCTCAATTTCCAAAAGCGCTCCCAACTCCGTGAGGAGAACGCGGGAGAGTTCGCTAAGGATGCGCGGACGTGAGTCGAACGCGCAGAGAACGCCGATGCGCTCGCCGTTGGCGGCGCGAATTGGAAGTCCCACGTAGGAAACGATTCCCGCGGGGCCACGCACATGGGGATTACGGCTGAAGCGATCGTCGATGCGGGCATCCGGCACGACGAGCATTCTCGAGGAGGGTAGCCCGGGCTCTTTGGCAACAACAGGCGCCAGAAGGCGTCGGGGAACCGCAGCGGCATCATCCGCGGCGGCATATTCCAGTACGGCAGAGCAGAGGGAGTCGACCCGGCTCACTTCTTGGCCGGCTACCTCAATGCGTGATTTTCGCCACGAGCGGGATGAATCGATGAGGCTGAAGGCCGCTGACCGGGTGCCCAACAGATCCCGCGTCATCTCTACGATGATGTCGAAGCGCGATTCGCGAGGCGTGTCGAGAAGCCCGCAATCGGTCACCGCGCGCTGGCGTCGCAGCTCCACCGTCGGGCATATAGCTACGCGAAGATCGCGGAGCGGTGTTGGGGAGACCGCTGGCGAAGTCCGACTCAGCGGTCTCGGCGAGGTCAACGCGAGGAGTGAGCTTCGAATAGTCATTGCTCCCCTTGATCGCTCGGTTTTCCTCAGGTGCGACCAACCGGCAAGCGGCGCCCCTGTTAAGCTTCCCGCTCGGTTGAACTGTCACCAGTCTGCGACCCAGACGCGGGAGCGGCTACGGTTTTCGCACCCTGTGCGCACCCCGCTGCACGCGAAGTGATTTCCTCAACATTTTGCCGGGTTAGGTTCCGGGCTGTTTAGCGATAGATATTTCGGTAGCGGGAGGGATTTTTTCCAAACTCCATCTGATAGGCGCGGGTGAAGCCAGCGAGAGATGGAAAGCCGTGGCTGGCCGCGATGTCACCGATCGTCAGGAGGTCTAACTGCGCGTCATTCAGGTCGCGACAAGCGGAGGCGAGCCGCAGGCTACGCAGCAAACCCATGACAGACAACTCGTTCCCGGTAAACACCGCATGCAGCTTTCGCAGAGACACGTGATGCGCGCGCGCAATCGCGGCCGGGTCGAGGGTGGCGTCCGCATGATGTTGTTGCATGAACAACATCACCCGCTCGTGAAGCAGCGACGAGGGGTCTGGGGTGTCAATAATCTTGCCGAAGGCGGACTGGATGAGAGTGCCGACCAGATTTACTAAGTGCTCACCCACGGCATCCGCCTGCGAATCCAACTCGAGTGCTGAACTGTTTACCATTGTGCTCTGAAGGAATTGATGAACAATTCCCGCGATTCCGCTGCGCCCAACTAGCGGCATGGCGGTAATTTGCTGCGACTGATGGTTGGTAAGGCGTAGCAATGACTTCGGAAGCGCCCACACCTGAAGATCGAAGTTATCTTCGGAGATGAGTCGGTAGGGGCGCGAGCTATCAAATAGCAGGATTTCTCCCACGCCCAGCGTGGCTTGGCGGCCATCCTGTTCGATCACGGTAATCCCCGGAGACGAAGAGATCGCAACTTGGAGGGTGTCGGGGTCTGCTGCGGCGACATTGAGACGTGAGCGGACGTGTACATGGTTTCGTCCGACGGCGGTGAGGCCCACCACCGATCCCACGGTCGCCCGGGTCAGCCGGGCTCTCAGTGGCGACCCGCGATGAACATCAATGCTCATCGGCATAAATTGGGTCGCGACCGCTCGAGTCCAAAACTCTAAACGATCGTTGAGCGGCTGGCTGCGGGAATCGAATTTTTCAGACAAAAAGCGACTCGCTCGGTGTCGTCATCTGCGCCTCCGTCGCCGGATCAGACTGATTTTGCGCCCCGAGTCTTGCAGCAGTCAAATCGAATTGGGCCGATAAAGTCTCAACTCTGGAACTTCCCCGGGGTCACTGAAACGAACGCGATTTTGTTCTTCGGCTGCACGGTTTTCGCCGGCGTCCGGGAGAACCCTTTGGCGTCGAGGCCGTTGGTGGCGCGAAATTCGTTCTGCGCAAGGTCGTAGACGGCGTTGAGTCGCTGGCCGGAAACAACCGCGGTCGAACCATCCGTGAATGTGATGGCGATGCTGGCGGCGTTCGGAAAATGTCGATTCATCCGAACAAAGCCGCTGGAATCCTGGGTGAGGGTGATCATTGAGGGTCTGCCTTCCGGGCATGAGACGTGTTGCCGCCATCGTCTCGGAAGGCAGACCGTTTAGAAGCCGAGTTTAGCGACCGCGCAGAATTGACAGCAGACGCAGGATCTCGAGATAGAGCCAAACCACGGTGACCATGATGCCGAATGCGCCAGCCCAGGCGTAGACGCGTGGGGCGCCCCGCTGGACACCGCGCTGGATGCTATCGAAGTCCAGCACCAGCGAGTACGCGGCCATAACAATCACGAGAATGCCGATGACTGCGCCGAGCGGAATATTGGTTCCGGGGATGTCAATGCCGCGAAGGCCATTTTCGGTTTTGATGACTCCGGTCAGCGACAGCACCAGGTTCAGCACCGAGAACACCAGGTAGCCCACCATGGCGATAAGGAAGATTTTGGTGGCCTTCTTCGACGCGCGAATCTTGCCGCTGGCGAACAGTGCGAGGGTCACACCAACCACCACGAACGTTCCCATAACGGCCTGCACGGCAATTCCCGGGTAGCGGGATTCGAAGAACACCGTGATGCCACCGACGAAGATGCCTTCCACTGCGGCATAGGCCAAGACGAGACCCGCGGATGGCTTCTTCTTGAAGATGTTCACCAGTGCGAGAACAAATCCGATCAGCGCGGCGGGCAGCGCAAGGACGGGAATGAACCAGCCGACTCCGGCGCCGACGAGCAAAATGACGAACGAAATAACGGTCTTCACGATCGTGTCTTCGTAGGTCATGCGGTCGGTATCGGTGGAGGTGGCCGCCGGGCGGTTGTACAGCTCGGAAAGCTGATCAGCGCTGAGGTTCGGTGTGGGCCGGTAGATTTCCGTAGCCTTGCCCGGGCGCTCCGAGAAGGCCGGGGAGTTGTTGAAGACGGGATTGGATGAAGCCATCGTTTCCTCTTTCATATGAACGAACGTCTGTCTATATTACGGGGCTCGAGTAACGATTCGCTGGGCCAGCGACGGGTGCCTGGAGCGAACACTGCTAGCTGGCGAATCCGGTGTGGTTCAGTGGTGAGGCCGACCGTGCCTCCTGCCTGCAGCTTCCGGTGCTGGCACCGTAGGCAGCGCCTCGGTTGCGAGGTGAGGTCTTCGTGGTGCCTCGGTTGTGAGACGGGGTCTTCGGCGGCGACTCGGTCCGGCGACACGTTGCGACGCCCCCGACCCGTAATTCGCGTTCGCTAGCCTGTGGGGGTGACTGCCTCTACCGCCCTCGTGATCGCCCACCGCGGTGCCAGCGGCTACCGCCCCGAACACACCGCCGCGGCATTTCTGTTGGGCATCGCGCTCGGGGCAGATGCCGTGGAGCCCGACCTCGTTCTCTCCCGAGACGGGGTGCTCGTGATCCGGCACGAAAACGACATTTCCACGACCACGGATGTCGAGCATCGCCCCGAATTCGAGAGCCGGCGCACCACCAAGGCCGTTGATGGGCACGCGCTCACCGGTTGGTTCACCGAAGACTTCAGCTGGGCGGAGCTTGCGACCCTGCGCGCGATCGAACCGCTTCCGTCGTTACGCGCACGGTGCGCGGCGTTTGACGGGTGGTATCCGATGCTGCGTTTCAGCGATCTATTGGCGTTGCTCGATGCCGCCGAGCGCCCCGTGCGACTGGTCGCCGAACTGAAGCACGTGGCCTACTTTCGATCATTCGGGTTCGATCTGCCGCGACTGTTCGCGGCGGAGCTTGCCGAGGCCGGCTGGACGGAGGACCCGCGCCTCACCGTCGAGAGCTTCGAGCTGTCGGCGCTTAGGGCGGCGCGTGCGGCCGGAGTCACCGCCCCCGCCATCTACCTGCTCGAAGCCTCCGGCGCTCCGGTCGATGCGCCGAATCTGCCCTACGCCGACACCCTTACCAACGCGGGGCTGACGGCGCTCGCCGACTCCGGAATCGCGGGCATCAGCGTCGACAAAGATCTGATCCTGCAACCGGATGCCGCCGGCACGCTCGTCGCAACCAACCTGGTTTCCCGAGCTCATGCCGCAGGCCTTACGGTGTTCTGCTGGACGCTTAGAGCCGAAAACGCGTACCTATTTGCACAGAACCGCTCGAGTAGCGGAGCAGCGGATGCTGGGGCCTCGGGTCAGCGCGGCCCGCGCGGCGCGAACGGGCAGTACGGCGAGTGGGCGCGCGAGTTCGGGCAGTTGCTCAACGCAGGCGTCGACGGGGTGTTCGCCGACCAGCCGGATCTGGTGTTGGCGGTGCGGGATCGCTGACCGCTCGGTCAGAAGTGCAGTGAACGCTCGTGTCGTTTCTCCTGCTGCAGAATTCGAGTGACCGAACGAGATTCGGCGCGAACGAGAGTCGGCGTGAACGAGAGTCGGCGCGAACGAGAGGCCGACCCAACCGAGCGCCGCTCAGTCCAGGGGGTCGAGCGGCTTGAGGTCCCGAAAGTCGCTCATACGGATGCGAAGCAGCGGCTCTTTCTTGTCATTTGGGGCGGTCAGCGCCGCGATTCTGAAATAGTCCGTGCGCGTGTAGACGGTGCCGCAGGGGTAGGCGATGACGACGGTAGAAGATTCGCCGGCCGCGAGAGCGAGCTTGTTCTTGTCGCCGGGCCAGTTGGCGCCCATCAGCATGATCGGGGTTCCCACGGCATCCGCGGTCGCTGTCGTGACAGCGCTGAGAGTCGCCGGCGTGAAGGATGGCCCGCTAAAAGATGGCGGCGCGAACGCTACTGCGGTGGCACCGTCATTGGTTACCGAAAGTTTGTACAGGCACGCATCCGTGCCCACGATCGTGCCGCCGCCGCTCAACGCAAAGGACGCACCGCCCACCCTCGGGGACATGCTCGTGCCGCCGCCACCGACCATAATCTCTCCCAGCACAACTGTTGGGCCAGCGCATCCGGTGAGGGCAACAACGGTGAGAATCATCGCTGCGGCGAGGAATACAGCAGGATGTCGCGTCTTCTCGGTCACGGTGCCAGTGTGGCAGGGTCCGAAGCCTAGATTTACCCAGGTATCTGATGCTGGCGGTGCGGGACCGCGCACACGGCCCAGCCCAGCCCCTCCGGCACGGCCCAGCACACGGCCCAGCCCAGCTGTGTCGGTGCCCGCGCCTAGAATTGACCCGATATGACCTTCATCCTGGACCCGGCCGAACCGACGCGCTCCCGCCTCCTCGACGGGCTAAACCCGCAGCAGCGCATCGCGGTGCAATATCGGGGGCCGGCGCTGTTGATCGTGGCCGGTGCCGGGTCAGGCAAGACCAGCGTGCTCACCCGTCGTATCGCCGGGCTGCTCGAAACCGGCGAGGCCTGGCCGAGCCAGATTTTAGCGATCACCTTCACCAACAAGGCCGCCGCCGAAATGCGCGAACGCGTGCAGTCGCTGGTCGGCGGGCAGGCCGAGGGTATGTGGATCTCCACCTTCCACTCCGCCTGCGTGCGTATTTTGCGTCGCGAGGCCGAGCACTTCGGGTTCACCAAAAATTTCACCATCTACGACTCCGCCGACAGCAAGGCGCTGGTCAAGCGGATCATCAAGGAGCTCGCGGCCGACACCTACGGGTTCACCGTCAGCTCGGCATCCGGGCGTATCTCCAAGCTCAAGAATGAGTTGCAAGACGTGGAAAGCTACGCCCGCACCGCCAACTTCAGCGACCCGGCCGAGCGAATGTTCCTCGAAATCTTTCGGCAGTACACCCGCAGCCTGGCAAGCGCCAACGCCTTTGACTTCGACGACCTCATCGGCCAGACGGTGTACCTGTTTCGGGCGTTTCCGCACGTGGCCGCGCTCTACCAGCGACGCTTCCGGCACATTTTGGTCGACGAATACCAGGACACCAACCACGCCCAATACGCCCTCATCCGCGAGTTGACCCGCCCGGTTGATGCCGGCGTCGCCAGCGCCGTTGAGACCGCGGGCGACTTCCGGGCCAGTCGCCGGGACGATGCCGGAACGATTCCCGCGGCATCCCTCACCGTGGTGGGTGACTCCGATCAGTCGATCTACGCCTTCCGCGGTGCCGATATTCGCAACATGGTCGAGTTTGAGCGGGACTTCCGCGACAGCACGGTGGTGTTGCTCGAGCAGAACTACCGCTCCACCCAAAACATTCTCACCGCGGCAAACGCCGTGATCTCGAACAACTTCGACCGCAAAGACAAGAAGCTGTTCACCACCATCGGCGACGGCGAGAAGATCACCGGCTTCACCGGCTACAGCCAGCACGACGAGGCGCAGTTCATCGCCGACGAGGTAACCACACTGCACCAGGCGGGAATGCAGTACCGCGATATGGCGGTCTTCTATCGCACCAACGCCCAGACCCGCGCGCTGGAAGAAATTTTCATCCGCTCCGCGCTGCCTTACCGCGTGCTCGGCGGCACCAAATTCTACGAACGCGCCGAAATCAAGGATGCGATGGGCTACCTCATCGCGGTCGCCAACCCCGCCGACCCGCTCGCGCTCCGCCGCATCATGAACACCCCCAAGCGCGGCATCGGCAAGGTCACCGAGGCGGCGCTGCAGAGCTACGCTGACCGCGAAGGCGTGACCCTGCGGGAGGCCATGCGTATGGCCGACCAGCTCGGTCTCGGGCAAAAAGTTGCGACCGCGATTCTGTCGCTCGTGGCCATCTTGGACGGCATCGGGATGACCGTCGACACCGCCCCGGTCGCCGACGTTCTCACCACGCTCCTGAGCAAGACCGGGTTCATCGAGGCACTGCGCGCCACCCGCGACCCGCAGGATGAAGCCCGCGCCGAGAACGTGGAGGAGCTTGTGGCGGTGACCAAGGAGTTCCAGAAGAACAATCCGGCCGGAAGCCTCATCGACTTCCTCACCGAAACCGCGCTCGTGGCCGCCGCCGACGACATCGACGACGCCAGCGGCACCGTCTCGCTGATGACCCTGCACACCGCCAAGGGCCTCGAATACGAGGCTGTCTTTCTCACCGGGCTCGAAGAAGACCTTTTGCCCCACCGGATGTCGGCAAATGAGCCCGGCGGTCCGGCCGAGGAGCGCCGGCTCTTCTACGTGGGCATCACCCGCGCCCGCCGCAGGCTCTACCTGTCGCTGGCGATGACCCGTGCCCAGTTCGGTGAGGTGACCGTGGCAATGCCGAGCCGCTACCTTCAGGAGATTCCCGGCGACCTCATCGACTGGCGGCAGGCAGCCGGGATGGCCGCCCGGGGTGGCTCCCCACGCGCCGTCACCTCCCGGGTCGGTTTCGGAGCGGATGCCGCGGCACGCGGCTCCGGCGACGGTGGCGACGGCGGCAACGACCGAATCGGTGCATTCACCGGCGGCGCCAGCTATTCCGGACCGCCGAGCGGACCGGGAGCTACCGCTCTGGCACGGGCGAAGCGCAACGCGGAACGCCCGAAAACCGAGTGGACGAGCGGCGTCACCAACACGGTGCGCGACAACGGTGAACTCACCCTCAAGGCCGGAGATCGGATCAAGCACGTCGACTTCGGCGAGGGACGCGTCAGCTCGGTGAGCGGTGTCGGCACCAAGAGCGTGGCCGAGGTGCAGTTCGATTCGGCGGGGCGCAAGCGACTGCTGATCAAGATCGCGCCGATCGAAAAACTGTAGCTACGCGGTGGGCGCCTCGGGCGTCTCTCCGTTGGCCGTCGCCTCGATCCAGTCGATCGCGGCATCCGAGAACAGAAAACCGGCGGTGTCGGTGGGCGGAGCCCGAGCCGCGCCTGCCCGCTAACTCGCGAGCGCCAGCATCCCGGCCGCCACGATCGCCAACACCAGACCCACCCATTGCAACGGGGTCACCCGCTCCTTCAGCACGAAGCCCGCCAAGATGATCGTGCCCGCCGGATACAGCGCGTTGAGCACCGCCATTACGCTGAGGCTGCCGATGTGCAGCCCGATCACGATAAAAATGTTGCCGACCGTTTGGGTCACCCCGCACCAGATCGCAAACCACAGACCGGCTCTCCAGGGCAGGGCCACCGGGCGTGATGTGGGGCGGGCGAAATACAGCACGAGCATCACGAGAGCGGTCACCACGGTGCCGGAGGCCAGATCGGCGACCAGCGGGATGATGCCGGAATCCTTGGGGGTGCGATGAATCAGAATGAGATAGCTGCCGATAAGGGTTCCCGATCCGATCGCCATCAGAATGGCCTTGAGCGAGGCGCGCTGCGCGTTCTTGTCGGGTACGAACCCGATCAGCACTACGGCGATAAGGGCCACCGCGAGTCCGGCAAGTCCCAGGGCCGCGAGCTTTTCCCCGGTGGCGAGGGCGACGATGATGGGCACAACCGCCGCCACGAGGGCGGTGATCGGTGACAGCGTGCTCATCGGGCCGATGGCCAGGCAGGCGTAGAGCAAGAACAGCGCTCCGGCACCGCCGACCCCGGCAAGTAACCCCAGCCAGACTGCGGAGGTCGACCACACCGAGCCGGTGAACGGCAGCACGGCAACGGTCACGGCGAGAGCCGCGGTGAACGAAATCAGCGTGGTGCGCAGCGCCGTGGTGGCGCGGGCGGCGAGCCCGCCGAGAAAGTCGGATGCGCCGAAAATGAGGGCTCCGGCAAGCCCGAGTGCGACGGTCAACATGCGGCCAGACTATCCAGCCCGGCCGGGCCGATCCGCCCGAGACGGTCGCGGGAGCCCATCTGCTCAGACCCGCTCAAGCCCGGACCCTCGGCCCGGACCCTCGGCCCCGACCTCCTGATCCCAGCTGCGGCACGGGCCAGCTTGACAACCAACCAGGCCAACCAATCGGGCCCGCTCAGCCCAGTTTCGCCAGCAGTCGCCGCTTCGGCCATTCCCGGAACCCGCGCGGAAGTACCCGGTTAAGCGCCGCCAATACCCGCACGGCGCGGTTGAATCGGCGTTGTCGCTTCACGCTCCACGGCATCCGGTAGTCAGCCCGCAGGGTGTCGGGGAGGAGCCCCCCAGTGATCAGTCGGGCCAGCGGCATTCCGGCGCGCAGCCAGAGTGGGCCGGTTGACGGATGCAGCAGCTGGCGCGCAACGCGCCGCACCGTGTCATCCACCCGCAGCTGGCCCAGCGCGGTGGCCCAGTAGCGGGCAAACGCTTCCCGGTCGCTCGGCCACAGCTCGGCGGGCATTTGCAGGGCGGTGCCAATAATGGCGTAGTCGGCGTAGATCTGGTCGAGGTCGGCCGCGGTTAATGGACCGACCACTTTCTCGTGCATGGTCACCGCGGTGTCGTAAAGGGTGGCAGCGACCCAGAGCTGCAACTGCGGGTCACGGGCGGTGTAGGCGGGAGTCTCGCCGAAGGAGGATTGCACCGGGAGATGGGCGCGGTTGACCATGGCCTGCACCGCGGCGATCTGAGCTGCGGTGCCGTAAATCAGCGCGTAGGCATAGCTGAGGGTGTTTACTAGCCGGCGAGTGGGATGCGCTGCAAAATCGCTGTGCACGGCCACCGAATGACCTATGGCCGGGTTGGCGAGCTGCAGCAAAATAGCTCTGGCGCCGCCGGCAATCAGGGCCGCTTCGCCGCCGATGTCTGCCGCGCGCCGGGGAGATTTCATATTCTCGACGGTAGTTGACCGAACTGATTGGGGTGCGATTCGGTCGGAGGAAGATCGCGATACTCGCTGGGGGTGGTTCCGTGCCTCGTGCGGAAGGCTCGAGAGAAGTCGGATGCCGACGCGAAACCGTGGGCGTGGGCTATCTGCGCAATGCTCAAGTGGCAAAGCCGCGGGTTGCTCAAATCGGTTCGGGCAAGGTCCAGTCGTAGCGTGCGGACGGTTTCCATCAGGGAAGGCCCAGCGGTAAAAGCGCTGTGCAGGGTACGCAGGGAAATTTGGTGGGCGTGAGCGATTTGGGCGGGGTTCAGCAGCGGATCGGAATGTCGGCGACGCACGAACGCCAACACCGTTTCGCGAAGGACGGCGCTCCTGCCGCTCACCGAAACCTCCCGCGCAAAGGCGGAGTTGATGAGGGTGGCAATCAGGTCGATGGCGTGACCGCCGATCCTTTCGACTTCCGTGTCTTTTTCCAACTCGGTGCTTTGCGAAACCATTGTTCGAATCGCCTCCTGCACCACCCGGTTGATCCCACCGGTGCCCGTAAGGGGGATAGCAGTGATGCTTTTCAACTGCGTGGCGGTCAACCGCAGCGCCGACTTCGGGATCGCAACTATTTGCCAGCGGAAAGGAACTCGCATCGCGATGAGGGATGGTCGCGAGCTGTCGATAAAAACCATCTGCTCGCTCTCCACGATCGACTGTCGGCCGTCTTGTTCAACGATGAGCGATCCAACGGACGGCAGCGCCAGGGTAAGACAGTCTGGATCCCGCCTTTTTATTTTGGCATCCGTTCGGCGATAGAGGTGATTGCCGCCAAAGCCCTCGATCGCGTGCACGGCACCCAGAATCGCACTGGACAATCCGGCGATCACTGCCAAGTTGTCTCGAGGGTCAAAATGCACTGGCATCCAGTGCGAGGCCAAAGTCTCTGACCAATACTCCAAGCGCTCCCCATGCGGCTGAGTGCGAGTCTCAAAACGCATCGACATTGTGTCTCCCCCCCCGGAAAGCTGCAGTTTTTGTATGTTACTGAAATTTAGCTGTACGGTTTCTGAACATTGTTCTGAGGTCTGTCGCCCAGCGCTAATCATTATTCACCGGGCGCAAATTCAGCCAGCCGCGTCCCCAAGCGGTCACACTAAAACTGCGCTGCGAATAGTGACGCCCGTCCGGGGGGAGGGGAAGATTCGCAACGGCGAAGCACAGCACCACCCGCACGGAGCCGAAGTCGTCGTTTCGCAGTAGCGTCAATGAGGATAACAACGCGTGTGATCGTCGAACGCCGGGTCGTCGCCGCTGAATAATCGCGGCGAACGCCCCAGGGCCGCCAGCGGTCATCCGGCGAGCAGGGAAAGTGGGGGAGCCGGGTAGAGTTCAGGTGGCCAAACTCTCTCGACGTCGAGGTACTTGACGTCGAGCCAGCGGCACCGACAGATACCCCTCAGGGATTGGAACAGCAGCGTGGACCTATTCGAATATCAGGCCAGAGATATGTTCGAGGCATACGGCGTTCCGGTGCTCGCGGGCATCGTGGCCGACAGCCCGGCCGAAGTGCACGCCGCGGCTGAGAACCTCGGCGGCACCGTCGTGGTCAAGGCGCAGGTCAAGATTGGTGGCCGCGGTAAAGCCGGTGGCGCCAAGGTCGCCCACAACGCAGCCGACGCCGAAGAGGTCTCAAAGGCCATCTTCGGTCTAGACATCAAGGGTCACGTTGTCAAGCGCGTCATGGTTGCGGCCGGCGCAAAGATCGCGCAGGAGTTCTACTTCTCGGTCTTGCTAGACCGCGCCAACCGCTCCTTCCTGTCACTGGCCAGCTTCGAGGGCGGTGTCGAAATTGAGATTTTGGCGGTCGAGCGCCCCGAGGCACTCGCGCGCATTGAGGTCAACCCAGCAGAAGGCGTCGACCTCGCCAAGGCTACCGAGATTGCCATGGCCGCAAGCTTCCCGGCCGAGCTGATCGAGAAGATCGCCCCCGTCATCGTGAAGCTTTACTCCGTATTCACCGGTGAGGATGCCACGCTCGTCGAGGTCAACCCGCTCGTACTGACCGAAGACGGCGAAATTGTCGCCCTCGACGGCAAGGTTACCCTCGACGAGAACGCCGGCTTCCGTCACCCGGAGCATGAGGCACTGGTCGACACCGACGCCGAGGACCCGCTCGAGGCGAAGGCCAAAAAAGCGAACCTCAACTACGTCAAGCTCGACGGCGAGGTTGGCATCATCGGCAACGGCGCGGGGCTCGTTATGAGCACCCTCGACGTCGTTAGCTACGCCGGTGAGCGCCACGGCGGCGTGCGCCCGGCCAACTTCCTCGACATCGGGGGCGGCGCCTCGGCCGAGGTCATGGCTGCCGGGCTCGATGTGATTCTGGGTGACCCGCAGGTCAAGAGCGTGTTCGTAAACGTGTTCGGTGGCATTACCGCCTGTGACGCCGTGGCGAACGGTATCGTCGGTGCGCTCGCCGTTCTCGGAGACGCCGCCACCAAGCCGCTTGTGGTCCGACTCGACGGCAACAACGTTGTCGAGGGCCGCCAGATTCTGAAGGATGCCGCGCACCCGCTCGTCACCGTCGTCGACACCATGGACGAGGCCGCCGATAAGGCCGCCGAATTCGCCAACGCTTAAAACAGAGGATCAGAAACCATGTCGATCTTTCTCGATGAAACATCCATCATCATCGTCCAGGGCCTCACCGGTTCTGAGGGCACCAAGCATGCCGGCCGGATGCTGGCATCCGGCTCAAAAATCGTCGGTGGGGTCAACCCGCGCAAGGCCGGCACCACGGTGGAGATCGACGGCCACAGCCTGCCGATCTTCGGCTCTGTTGCCGAGGCGATGATCTCAACCGGAGCGAATGTTTCGGTGATCTTCGTTCCCCCGGCACTGGCCAAGGGCGCTGTGCTTGAGGCGATTGACGCCGAAATCGCTCTGGCGATTGTGATCACCGAGGGTATTCCGATTCACGATTCCGCCGAGTTCTGGGCCCACGCCAAGTCCAAGGGCAACACCACCCGCCTGATCGGACCGAACTGCCCGGGAGTAATCAGCCCCGGAAAGTCGAACGCCGGCATCATTCCCTCGACGATCACCGAGGCCGGACCGATCGGGCTCGTGTCGAAATCGGGTACCCTGACTTACCAGATGATGTTCGAGCTGCGCGATCTCGGATTCTCCACCGCGATTGGCATCGGTGGAGACCCGATCATTGGCACCACCCACATCGATGCGCTCGCCGCCTTTGAGGCCGACCCGCAGACCAGGGCGATCGTTATGATCGGCGAGATCGGTGGCGACGCCGAGGAGCGGGCCGCCGAGTACATTCAGGCCCACGTGACCAAGCCGGTTGTGGCTTACGTCGCGGGCTTCACCGCCCCAGAAGGCAAGACAATGGGACACGCCGGAGCGATCGTCTCCGACGGTGCTGGTACCGCGCAGGGTAAGAAGGAAGCACTCGAAGCCGCCGGAGTGCGCGTGGGCAAGACTCCGTCGGAGACCGCCGCCATTATGCGCGAGGTGTTCGCAGCGCTGTAATCAGCGAGAAGTAAGCGAAGAACGGCTCGCTTCGGCGGGCCGTTCTTCGGTTGGCGCTAGTTTTTTGCGGGCGAAACCACTGCGATGGGCTGGCTTAGCGTCCGGTCTCGGAATTTCTGGAGTGAATGACTTCGTCGCGCACCCAGTCGTAGGTGAAGGTTCCGCGGTAGGTGAAAATTTCGCCCAAAATCGGGTTGGTCAGGGTTACCGAGACACGTTGGTGGTCTAATTCCCAGCGCTCGGTCAACACGACACGTGCGCCCAACACCGTGGGCAATTTGAAGCGAAAGAGGCGTTTACCCAAACTGAGTCGAAGCCACGAGCCAGAGGAGGTCATGGTGAGCTTGTCTTCGGAGACGGCAATGTCGAAGGTGACTTCCAACTCTTTGTTGGTTCCGAGGTAGTCGTGAAGCACACCATCGATTACGCGCATCTCATCGACCATCGTGCGGGTGGTCATTTTGGCGCGTCGCGAAGCCTGACGTCGTGCAGCCGCGCTGGAGAGTCGATCGCCGCTACCGGGGCTGGAGCTTACTTCGCCGAAGTGAAAAAGACGCGTGGCACGGAGAATGTCGCCATCTGGCCGATTGAGCACGGTGAAGGGAACGTCTCGCTCACGTTCGGCAAACAGAATATTGCGGGAGCCAAAGAGTCGAAGGATGGGGCGAAGCCAGTGCAGTTCTGAACCGGCGACTTCGTACGTTCCCGTGCCCCGACCGTGTGAACCGGCGTAGGGCATGCCGAAGTAGCGCTGCAGCTGCGGCGTCAACTTATAGAAGTCGTCACCCAGCACCTGTTGATAGACCGAAACGCTCACGGCCCTAGTCTCTCGGATAATCGGCAAATAGGTGAAACGATCTGCGAAGCCTTGCCAAGTCGACCCTGAATGCGCTATCAGTGAATTCTGTGTGGGGCCCGCGAGCGGGAGCCGGGGTCAGACGCCTGGGTCTGGAATTCGGGCCGTGGCCTGCACTCCGGCGGCGGGGTGGAGATCGGATCACCAGACCCGGCGCTAAAATCGAAGCGGTATGAATCGCAAGCTGACCGCACTATTTGCCGCCCTTGAGGCGCTGCTTGTGGTCGGCATCGGAATCGGAATACCGCTGGTTCCACTCACCCTGATGTGGGCGTTTCAATACGGGCTTCAGGTTGATTGGCTGCTGTTTTGGCGGGCCGCGGTAGATATTTGGTTACTCGGTCACGGAGTGAACCTTTCCGTACTGCTCGATGCCAAAACGGTGAACGTGCTGGGCCTTCCGGGGGCCGCTGCCCCGTTTGCGCTCACCCTGGCTCCGCTCGCTTTTGCCATCATCACGGCACTTCTCGGTGCGCGGGCGGGGCGTCGCATTGGCGAAACCCCGCACTTGCGAATTGGCCAACTCTCGACGGTTGCGGTCTTCGGTACGCTCTCTTGGTTGGCCTCGCTGAGCGCCGTGTCTGCGGCTGTTCGCCCCTCCCTTATCGGGGGGTGCATCCTTCCGACCCTCGTCTTTGCCGTGGGCATCGCCATTGGCAGTGGCCCGCGGTGGAGGTCGCTCGCGACGGGGAGAGTCGGACCTCGCCGGCTGCCTAATCTCTCGTTTTCCGGACTCGATGACTGGTTGCGCGACCGCGTGCCGCGCCCACGTAGTGCTGTGCTCATTGCCGTTACCGGGGGCATCGCAGCAACTGCGCTCGTGCTTTTTGCCGCCGCCCTCACGGTCGCCGTTTTGCTCGCGGCCAACTACGCCCCCATCATCGCCATCTACGAGGGGGTGCACTCAGGACTTCTCGGCGGGGCGGCGCTCACACTCGGCCAGCTCGCCCTCATCCCGAACACGATCATCTGGGCCGCCGCCTGGCTCATCGGTCCCGGGTTCAGCATTGGCACCGGTTCGATGATCAGCCCGCTCGGAACGCTCCTCGGCCCGCTCCCGGCTATCCCAATCCTCGGAGCACTTCCCGGTACCGCCGCCAATGTCGGCTTCCTCGGCTTGCTTGTTCCGGTGCTCGCCGGCTTTATCGCCGGAATTTTTCTGCGCGGTCGACTGGTTTCTGCGGGCTGCATCGGCATTCGCTGGATCGCCGTGGTCAGCAGCGTGACCGGTCTTACGGCAGGCGTTTTGCTCGGCGCCCTCGCGGCACTGTCCGGCGGTGCCGCCGGCCCCGGTCGGCTCGCGGATGTCGGGCCGCCATGGCTTCTCGTAGCACTCTGGTCTGCTCTCGAGGTCGCACTGCCGGTGGCAATCGCGCTGGCCACTTCGAGTGATATCCGCGGTGTCGCAGTCGCGCGGCCGGAACGCGCTGCTCGCGCGGCGCGTGCCGCCCAGGTCGCACCGAAACCGCAGTCGACACCGAAACCGCAGTCGACACCGAAACCGACGCCGATGCCGATGCCGACCCCGAAGCCGCCGCTGCCTGCTGCTCCTCCTCGGTCCAGCGCATCACCGGAATCACCGTCGCTCGCCGCGGACGCCATCACCGCCGAAATCCCGATCCAGCTGCCATCCCCGGCCAGACCGCAGCCATCCCCGATAACCCCGCTGCCATCGTCTGCCGCACCGCAATCGGGGGCGCCGGTGGAGCTATCTTCGGAGCCCCCGGCCGTCGGTCGCGAAGCGCCTCACGGTAGGCTGGCGCGGTGATTTCTTTGGTAGTTCTGATCTCCGGTGGTGGTTCCAACGTGCGATCGTTGCTTGAAGCTGCCGAAGATGCCGAATACCCCGCGCGTGTTGTCGCCATCGGCGCTGACCGTGATGCTCCCGGGTTCGAGCACGCGGAGGCCTTCGGAATTCCCACCTTCACCGTTCCCTTCACAAGCTTCCCAAATCGCGAAGCCTGGGGTGCAGCGCTTCTCGATCAGGTGCGGCTCTGGGATGCCGACGTGGTCATCCTGAGCGGATTCATGAGGCTCCTGCCCCCCGGGTTCGTCGACGCCCTCTCGCCGCAGCTCATCAACACCCACCCGGCATACCTGCCCGAATTTCCGGGGGCTCACGGAGTTCGTGATGCCCTTGCAGCCGGGGTACGTCAAACCGGGGCGAGCGTAATCATCGTCGATAACGGCGTAGACAGCGGACCGATTATCGCTCAAGAGCGAGTGGCGATTGAACCGGATGACACCGAAAGTTCTTTGCACGATCGCATCAAACGGGTCGAACGGCAACTGCTGGTGCAGACCGTGCTCGACATCGCCAACAACACCGTCAACCTTCAGGAGCTGTCAGACCGATGAGCGGACCCACCCACGACCCCGCCGACTATCGCGAGCGCGACGTCGTAGCAATTACCCGTGCCCTGGTATCGGTGAGCGACAAAACCGGTCTACTGGAGCTTGCGGCAGCCCTTGCCGCCGCGGGCGTCGAGATGGTCTCTACCGGCTCCACCGCAGCGACCATCGCGGCGGCAGGTCACGCCGTAACCGAGGTCAGCGAAATTACCGGATTTCCGGAATCCCTCGACGGTCGAGTCAAGACGTTGCATCCTTCGGTTCACGCCGGAATTTTGGCCGACCTCCGATTGGGGCACCACGAAGCCCAGCTGGAAGCGCTGGGAATTGCGTCATTTGATCTCGTGGTGGTAAACCTCTACCCCTTTGTGGAGACGGTCGCGGCTGGCATTACCGGGGATGCTGCGGTCGAGCAGATCGACATTGGCGGACCCGCCATGGTGCGCGCCTCAGCCAAGAACCACGCCAATGTGGCAATCGTGGTCTCGCCCGACAGCTACCCGGAAATTATCGCGGCAGCCAAGAGTGGTGGAACCACCCTCGCCGAGCGCCGCGACCTCGCGGCTCGCGCCTTCGCCCAGACCGCGGCGTACGATACAGCCGTGGCCGCGTTCTTTGCCGAGACGCTGGCCTCAAAACCTCAGGGTTCGACCGCGCAGGCTGCGCCGACCGAAACGGTGGCCGATTTTCCGGAAACGGTTTTCGGTGTATTTCAGCTCGGCCAAGTGCTGCGCTATGGCGAGAACGCGCATCAGAGTGCCGCTCTGTACACCTCGAGCCACCCGGGTGTGGCTCAGGCTGAACAACTGCACGGCAAGGAAATGTCGTACAACAACTTCGTGGACGCCGATGGTGCCGTGCGTGCCGCCTACGACTTCATCGAGCCGGCGGTAGCGATCATTAAGCACGCGCAGCCCTGCGGTATTGCCGTGGCCAGAGGCAGCGGCGACGCCATCGCGACCGCTCACATTAGAGCTCATGAATGCGACCCGGTGTCGGCGTTTGGCGGGGTGATTGCCGCCAACCGCACCGTGACCGTGGCAATGGCCGAGCAGGTGCGCGACATCTTTACCGAGGTTGTCGTCGCCCCCGATTTCGAACCCGCTGCGCTTGCCATCCTGCGGGCAAAGAAAAACATTCGCCTCCTGAAACTTCCGGCCGATTACCGCCGTGACGAGCGAGAATTTCGTCAGGTATCGGGCGGGCTGCTGCTTCAGCAACCAGACGTCTTCGATAACTTTTCCTCCGCGAGCTGGGTTCTCGTCTCCGGGCAACCGGCCGATGCCGCCATCCTCGCCGACCTCGAGTTCGCCTGGAGAGCGGTGCGAGCAGTCAAATCCAACGCCATCCTCTTGGCGCGGGGCGGGGCATCCGTGGGAGTAGGGATGGGCCAGGTCAACCGGGTCGACTCCTGCCTGCTTGCGGTAAATCGTGCCGGTTCTCGCGCGGCCGGTTCGGTGGCAGCATCGGATGCCTTCTTCCCCTTCGCTGATGGACTCGAAATCTTGCTCAACGCCGGCATCATCGCCGTGGCCCAGCCCGGCGGGTCCGTGCGCGATGAGGAAGTCATCGAGGCGGCAACAAAGGTCGGAGTGACGATGTACTTCACCGGCGAACGCCACTTCTACCACTAGGCCCAGCGCCGCGAGGGCCTTCAGCTCGCCCCGCCATCCCGGACGCCGCAGCATCCATCCGTTCACCCAACCAATTACTCAACCGGAGGTCACATGAACTGCCCAATTGATTCCACCGAACTGGTCATGTCCGAGCGGGGTGGGGTCGAAATCGATTACTGCCCGAAGTGTCGCGGCGTTTGGCTTGACCGCGGAGAGCTCGACAAAATTGTTGACCGCGCACAGCTGCTTAATACGCCGGTGTCCACCACCGGTCCGCGCAATGACAACTTCCGCGGCCAAAGCTCCTCAGAGCGCAGCGGCAAGCAGAAGAAACGGGACAACTGGTTGGGTGAACTGTTCGGTTAGAACCGGTTGACCGTGCGCTGAGTCAGTGCCCCGCATCCTTGCGGGGCACCGCGTGCGCCGCCTAGGCTTGAAGGCTGTGCGAAAACTCGTTCGCATCACCGGCAGAATGCTGCCTGCCAAAGTCAGGGATGCCCCGTGACCGTTCCGTCATCGCCGAAAGCCGAGTCTGCGCGCCCAAAGATCGGCACCGCCGCATCGCTTTTCCGCCTTTACCCTTTTGTGAAACCGGCGCTGCCGCGAATCGCCTTCGGAGCCCTCAGCGCCCTCGTTGCAGCCCTCGTTGCGCTCAGCATTCCGCAGGTTCTGCGCCACCTCGTCGACGGCGCTCTTCAGCAGGGGGATGCCACGCAGCTCGGGTGGCCCGTTGCGCTGGTTCTCCTGCTCGGTGTGCTTGAGGCCGGCATGATCTGGCTCCGCCGCTGGTTTGTGCTGCAGCCGGGCACGCACGTTGAGGCCGCGATGCGAAACGCGCTATACCAAAGATTGCAGCAGCTTCCGGTAAGTTTCCACGACCGTTGGCCGAGTGGTCAGCTGCTGTCGCGCGCCATGAGCGATCTCAACCAAATCCGCCGCTGGATTTCTTTCGGAATTGTACTTCTGGTGGTCAACATGCTGACGATCGTCATCGGTCTGGTTTTTTTGCTCGCGATCAACGTGTGGCTGGGGCTCCTCTTTGTGGTGTGCTCGATCCCCCTGTGGATTTACGGGTATCTATTCGAGCAGAAATATTCGGTGGTGGCGCGCCGCTCTCAGGATCAGGCCGGAGACCTCGCCACCTCGGTTGAGGAGGCGGTTCACGGCATCCGGGTGCTGAAGGCATTTGGGCGCGGCAGTCATGCGCTGCGCAAATTCGCCGGTCAGGCAGAAGATCTGCGGGGTACAGAAATTGAGAAGGCCCGGGCAATCGCCGGAATCTGGCTGTGGTTACTGCTCGTGCCCGATGTGACTTTCGCGCTATGCCTGCTGGGCGGAGTGTGGCTCGCCTCGCTCGATGAACTCACCGTTGGGCAACTGGTGGCGTTTTTTGCCACGGCCACGGTTCTGCGCTTTCCGGTGGAGTCGATCGGTTTTCTGCTCTCGATGACCTTCGACACCCGCACCGCAGCGGATCGCTACTTCGAGGTATTGGATGAGCCCAACACCATCACCGACCCCGCCCAGCCCGACCCCGCCCGGCCCGACCCCGCCCGGCCCGACCCCGCCCAGCCCGAATCGACTCGTCCTCTGCCGAGCGGCCAATCGCTGGGGAGATTCACCTTCGATCGGGTGCATTTTCGTTACCCGGATTCCCTTCCCCAGCACGCCGATCTGCTCGACGGTATCGAGCTTGAGCTTGTGCCCGGGGAGACGATGGCCCTGGTCGGGATCACCGGCAGCGGAAAATCCACCCTCACCGCGCTCGCTTCTCGGCTGTACGACGTGACCGGCGGCGCGATCAGGCTCGATGGCGTAGACATCCGGATGCTGCCGCTGAAGTGTCTGCGCACGCAGGTCGCCATGGCATTCGAAGACGCCACACTCTTCTCGGCCAGCGTTCGCGAAAACGTGCTGCTCGGCAGACCCGAGGCCACCGAAGGCGAACTCACCAAGGCCCTGATGATCGCACAGGCGCACTTCGTCTTCGAGTTGCCGGAGGGGCTCGATACGATGGTGGGGGAGGAGGGGTTGAGCCTGTCCGGTGGTCAACGCCAGCGCTTAGCTTTGGCCCGAGCGGTCGCATCCGCCCCCCGGGTGCTCGTGCTGGATGATCCCCTCTCGGCGCTGGACGTGAACACCGAGTCTCTCGTGCAGGCGGCTCTGCGGCGGGATCTCGCGGCCACCACCACGCTCGTGGTGGCGCACCGCCCATCAACGGTGATGCTCGCCGACCGGGTGGCACTCTTGGAAGGCGGTCGCATCACAGCCCTCGGAACCCACTCCGAGCTGCTGGCACAAAATGAGCACTATCGCTTCGTCATTTCCAGTCTGCAAGACGAGGAAGCCCGGGATGCACGGGAACGCCGCGCCGACGAGCGCGAGCGGCAATCCCGCAAACAGCAATCGCTCGAACAGCAATCGCGCGAGCGGATCTCGCACCGAGGTGAGAAATGAGTGTGTCCGGGGTTCAGGGCGAGGAGCGTAGCGACTTCACCGCGGCGGAGAGCAAGCAGATTCGTGCCCGCTCGTTGCGGCTGCTCGCATCCCTCGCCCGCCCGATGCGTGCAAAACTCGCGCTGACCCTCGGGGTCGTGGTGGTGAGCACCGTGGCACTGGTCGCCGGCCCCGCGATCATCGCCTACGGTATCGACACCGGCTTGCCCGCGCTGCTGCGCGGTAACGCCGTACCTCTTATCGGCGCGGTGGCGATCTATCTGGTCGCGGGTGTTGCCGGTGCGCTACTAATCGCTTGGTACACGGTGTTGACGGCGCGAATTGGTCAGGCGATTCTGCTTGACCTCCGCAAACGCGTCTTTCTGCACACCCAGCGGCTCAGCCTCGAATTTCACGAACGCTACACCTCGGGTCGTATCATTGCCCGGCAAACCAGTGACCTCGACGCCATCCGGGAATTGCTCGACTCCGGAATCAACCAGCTCGTTCAGGGTGCGCTGTACATGACACTCGTGGCCGTGGCGCTCGTGAGCCTCGACTTTCGAAGCGGACTCGTACTTTGCGCTTTCCTGCTTCCGCTAGCCACCCTCACCCGCTGGTTTCAGGTGCGCTCACGCCAGCGGTTCCGCGAAACCCGGGTGGCCTCGGCCGGGCTCATCGTGCAATTTGTGGAGACGATGACCGGAATTCGGGCGGTGAAGGCGTTTCGCAAAGAACCACAAAATGCGCGCACCTTCGCCGCGCTCACCGAGACCTACCGGGCCACGAACGCCCGCGTCATCCAGCTATTTGGTGTGTTCGAGCCGGGACTTTTACTCATCGGCAATGTAGCCCTCGCGGTGGTGCTGCTGCTGGGCGGGTTGCGCGTGGCCGACGGGTCGCTGGCAATCGGTGTTCTGTTGGCAGCGCTGCTCTACACGCGGCAATTCTTTGCACCCGCCGAAGAAATGGCGATGTTCTATAACTCCTATCAGTCGGCGGCGTCGGCGCTAGAAAAAATTTCTGGCGTGTTAGAGGAAACCCCCGGGGTACCCGATCCGCAAGATCCGATCGACCTTTGGCAGGCCCGAGGCAAACTCGATTTCGCCAACGTGGAGTTTGGCTACTCCGCCCAGACCCTGATTTTACCGCGGCTCGCGCTCAAGATTCCCGCGGGTCAGGTGGTGGCGCTGGTCGGGGCAACCGGTGCGGGCAAGTCGACGCTGGCCAAACTGATTGCTCGCTTTTACGACCCGAGCCACGGCCAGGTGCTGCTCGACGACGTCGACCTGCGCCGGCTGCATCCTAAAGACCTGCGCCGGGCTATTGTGATGGTGACCCAGGAGGCCTACCTGTTCTCCGGAACCGTCGCCGAAAATATTGCGCTCGGTAAGCCGGATGCCACCCGCGAAGAAATCATTGCCGCGGCAACGGCGGTTGGCGCACACGGCTTCATCCAGGCCCTCCCGGATGCCTACGACAGCGAGGTGAACAAACGCGGCGGGCGTGTCTCCGCCGGGCAACGCCAACTCATTTCCTTCGCCCGAGCCTTTTTGGCCAACCCAGCGGTGCTGATTCTGGATGAAGCAACCGCTTCGCTCGACATCCCCAGCGAGCGTCTCGTACAGGAGGCCCTCACCACGCTGCTCGCCGGTCGCACGGCGCTAATTATCGCTCACCGCCTGTCGACGGTCGCCATTGCCGACCGCGTGCTGGTGATGGAATCGGGCCGGATCGTTGAAGACGGAACCCCAAGAGAGCTCATTTCCGGCACCGGACGATTCGCAAAACTCCACGCGGCGTGGCGGGATTCGCTGGTTTAGTGGTTTTTGCCATTGCTGCGCTGCCATCGGCTCACTTACCGTAGAGACCGGAGGCTGTGGCGCCCCGGTGCTGGCTCCCCTCCCGGTCCCCTAACCCGCCCCGACGGGGACCGGGAGCACATCCCAGGCGCTCGAGGCGGGATGCCGAAGATTCGGTGCCCGCGAAAAATCAGCCCGCAATAAATCAGCCGGTTACCAGGCGGTGAGCTAGAGCTGCAACGCCCCGATGTTTTCCCCGTACTGGGTTTGGCCAATAATGGTGAAACCGATTCGCAGGAAAAACTCTTCCGGACCGTCTTCCCCCGATTCCCACATCACCGTGACCCGCTCGAAGCCACGGGAACGCGCCTCCTCGGCCAGTGCCCACACCGCAAACTTTCCAATGCCTCGACCCTGGGCTTCTGCAGAAACATTGATGCGCCAGATACAGCTGCGGAATTCGTCATCGTGGGCGTCGGGGTCGAAGTTTCCCATGATGAAACCGACCACGTCATCGCCGTCTACAACCACCCGCGGCCACGACGTCGACGGGTTGACGTAGGCCTCGGCAATTGAATGCGAAACCGGGGCTACAAACTGTTCTTGGCCGGGTTTGAGCGTGAGCGTGTTTGCGGCGACGATGTTTTTTGCCGACAATGCTTCAAGTTTCAGATCAGCCATGCAGTCAGGTTAGCCGCCAAGGTACGCATCGCCTAGATTTCGGCCATCGGCACCGTCGCACTGGAATAAGTATCTCGATGTCAAGATAGTTTTGCGAGACGAGTATGCTGAATCCGGCACCGCCGCCCAAGCACTCAAGGAGACCATGTTGTCGAAGATCACCGTTGACGGAACCGTCGTAGAACTCGACGGTGACGAGATGACACGCATAATCTGGCAGGCAATCAAGGACACCCTGATCCACCCGTACCTCGACATCAACCTCGAGTACTACGACCTCGGCATGGAAAACCGCGACGCCACCGACGACCAGGTCACGATCGATGCAGCTCACGCAATCCAAAAGCACGGTGTTGGGGTGAAGTGCGCCACGATCACCCCCGACGAGGCGCGGGTCGAAGAGTTCGGCCTGAAGAAGATGTGGAAGAGTCCCAACGGCACGATCCGCAACATTCTCGGCGGCGTGATTTTTCGCGAACCGATCATCATCTCCAACATCCCGCGTCTCGTACCGGGCTGGAACAAGCCGATTATCATCGGTCGCCACGCCTTCGGCGACCAGTACCGGGCCACCGATTTCCGGTTCACCGGCAAGGGCACACTGAGCGTCAGCTTCACACCGGATGATGGCTCCGAGCCCCAGCAATTCGAGGTGTTCCAGTCGCCCGGAGACGGCATTGCTCAGGTGCAGTACAACCTGGATGCATCGATCGTGGACTTTGCCCGCGCGAGCCTCAACTACGGTCTTGACCGCAACTACCCGGTCTACCTCTCCACCAAGAACACGATTTTGAAGGCCTATGACGGTCGCTTCAAGGACATCTTTCAAGAGGTCTTCGACGCCGAATTCGCTGATAAATTTGCGGCAGCTGGCCTGAGCTACGAGCACCGCCTCATCGACGACATGGTCGCCTCGGCGATGAAGTGGGAGGGCGGCTACGTCTGGGCCTGCAAGAACTACGACGGCGATGTGCAGTCCGACACGGTGGCCCAAGGCTTCGGCTCATTGGGCCTCATGACGAGCGTTCTCTCTACTCCCGACGGTCTGACCGTTGAGGCCGAGGCGGCGCACGGCACGGTAACGCGCCATTACCGCATGCACCAGGCAGGCAAGCCCACCTCCACAAACCCGATCGCATCGATCTATGCCTGGACCCGTGGACTGTCACACCGTGGAAAGCTCGATAACAACACGGCCCTGATCGAGTTTGCCGCCACGCTTGAAGACGTCGTGATCAAATCGGTGGAAGCTGGAGCGATGACCAAAGACCTCGCTCAGCTGGTTGGACCCGACCAGGCATGGCAGACCACCGAGGAGTTTCTTGCGACCCTTGATCGCAACCTCGCCGTGCGTTTGGCCTAGCAGAATCACCAGTGCGGTGATCTACCCGCAACGGGCGCCGTGCTTTCCCCAGGGAGGCAGGGCGTCCGTTGCTTTATTCGCCTGAGGCGCTAAGTTCGATGGATTCGGGCTACTAAATCCGTTAGCAACGAGGTGGGTTCCAAATCCAGAACGGTGCGCAGTAACTCTCGGTAGCGCTCGAAATTCCGCAGCGCGTCTGACTGATTACCCTCGGCCAGGTGCACTCGAATGAGGCTGGCGGTCGCGCTCTCCCGCAGCGGTTCCGCCTTAATTGCGGCGCGCGCAGCCCTCGAGGCATCGGCGAAGCGGCCGCGCTTCAGCAGCAGCGCGGACTGTGCTTCCAGAGCGTTCATTCGCAGCAGCCGCCAGTCTTCCGCCTCGGCGATCACCCAGTCGTCGTACCAATCCGGTAGCAGCGCGCTGGAGAGCAGACCAAGTGCTCTCGAACTCAAATCGGCGTCGGTTACTTCGCCGGAGGGTCTCAGTAGCCGAGCGGCGATGGCCTGAGCCTCGCGCAAGTCGACTTCGACGCTATCGATCAGGCTGAGCCCGGCTGAGGCCGACAGGATGGTGTTACGACTCGGGGTGTCGAGGCGGGAGAGCGCCGAGCGCAGGCTGATTCCGGCACGCTGTTCCGAGGAATCCGGCCACATGGTTCCGGCCATGGTGCCGCGAGCCACCGCGGTGTCGTGCAGCGCCAAAAATGCCAACAGGCGTTGGGACCCGGCGGCCAACGAATCGAGGGGCTTGCCTCCCACCTTGACAGTGAAGCCCTTCAACAAACAGATTTCGGTCTGCAGCGACTCCCGCTGCGCGTTCTGACGCGCCTCATTGGGTTCGGGTCTTTCGTTTGAACCGCTCAACGCTGCGGCAATTTGCTGATCGTGTTCGAAGGGCACCGCTGGCCCCGGATTAACTCCCCAACCATCGCTCCAGATGCAGAGGGCGATGATCACCGGTTCGAGATTGTTGCCTCGGGTCGTGAGCGCGTACTGAAAGTGATCCCCGGCACCTGAGATTCTTCGAATTTCCATGAGACCGGCACCGACAAACGCCGACAGCCGCGCGTCGAGAATGTCGCTCGCTACGTCGAACTTCTTTTGAAAATCGTCGAATCGGGTGGTGCCGGCAAACATCGCTTCGCGCATGATCAGGAGGCTCCACCGATCGCCGACGGCTTCCAGCGCCCGCTGCGGAGAAAACACCTCGCCTTTTGTCATTGAAACAGGGCTCGCGCCAGCGCCGGCCGGGGAGGTGTTCTCGCTGTGCGGGGCCTCGTCGGCATCGGGTGGCGCATTGGGCTCGGTGCGTGTTTTCGCCGCGAAGTCTCCGTCGTCAGTTGGCAATTCGGCTCCGGCGGAGACCTCGCCCACCGGTTCGCTGCCGAAATCGTGGGGGGGCTGTTGCATGCTCCGACACCTCAATCGCGTGAGCTTTAATCGTATAGCGTGACGGTCGAACGTGCGGGAAGATTGAATTTAAGCATCACCCGCAAGAAGCCGCGGCAGTTCAGGCGGCAGCGGGTGACGAAGAAGAACGCGAGTCAATAGCCGGAGAAGTAGTCGCTGACGATTCGCTGCGTTCCGGCCCGCCGCGCCGCAGATTTCACCGCGTGCACCATCGCTGGAGACCCCGACACGAAAACGGCACGGTTCGCTACATCCGGAATCTCCCGCACCAGCAGCGGTGCGGAGATCCGTTCGGCACCGAGCCACCGCCACCGGTTTGGTAGCGCCTCCGGTTTTGTGGGGCTGATGATCAGAACTTCGTCATCGGCAAGCCCTGCGATGATCGCCAGATCTTCTGCCCCTCGGGCCACAAAGAGCAGGGTCGCGGCGCGAATCATTCCCCGGGAGCGATCTTCGGCAAGCTGGCTGAGAAATGGGGTGACCCCGATGCCCCCTGCAATCAGCAGCACCCCGATGTCGGGGCTCCTTGGCAACAGGAAGTCGCCGCCTACGAGGGTGGCTCGACGCACGGCACCCGGCTCCAGGGCGAGAAGAGATTTTTTGAAGGTGCTGGGGGTCGCGGGCATCCGGAGGGTCACGGTAACCAGCTCGGAATCGACCGGCGCAGAAGAGATGCTAAATGTGCGCCGGCTACCCCGACGATCAACACCGCGATGGGGCAGGTCGAGTTCTAGATATTGTCCGGCCCGAAAACGCACCGGTCGGTCCGGCCGGAAACCGAATTGCCAGGTGGTGGGCGTCAGCTGAGTTTTGGAACGCAACTCCAGCCGCATACCGCGCCGTTGACCGGCCACAAATGACACCGCGTTGCCCACCAACAGGGCAACCTCAAACGACAGTGTGAGTGGGCCAAGAGGAGCAACCGCGCCAACCAGACCGAAAAGCACGCCGACAATGACCGCTATCGCGAGCTGCTGCCAACGGCGCGGGGCCATCGTGAGGGGTTCGCTGAACATGAATCCGGCGAAGAAAATGATCGGATAAGACACAAAAGCGGTTGCCAAGGCGGCGCCTGGAGAGTCACCGGATGCCACAAACCGCAGCACCAGCACGGTCGCGCTGACCGCAACAAAGGCTGCCGCCATCGTCAGCCGCCGAGTGCGCTGGAGCATGACAAATGCTCCGAGCAGGGTCACCGGCAGTAGCGCGCTTGATGCCACCCACCAGACCGCGGAGTTGAAGTGAAGGAGGGCTACTACTGCCGCACCCGTCGCGGCGGGGTTGAGCAGGTGCCGCCCACGCCAGGCGATCAGATACTTCGATGCGGTCGCCGCCACTCCGGCAAGCGCGAGTGCGGTGAGGTCGGCGGAGGCGATAGACGGATAAAACAGCAGAAACAGGATCAGCGCACTGATGATCGAGGATTCCAGATGCGGGGTGGTGCGAAACAACAAAGCCACTACTCGACTGGAAATGAGGGTGCTGGCAAGGGCGACGGCGGCACTCGAAATCAGAGCCAGTGGGCTGAAGCTGAGCAACCCGCCGAAGGATGCCGCCAGAGCGTTCACGCTGATTGCGGCAAGCACGATGATCGCGAGTCGGTACATGGTCACTCGGGCGGTGAGTCGGTCGAGCAGGGCAATCATCCGAACACTTCTCCTGGAAAGTCAGCGGATATCTCGATCCGGCCGTTAGCGAACATGCGCACAAATTCGAAATCGAAGCGCTCCTGGAGGGCCGCGCCGCTCACGAAAAAAAGGGCGGTTGCGAGCCCGTCGGCCTCGAGGCAGCTTTCGGCAACGGCCCAACCGGCGATCACGGCATGGGCGGGTCGCCCAGTGATGGCATCAATGATGTGATGCGCCCCGGGCCAGCTTCGGCGGTTTGACGCCGACGCGCACAGCGCCCGATCGGAAATAGTTGCCACCCCTACTGCGAGGGCGGGGTCGAGCGGATGCTCCAACGCCACCCGTAGGCGGTGCTCGACGGTTTCGGGCAGTGCCCGGTGCAGGATGTCACCGCTGGCGTCGATGGTGAATTCTGTGAGCCCGTGCGCAGCGAGTACGGTCGCGATGAGGTCGACGAGGTAGCCCTTTCCGGCCGCGCCCACGTCGAGTACCACCGAGCCGGAGGTGGTGACCGCGGTGCCGTCCCATTCCAGGGCGTCCTCCCAGCGTGGCACTGGTGCCACGCTGGGTTGCGGTTTCAGGCTGTAGTTCGCGTCGTAGCCCCACTCTTCGAGCGCACGACCGACGAGCGGCGTGAGGGCACCACCGGTTGCCGCGTAAAGCTTTTCGTAGAGGCCAAAGAGTTTGACGGCTTCCGGTGGAAGAGTATGACGTCCCGGATGCCGCGAAATGCGACTCACCGCGGAGTCCTCGCGAAATCTTGACCAGACCCGATCAAACTCCTCTGCTCGAGAAGCGATGGCATCGACAGCAGCCGGTTCGAGTGCGCGTCGCGTGTCGATGCGCCACTCGGTGCCGATTGCCGTAAAAATCAGCTGTTCGCTCAGGCTAGGCGTTGGCCTTCGCCTTAATTTTCTCGACGGCATCGTTAAAGCCGCCGCTGGTGAGCGAGGAGCCCGCAACCTTGTCGACCTTGAGGGTGGCGATGTCCATACCGACGGCTTTCGCCGAGATACCCTCCGAAAATTCTTTCTGGTATCGCACTGCATTACCGTCGGTGGCGTTTCCCACTACGGTGACGGCCGATACCTTGCCCGCTTGAAGGGTTAGCTTGACGGTCACCGACTCCTCGCCGCCTGGGCTGTTGTAGCTTCCGGAAGCGCTGTAACTACCGTCTTTGTAGCCACCGGTACCAGCGCTCACACCCGCACCGGCCCCCGCCGTACCCGATGCAAGCGGAGTGGTCGGCTCGGCGCTGGATGCGGTAGACGGGGTGGCGGCTGCAGTGCTCGGTGCAGGGGTTGCGGCATCCGCACTGCAGCCTGCAAGACCCGCGACAAGGGAGGCACCGCCGAGGGCAACGGCGGCAATTTTGAGGCGAACGGTGACCACGGGTGCTCCTGAACTGAGAAAAGAAACGATGCTGTAATCATGCCGGGTTCCACCGGCGCGTCGCCTGCATGGGTGCGCCACATTCGCTCTACAGATGCATCGCCGCCAGCGACTATGCAGGTTTCTCGCCGGATCATCGGGACCTGAGCACGGCGGTGACGCCGCCCACCGCCATCCGCCGCTGTGATAGAGCCAGCCCGCCGCGGCTTCGTTACCCGAATATCACGTCTGAGTAACGGTTTGACCCGAAATGGGGGGTCGGGGTGATTGAGTGGACCCAGCGCGCGCGACATGAGGATTGCGCAGTGCACCCACCCCTTGTTGATCGGAACTAGACGATGACGTCACGCCGGCAGGATTCTGGGCTTTACCGCCCGTCGAACGCAACCTCTTCCGGCGCGTTCCGCGCCACTTCGCTTGCGCGAAAATTCCTCGCGGGGCTGAGCGCTGCGTCGCTGGCAGCGGCGGGCGTGACCGCCGTGAGTCTGGTTGCTATCGGCTCGCCCGCACGTGCAGCGGGAACGCCTCAGGGCGCGACGGCCGCCGCATCCGGAATTTCTGATCAAAAAACCACCTTCACCGCGGGCCGCTACGTCGTGACCTTAAAGGATGATGCCGCAGCTACCTACCCGGGTGGAACGCACGGTCTCGCCAAAACCACCCCGGCGAGCGGAGAAAAACTAGATGCCACCGCCGATGTCGTGCGCGATTACACCAACTACCTCGGCGGGGAACAGAAGCGCGTCGCGGCTTCGGTAGGCGCCACCGTGCGCTACTCGTACACGATTGCTGTCAACGGCTTCAGCACCACCCTCACCGCCGCTCAGGCGTCAAAACTCGCCGAATCGAAGTCTGTGAAATCGGTACAGCGCGACGAGCTGCAACACGTTACCGCCGTGCCTTCGACCGAATTTCTCGGGCTGTCCGGCCCCGGGGGAGTGTGGAGCAAGATCGGTGGAGCGGATGCCGCCGGCCGGGGAGTCGTGCTGGGCGTGATCGATACCGGCATCGCGCCGGAAAACCCCTCGTTCGCCGGCCCGGCGCTTGCAACCGGCGGAGGTGGCGCAACCGTGCCGTTCTATTCGGCACCCGGGAAAACCAAGTTCAAAAAAGCCGACGGCAAAACCTTCAACGGTGTCTGCCAAACCGGAGAGCAATTTTCGCTCAGCGATTGCAACACGAAGGTAATCGGAGCACGATACTTTGTCGACGGTTTCGGCGCCGATAACAGGGGCTCGGCAGCGGACGGGGAGTACCTGTCTCCGCGCGACGGCGATGGCCACGGCTCACATACCGCCTCTACCGCCGCCGGAAACGCGGGGGTCGCCGCCACCGTTGTCGGCCAAGACTTCGGAACCATTTCGGGGGTTGCCCCGGCAGCCAAGATCGCGGCCTACAAAGCCTGCTGGACCGGAAATGTGCCTGGCACCACCGAAGACGACGGCTGCGCCACATCCGACCTAGTTGCGGCCATCGATACCGCGACCCGGGACGGCGTTGACGTACTCAACTACTCCATCGGCGGCGGAGCCGCCACCACCTCGTTCTCGCCGACCGACGAGGCCTTCCTCGGCGCGGCGGTCGCGGGGGTATTTGTTGCGGCCTCGGCGGGAAATTCCGGTCCGGATGCCGCCACCGCCGACCATGCCGCACCGTGGGAGACCACCGTCGCAGCCTCCACCATTCCGAGCTTTGAAGCGACCGCGCAACTGGGTAACGGTGAAAAATTCGCCGGCGCCTCGATCACGGTCAACCGAGCGGTGAGCGCCACCCCGCTGAGCGGTGAGCTAGTCAACGCCACTGCGGTGGCATTGGCCGGGACAGACTCCCCGACGCTGTGCCTCGCCGAGAGCCTCGACCCGAAAAAAACGGCCGGAAAGATAGTGGTCTGTGACCGGGGCGTTAGCGCGCGAGTCGACAAATCAACCGAGGTATTGCGGGCCGGGGGAATCGGGATGATCCTGCTAAACGTCACCCCCAGTTCGCTCGACCTCGACCAGCACGCCATCCCCACCGTGCATCTGGATGCCCCCTACCGCGCCCAGGTGATGGCGTACGCCGCCACCACGGGCGCCACAGTTACCTTTCTACCGGGCAACGAAACCAGCGTGACTGCCCCCACCCCTCAGGTTGCCGGATTCTCCTCACGCGGACCGATCGATGCCGAGGGAAGCAACATTTTGAAGCCCGACGTGACGGCTCCGGGAGTGGCGATTCTCGCCGACGGGGCTAACGCTCAAGGTGCTGCCGCCACCTTCCAGTTCCTCAGCGGCACTTCGATGGCGGCACCGCACATCGCCGGATTGGCGACTCTTTATCTGAGTCAGCGGCCGAAAGCCACTCCGGGTGAGATCAAATCCGTGATGATGACTACCGCCTACGACACGGTCAACTCTGCCGGCAACACGGTAACCGACCCGTTCGCTCAGGGCGCGGGACACGTAAACCCGCCGGCATTTTTCACCCCGGGATTGATTTACGGCAATTCCAGTCGGGACTGGTTGGCTTACCTCATCGGGCTCGGCTACTACGAGCCCAGGCCCAGTTCGCCCGCACCGATTAATGCGAGCGAGTTGAACCTTGCTTCAATCTCGGTCGGTGCGCTGACCGCATCCCGCGCGATCACCCGTACGGTCACCTCGGCGCAGGCGGGCACCTTCTCCTCGTCCGTGGCTGGCCTCTCAGGGATCTCCGCGGTGGTTGCCCCCGCAACCCTCGCCTTCACCGCTGCAGGTCAAACGAAGTCCTTCACGGTGACCTTCGCCCGCACGGATGCCCCGCTCGGTGAATTTTCGACTGGTTCTTTGAGCTGGACCAGCGGCAACGTCGTAGCCCGGAGTCCGATCGTGGTGCGTCCGGTGGCGTTGGAGGCACCCAGCGAGGTGGGTGGCACGGGAACGGCCGGATCGACCGCCATCCGGGTGGTTCCGGGCAGCACCGGTGCGATCACGGTGTCCTCGATCGGTCTTACCGCGGGCGAACGCTTGCCCGACCCGAGTGGGGTCGAAAAGGATCATTCCGGCGGGGGCGTCTCGGGAGACGTTTTTCACTACCGCGTTAGAGTGCCCGCGGGGACACCCTTTGCCCGCTTCGATCTGAAAAGTACCGATCAGCTAGTCGATCTCGACCTCGCGGCTACCCTGCTGGATGCCAACGACAATCCGGTCGCCGGCTATAATTCGGCGACCGGAGCAGCCGACGAGCGTATCGACATTGTGAACCCGGATGCCGGAACCTACGAGATAACGGTTTCTGTGTATAGCGCCGAGCGCCGCACGGCGTTTGACCTGAACTCGTTTGTCCTGGCCTCGGGCACCGGGCAACCGCTAACCCTCACGCCGTCGGTGATCGACGCCCAGCAGGGTGTACCCGCGACGGTGGCGGCGTCGTGGTCGGGTCTTGCGCCAAAGGCCCGGTACCTGTCGCGCATCGTTTTCGGCGACACCGGATTCGCCACAATGCTGAGCGTTGAGACCGGTGCCCCCGTGCAGTTGCCAGCGCCGAGCAACACCGCGTTGCCCGTGATTAGCGGCTCTCCTGTGGTCGGGCAGGCACTTTCGGTGAGTTCGGGGCAGTGGAACGTACCCGAGTTGAGCTACAGCTACCAGTGGCGGGCGAACGGCGTAGACATTGCGAACGCCACGACCGCGAGCTACCGAGTGGTGGCCGGTGATCAGGGAAAGCAACTCACAGCGCGCGTGACGGCTCACGCACCAGATCGGCCGACGGCCAGCGTGGTGTCCAACACTCTTCGCGTGAAGTTCGCGTCGAAGACTGCGCTTGCCGTAGGGAAAAACGTGCTCTCGACGGGCGCCACTCAGACGGTGTCGGTGCGGGTGCTAGTTCCGGCGCAAAGCAGCGCACCGACAGGCACGGTGACAATTATCGTGAATGGTCGCTCTGTTCGGCAGCAGCCATTGAACGCCGCGGCCAGCGGGGTGATAAAGCTCACCCTTCCGCGCCTCCCGGAGGGCGCCTACACGGTGCGTGCCAGCTTCGAGCCGACCAACGCCAGCGCCAATGCGGTTGACGGGTCACGGAGTCCCACTCGGTACTTCCTCGTGGTGCCGTAGTCGGCGGGATGGTTACGGGGTTGCTGGGGGCGTTGCCCCCAGCACCTCGCGGACACCCGACACGATAAGGCCGACGGCTCCGTGGGAGAGCGCGGCACGGGCTTCCGGGCGGTCAGAAACGATGTGGCCAATCACCGGCTTTCCGAGACTCTCAATTCTGGCCCAGGCCGCCTCCCCGGCGTCAAACTGCATCCCGAGAAGATCCCATCGCCCGTGTGTGGCGGCGAGCGAATCCAGAGTGGCATCGCCCCGGCTCACGTAGTAAAACCCGAAGGTGTGAAAACCTTTTGCCCGAGCCGCCGGGCCCCAGTTTTGGTCGGTTCCGAGGGACTTTGCCACGAAGCTTTCCCGCGGTGCGTCCACGCCCTGCGCCATGAGCTCTAACAATTCCGGATAGTGCCGGGGGGCAACAAACTTGGGGTCCACAAAAATGGTGTGGGTGCTGCCAAATGCGGAAACAAGCTCGGTGAATCGAAGATACGGTTGCGCCGCAGATTGACCCGCCGCGGATTGGCCCGGGTCAGCGAGTGCCGGGTCAGACGATGTCTGGGCAGAGGAATTCGGCGCGGCGGATGTGCGAGCTGCGGCGACAGCCGCGCTGATCCGGTAGCTGCTTACCTCCGCCCACGTGTGCTCCGCCGCCACGAAGTTGACGGTTGCCGAGGTGCGATCCAGGGTTTCATCGTGCAGACCAAACCACACGCCATCCACGGTGCGGGCGAGTGAAATCTCGAGGGCGTTGACGCCGAGTTTTGCGCTGTGGGTGTAGGCCTGAAGTGACATCTCCGGCCAGTCGTTTGATCCGCCCCGGTGCGCCACGCTAAACGGCCGGCTGGAGAGCAACGGAGTCAGCAGTTTGCCGCCGCGTCCTGCAAAGAGCGTTCGAGCTGCCGCAGGGGTATCAGTCGGTGCCGTTAGCTGCAATGCCGCTGGGATGCCCACCGCGGCCAGGCCCGCTACTGCGACTGCGGCGCTAATCAGTGCGCGGCGGGAAATCGCGGGGGCTGCGGGCGGCTCAGTCATGGTGGGGTTATCGTGGCACGCCGGGCTGGGCGCACAGCGATAGCTCGCCCCCGCCGCCGGAGATAGTTTCCTCGGCGGAACCGAAGGTTTCTGCGGTGTCGAGGGTGTCGCCCTATTCGAAATTGGCGTCGATCAACAGCCGCAATTGGTCTTGGTAGTCGTCGCTGAACTTTTCCGGCTCAAAATCTGTTTCGAAACTTTTCACCAGCGACTGCGACACTTTAGCTCCTTTGCCGAGGCGCACTTCTCGTCGAGGGAAGCGAAGTGCGCCTCGCGTACTTCGTCATTCCACAGCAGCGACTGCAGCATCAGCACGTTTCCGCGCACGCACTGTGCGCCCAGCCGTGTTTTTGCCGCAGGGCGAAGTGCACGATGGTGGTGTGGTCGGTGTCTTACAGCGTCCGTCACAGCAGGGCGCAGGCTTTCACCGATTTCGACGCCGGTTCGAGAAAGTAGCTGCGGTCAAACAGGATCGGGTCGAGCTGGTTGGTGGGAACAAATTCGATAATGTCGATCTCGCGATTGCGCTCCTCCGGCAACGCGCTGAGGTCGTCGGCGGTAAACACCACCGTGCGTTCACCGTCGTCGTAGGCCTTGTCGATGTGCGCAAACGGCACCATCTCCTCGCAGCTCTCGCACCGCCGTTGGTACCGAACCCGCCCGCCGTCGGCAAACCCGGACTCATGTTCTTCCAAAAGAATCTCGACGATTCGACCCCGGACGGGGTGGCTCGGCGCACCATCGCCCACCGCGACCACAACAGCGACTACCCGCTGCTCAACGACCGCGCCACCCTCACCTGGTTGGGCCAGATTTCGGCCTTGGAATTGCATGTGCCGCAGTGGCGGTTTAGGTGCACCGGAAACGAGCACAATCCTGACCGTCTGGTGCTCGACCTCGACCCGGGGGAGGGGATGGGGTTGGCGGAGTGTGCCGAGACTGGACGACCCCAAACTTGCCCAGCTCGACTTTCGTGAGGTGCTTGAGCGCTTGGCGCTTCGGGGGGATCCGCTGGCGGCGCTCGCCGGAATTCGATTATTGGAGCCGACCCCCGAGCGGATGGCCGGATCCTCGACCTCGGATGCCGCCCACGATCGCCTCACGGATTACCGCCGTAAACGCGATGCAGCCCACACCCCGGAACCGGTGCCTGTGCCTATGTAGGAGTGGGGCAGGAGTGGGGCAGGAACGCGAGCCGGAGCCAGGGTAGGAGCCGGCGTCATCCGGAACCAGCTTTGTGATTCAGGAGCACAACGTACGAGCGCTGCACTGGGATCTTCGGCTGGGGCGCGACGGCGTGCTGGTGAGTTGGGCGGTGCCGAAGGGGATTGCGACCGACAAGGCGCACAATCACCTCGCGGTGCAGACCGAAGACCACCCGCTGGAATAGGACACCTTCGAGGGCAACATTCCGAAGGGCCAATACGGTGCGGGCGAGGTGACGATTTGGGATGCCGGTGATTACGAACTGAAGAAGTGGCGCGAGGGTAAAGAGTTGTCTATGACGGTGCGCGGCGAGCGCCACGGGAGTCACGCCTACGCGCCAGTTCACACCGGCGAAAACGGCGCTGGCGGGGAGCGGGCGGAGACCAACTGGCTTTTAGATTTCATGGGCGACACACCGGCCGGAACCGCGGAGGCCCCACGAGCGGCCGCCGCAGGCCAAACTCCGTTAACCTCACGGCGTCGTATCCGGAAATTGCGGCTCTGGTCACGACGGTCGGCTCGCTCCTGCCGGCGATCCCCGGCGGAAACGGGCTTCGCAATGTTGGACGCGTCGGAACGGGGTTCACCGACCGCGAGCTCGACACGATCACGGTCCGCCTCGCACCCTTGGAGCGTGCGACCGCACCGGCCCGCGACGTTCCGGATCCCGACGCCTGCGACGCTCGGTGGGTGCAACCGAAACTTATCGCCGAGGTCGAATTCGCGCAGTGGGCCATAGCGGGGCGCCTGCGGCAGAGTTCGTGGCGCGGCTTTCGGCCCGACAAGAATCTGGCCGACATCACCCCGGAGTCAGGCGTGAGAAGAAAGTCGCTGCCTAGCGAAAAATGATGGTTCGCGTGTTGTCGAGTAGTACCCGATTCTCGGCAAACCAGGTCACCGCCTGCGTGAGGGTGCGGCTCTCTTCATCCTGCCCGATCGCTCGCAATTCGCCCGGCGAGCGGGAGTGGTCTACGCGCACCACATTCTGTTCGATGATGGGCCCCTCATCGAGGTCATCCGTCACAAAATGCGCGGTCGCCCCAATGAGCTTCACCCCCCTGGTGTGGGCCTGCTGGTAGGGGTTGGCTCCCTTGAACCCGGGTAGAAATGAGTGGTGGATATTGATCATCCGGCCGGAAAGTTGCCGGCACAGCTCGGGCGACAGAATCTGCATGTAGCGAGCGAGCACCACCAGCTCAATGTCGTGTTCGGCAACGACCTGCAAGATGCGCGCCTCAAACGCGCTCTTTTGATCGGGGGAGGTCACCGGATGTGACTCGAAAGGCACGTCGTAAAATTCGGCGAGGGGACCAAGCACCGGGTGATTGCTCAACACGAGCGGCAGAGCCACGGCGAGTTGACCGGCGCGTTGGCGAAAGAGGAGGTCGTTGAGGCAGTGTGCGGCGGTGGAAACCAGCACGAGGGTGCGAAGAGGGCGGCCCACGACATCCAGTTGCCAGGTGAGGGCGTAGCGCTCGGTTACGGGGGCGAGCTCGGCGGCGAACTCCGCGCGCGTCACCGCCGCCTCGACCTGCAGTCGCATAAAGAAGGTTCCGCTTTCGAGGCTCGAGAACTGTTGCGACTCGCTGATGTTGCCCCCGGCGGTCACGATTGCGCCGCTGATGGCGTGCACAATTCCCGGGCGGTCGGCGCATAAGAGGGTCAAAATCCAGTGGGTCGTCGAGGCAGTCACCCGACAAGAGTATTCAGTGGCGAGCCCTCGGCCACATCGCTGCCCCGGTGCCTCACGAAACTTGAGCCGGTGTCGCTGCCCCGGTTACGCTGAACTGTCGCCGCAAGATCCGCGTCGGCCCGCGGGGCGGCGCAGCGCACCAGAAACAAAACCGGATCGGATCCGTCGCTCCATGAGCGCTTCTTCCACAAACACGGCCACGACCCCTACTGCCGGGACCCCTGCCGCAACGGTGACTCACCCGGCCGCCTTCCCGTGGAGCGGCCTGATCATCATCGCCAGCGCGATCTTCCTCACGGTCACCACCGAGTTTTTGCCCACCGGTCTATTGCCCGACATGGCGCGTGAACTCACGGTGTCGCCGTCGCAGATCGGATTTCTGGTGACCGTCTTCGCCGGAACGGTTGTGCTCTCCACTGCCCCGCTCACAATACTCACCCGCAAATATTCGCGCAAACGACTGGTCGTGGTCGTGATGCTCGTGCTCGCCTTCGGAACAGGTCTTGCCGCCATTGCCCCCAGCTACGAGATTTTGCTTCTCGCCCGGGTGATCGGCGGGCTCGCCCACGGCCTGTTCTGGGCGGTCGTTGGCGCCTACGCCGGCCATCTGGTACCAAAACATCAGCTGGGTCGGGCGATCGCCATCACCAGCGCCGGGGGGACCACCGCCTTTGTGCTCGGAATTCCGGTCGGCACCATGCTCGGTCACGCCGTCGGGTGGCGTCTCGCCTTCGCGATCGTTGGCGTTGCGGTTGTCGGGATTGCCGCTCTCGTGGTCAAGTTTCTGCCTCCGGTCGTACACCTCGAACATCTCCGCACCGGTGAGATTCCGCTGCCGCTGCGGAAAGATCGCAGCATTCGGGGTGTGGCATTGATCTGCGTCATCATCATCGTGATGATGCTCGGACAGTTCACTTTTTACACCTACATCGCTCCCTATCTGATCGCCGTCAGCGGGTTTCCGGGGGGCCAAATTGGTCTGCTCTTATTGGCCTACGGATTGGGCGGAGCGGTGGGGCTCGCGCTCTCGGCCGTGATCGGTGCTCGCTACCCGCGCGGCGGGCTGATCGGTAGCGTCGTGCTCGTGGTGTTGTCGGTTCTGACACTGACCCTGTTTTCAACTAACCAGGTTGTTGTTGTTGTTGCCTTTATTTGTTGGGGTACTTTCTTTGGCGGGGTTCCGGCCCTGCTGCAGGTGCGCATGTTGCAGGTGGCGTCTGCGCGCATTCGGGATGCCGCGTCAGCCAGTTTCGCCACCGCATTCAACATCGCCATTGCCTGCGGGGCACTCATCGGGGGTACCCTCATCGACCGGGTCGGCATTGCGGTGCTGCCCTGGGTGGAGCTGATGTTCTTGGTGGCCGCACTCGGAATCATGGTGATGGCAGAATTCGTGCGGTCGCGGTCGCGGAGTGGTGCTTAGAAGCCCGGCACGAAGCCGAGGAGAGCTTCGCGCAAGCCTTGGCGAACTGCGCGAGGAAGCCGTCGATGGCTTTCAGAATTCTCCAGCGAGCCAATCGCGGATAATGAGAAGCTGTGGTGCTCATTTGGCCGCTCCAGAATTAATCAACTTGCCCCGTTGGGGTGGGTCGGCACCGCCAACGGCACCGCGATCTGTGGGAGCAGGCGACTCGGCAGGAGAGACCCATGGCACGCAGAGCTTTGCACCGCACTCCGATCCAGCACGGCACGCGGGTTCGGGGTCGGGTTTTGGCGCGCCTCGCGAAATTGCTGGCCGCGACGGTTGTGGTGATCGCCGTAAGCGGGGGGTCGGTGGCCGCCATCGCGACGTGGGAGTTGGCCAGCAAGGTGGGTCACGGTACCCACCTGTTGCACCTGGCCGGATCGAAAAACCTGACAGAAATCCCCGACGTGAGTGCGATTGCCGGTGGGGTGAATCTGCTGCTGGCCGGCACCGATACTCGCACCGGACAGGGCGGGGCCTACTCCACCAAGACGGAGCTTGCCGGTAGTTCGGGCGCCGGAAACAATGACGTTACGATGCTTCTGCACATCGCCGAAAATCACCAGAGCATGTCGGTGATCAGCTTTCCGCGAGACCTGATGGTTGCCGTACCCACCTGCCCGAATGCGGCCGGCGGCACCACACCGTCGACTCGTCGGGCGATGCTCAACACCACTCTTGAGCGCGGCGGTTTGCCCTGCGTAGTGCTCACGATCGAAAAGCTCACCGGCCTGCAAATTCCCTTTGCCGCCGAGATCAGCTTCGACGGCGTCATCGCTATGTCGAACGCGGTCGGTGGTGTCACCGTCTGTTTGGCGACCCCGGTCAACGACCTGTACACCACACCGCCCCTGCACCTTGCTGCGGGTCAACAGACCCTTCTGGGAGAGGAGGCACTCTCGTTTGTTCGCAGTCGACACGGTGTGGGCGACGGCAGCGACCTCGGCCGAATCAGCAACCAGCAGGTATTCATGTCGGCGCTGGCCCGCAAGGTCGAAAACGGGAGCGTGTTGAGTAACCCCTTCCTTCTGTACCCACTGGCCAACGCCGCGGTCACCAACATGGTGCTCTCGGACACTCTCACCAACCCCACCACCCTCGTGCAGATTGCATTGGCGCTGAAAAACACGGGGCTGGCGAACATGGTGTTTTTGCAGTACCCGACCGTGGCCGACCCCAACGACCCCAACCGGGTAATCCCGCTTGGGACTGCGGCGAAGGCAGTGAACGCGGCCCTCGTGGCCGATCGGCCCCTGCAATTGAGCGGGCTACCCGGGAGAGCAGCGGGGCTCGCTCCCGGCGTCGCCACACCCACCCCCGTGGCCGCGTCGCCGACTGCAGCCGCGAAGCCCGGGGCGTCGGCAAAGCCCGGTTCCTCTGCAGCGCCCGGATCCCAGGCATCCGTCCCGGTGACTCCGGATACCACCGGCAACGTGGTGCTTCCGAGCACCGTGACCGGGCAAACGGCAGACGAACAGACCTGCACTCACGGATTCAACGGCAAGTAATCCGAGGACGCAGATCGATACCGCCGGGGAGCTCCCGGCATCCGCTGCTAAGGTTTCACAGTCGCGACTGGCGCTGAGATGGGTTTCCATCGGGAAACGACACCGACACGGTTAGTGGCCGTCCGCCTGGGCCACGACGAGAACTGTTTGAGCCCGTCCGAGGAGCCGCCAATGTCTGATCACCTTCCCTCAACGTTCAACGAGCCACTCGCGGTCGTCGACCCTGAGATCGCCGCCGTGCTGGCCCAGGAGTTGGGCCGCCAGCGCGGAACGCTCGAGATGATTGCAAGCGAGAACTTTGTGCCCCGCGCCATTCTCGAATCGCAGGGTTCGGTGTTAACCAACAAGTACGCCGAGGGCTACCCGGGCCGCCGCTATTACGGTGGCTGCGAGTTTGTCGATATCGCTGAGTCTCTGGCGATCGAGCGGGCCAAGAGCCTGTTCGGCGCGGAATACGCCAATGTTCAGCCGCACTCCGGAGCGACCGCCAATGCGGCGGTGCTGTCTGCTATCGCCGAGCCGGGCGACACCATCATGGGACTTGAGCTCGCGCACGGCGGCCACCTCACCCACGGCATGAAGCTGAACTTCTCCGGCAAGCTCTATAACCCGGTCTCCTACGGCGTCGACCCCAACACTTTCCTGGTCGACATGAACGTCGTTCGCGATTTGGCGCTCAAGCACAAGCCGCAGGTTCTGATCGCCGGATGGTCGGCGTACCCGCGTCACCTCGACTTCGAGATCTTCCGCGCCATCGCCGATGAGGTGGGTGCCAAGTTGTGGGTCGATATGGCTCATTTCGCAGGGCTCGTCGCCGCCGGTGTTCATCCCTCTCCCGTGCCCTACGCCGACGTGGTTTCCTCCACCGTGCACAAGACCATCGGTGGTCCGCGCGCCGGAATCATCCTGAGCCGCGACATGACGCTGGCGAAGAAACTGAATTCGAACGTGTTTCCCGGCCAGCAGGGCGGGCCGCTCATGCACGTCATCGCCGCGAAGGCAACGGCGTTTAAGCTGGCGGCCGAGCCCGAATTCCGCGACCGCCAAGAACGCACACTGCGCGGTGCCAGCCTGGTTGCCGCCCGCATGATGGCGGATGATTCGCGTGCCACCGGTTTAGATGTTCTCACCGGCGGCACCGACGTTCACATCGTGCTCGCCGATCTTCGCAATTCGGCGCTCAACGGCCAAGAGGCCGAAGACGTGCTGCACTCGGTGGGAATCACCGTGAACCGTAACTCGGTTCCGTTCGACCCGCGCCCGCCAATGGTCACCTCGGGGCTGCGCATCGGCACCCCGGCCCTCGCCACCCGCGGTTTCGATGACATCGAGTTCACCGAGGTGGGCGACATCATTGCCCTAGCCCTCCAGCCGGCACCGGATGTCCAGGCGCTGCAACAGCGCGTCACCGCACTCACCGATCGCTTCCCGCTCTACCCGGGCCTCGAGAAGTGGTAGCCGTTCGGCTTGACGGGGTGGCCACGGCCGCCGCTATCAAGTCCGAACTCACCGAACGAATTGTGGCTCTGAAGGCCCGCGGGATTTTCCCCGGGCTCGGCACGCTGCTGGTCGGCGAAGACCCCGGCTCGCTCTCCTATGTGGCAGGTAAGCACCGTGACTGTGCCGAGGTGGGTATGGAGTCGATTCGCGTCGACTTGCCGGCGAAGGCATCCGCGGGCCAGATTCGGGCGGCTATCGAGGCACTGAATATCGATCCCCGCGTTACCGGATTCATCATTCAACTGCCGCTCCCCGCCGGGATCAACGAGAACGCGATGCTCGAGTTGATGGATCCGGCGAAAGACGCTGACGGGCTGCACCCCGCCAATCTTGGGCGTCTCGTGCTGGGGGTGTCGGGCTCATTGAACTCGCCGTTGCCCTGCACTCCGGCCGGAATCGTCGAGATGCTGCATCGGCACAGTATTGAGATCGCCGGAAAGCACGTGGTGGTGGTGGGCCGGGGGCTCACGGTGGGGCGCCCGCTCGGGCTCCTACTCACCCGCAAGGGCCTCGATGCCACCGTCACGCTCACCCATTCGCGCACCACCGATCTGGCCGCCGAGGTTCGCCGCGCCGACATCGTGGTTGCCGCGGTGGGGGTGCCCGCGCTTATCAAGGCGGAGTGGCTAAAGCCTGAGGCTACCGTGCTGGATGTCGGCATCACTCGGGTAGTCGACCCGGTAACGGGCCGCGCGAAACTCGTCGGTGACGTCGACCCCGACGCTGCTGCCGTGGCAGGGTTTTTGTCGCCGGTTCCGGGGGGTGTTGGACCGATGACCCGCGCGATGCTCATCGCCAATGTGGTCGACGCGGCGGAGCGCGTAGGATACAACGCATGAACTTTCTTGAAGATCTATCAGTATCGCGCTAGCGGACCGCCATCATGGATACCCACCTCCTCAGCGCCCAACTGATGGCCCTGATCAACATCAAAGTCTGCGGCACTCTCCTCTGGTTGCCAATTCAACGAATGGCGTCGCTCAATACCCCGGGGAAGCCCAAAATCGCGTGGCGCACGGTAAGCCGGCTGATGGATCTAGGGTTGGTGGTTTCCGACGACGAGAACAAGCGGGCCGTGCTTACCACCGCGGGAGAAAAGGCGGTGAGACCGCACCGTGCCGCGTTGGCGGCAACAGATCTGCGGCACCGTCAGGCGCTGGCTCGCGCAGACCTCGTGCAGGCCAGCTCCTAACGCAGCGGCAACAGAGGCGCGCGAGAGCCTTCAGCTCCATAAACAGCAATACCGGGTCGTCGTGCCCAATTTCCGGGCGCGCCCGGGCGCGTGACGGGAATACGATACCGATTTTCCCGTTGGAGTGAGTGTGCGCCGGGCACGGCAAATTCCCGTTGGAGTGAGTGTGCGCCGGGCACGGCAAAGGAGAATCGAATTGGTCGACACCCTCACCCTCGACATCGGCGGTATGACCTGCAGCTCGTGTGCTGCTCGGGTTGAGAAACGGCTCAACGCCCTACCCGGCGTGATCGCCACGGTAAATCTCGCCACCGAAAAGGTTCACGTGTCGCGTCCGAGCGCCGTCACCACTGCTGAGCTCATCGCCGCGGTCGAGGCGGCGGGTTATACAGCGGCCACACCGCAGCCGAGACCACCGGAGGCCGAGGAGGGCGCGAGGCTGAGCCGGAGGCTCACCGTTTCGGCCGCACTTGCGGCACCGGTGGTGCTTTTTTCCATGGTGCCGGCACTCCAATTCAGTGGTTGGCAATGGGTGACCCTCGCACTTGCGACCCCCGTAGCGCTGTGGGGAGCGTATCCGTTTCATCGTGCGGCGTTCGTCAACGCCCGCCACGGGGCCTCGTCGATGGACACGCTCGTCAGCATCGGAGTGCTTGCGGCCTTCGGTTGGTCGCTGTTCTCCCTGTTCTTCACGTCCGCCGGGGCTCTGGGAATGCGCATGCCGCCGCAGCTTTTGGCGACCCCGGGTCGCTCCTCCGGCGAGCTGTATTTCGAGGTCGCCACTGCTGTGACGGTATTCTTGCTCGCCGGCCGTTACCTCGAAGCGCGGGCCAAGCGCGACTCCTCCGCAGCGTTGCGCGCACTCCTCAGTCTTGGCGCCAAAGACGCCACCGTGCTCGTCGACGGGTACGAAACATCCGAAGCCGCGGCGCGCCTCAAAGTGGGAGATCACATTGTGGTGCGCCCGGGGGAGAAGATCGCCGCCGACGGTCAGGTTATCGCCGGGCAGTCCACGGTGGATCTGAGCCTTCTCACCGGTGAAGCTCTGCCGGTCGAGGTTGGCATTGGCGACCGGGTCGTCGGTGCCACAATCAACGCCGCAGGTCGGCTTGTAGTGGAGGTGACCGGGGTCGGCGCCAACACCGAGTTGGCGCGTATCGGCCGCCTCGTTGAGCAGGCGCAAACTGGGAAAGCGCCGGTGCAACGGCTGGCCGATCAAGTCTCTGCCGTTTTTGTTCCCGTGGTTTTGGTGCTTGCCGCGCTCACTTTCGTCGGATGGCTCGTGGCCGGCTTCTCGCTGCAAAGTGCCTTCACCGCGGCCATCGCGACCCTCATCGTGGCGTGTCCGTGCGCGCTGGGGCTTGCGACTCCCACGGCGCTGCTGGTCGGCACCGGACGCGGGTCGCAGCTGGGTGTTCTGATTCGCGGTCCGGAGGTGCTTGAGCAAACCCAACGCATCGACACGATCGTGCTCGATAAAACCGGCACCGTCACCGACGGGCGGATGACTCTGAGCGAGGTCATTGTCGATTCTGGTGACACGGCACACAGCCCGGCCACCACGGCGGCGGAGCTCTTGCAGCTCGCCGCCAGCGTGGAGCACGGCTCGGAGCATCCAATCGCCCGCGCCATCGTGAACGCAGCTCGCGATCGTGGGCTGGAGCTCGCCCCGCTCAGCGACTTCATTGCTACGGCGGGATTCGGCGTGACGGCGAACGTTTCGGGGCGTACGGTGACCGTGGGCCGTCGTGCCGCCGGGCCTGCGGCCACGGCCGCGACCACGGGGGAGGAAACGGCGCAAGCGAAAGCAGAAACCGCAACCCTGTCGGAAACCTTAGACGCAGCAATCGCCAAGGCGGAACTCGCCGGGCGCACCGCGGTCACCGTGGAGTGGGCGGGTCGCGTGCACGGGGTGATTGTCGTTGGCGACACCGTGCGCCCGGGCAGCCCGCGTGCAGTGAATAATTTTCGGGCCCTCGGGCTCACCCCCATTTTGCTAACCGGCGACAACCCCGGGGCCGCCAACGCGGTGGCTCGAGCGGTGGGCATCACCGATGTGCGGTCCGGAGTGACGCCGCAGGGCAAGCTCGCTGTCATCCGGCAATTGCAGGCTGAGGGTAAGACGGTCGCGATGGTGGGCGACGGAGTCAATGACGCTGCCGCTTTGGTCGCGGCGAATTTGGGAATTGCCATTGGCAGTGGAACGGATGTCGCGATCGCCGCAAGCGATCTCACCGTAATGCGCGGTGATTTGGGCGGTGCGGTGGATGCGGTGCGCCTCGCCCGCCGCACGCTGGCGGTAATAAAAGGCAACCTGTTTTGGGCCTTCGCCTACAATGTTGCGGCGGTGCCGCTGGCAATGTTTGGCCTGCTCAACCCATTCATTGCGGGTGCTGCGATGGCGTTCTCGTCTGTCTTTGTGGTCACCAACAGCCTGCGGCTGCGCAGCTTCACCAGCTCAGCCGCCGCCTCAAGTGCCGCCTGAAGCGCGGGTTACACTCTCGCTCAACCGCCGGCTCACCCCTGGGCGGATAGTCGGCTACTCACCGATGTAGCCGATCCCGCAATTGATGCCGGTGTCGCCGGTTCCGGGCTGCCACCCCGCAACCGTCGCAACCGTCGGTCGGGCGCGATCGGTGATCGTGATCGAACACGATTCGATGCTCGCGCCGGAGTCGGCCGCCACGCTAAAACCGTAGTGTCCGAAAGCCCACTTTCCGGGGTCGGGGGCCGCGGTTCCGCTCTCATAGCTCACGACCCCGCGCCCCGCGCCGGAGGTGGCCATCTGGTAGCGATTGGTGCAGGTCTCGGTTGAGGAGACCAGCGTGATTCCAGAACCCGAAACGATCGACGGTGCGTAGGCGCTCCCGAGTTCGAGGGTGACCGGGGCGAATAACCGCTGACCGGCGGGGTCGCTCGTGAGATCCAGTCGCATGAGGCTGCTGCCGTAGGTTTCGAGTGCCGTGGCCGAAACTGCCACCGTGGCATCCGAGACGCTTCGTCCGTTTTGGGCGACGCACCCGTCTAAAAACGTGCTGAGCAGGGTGGCGGCGGCCGGGCTGGTGGAAGTAATCGGCTGATGCCCGGTGAGGGCTATGCTGACGGTTTTGCCCCCGACAGTGCGCACCTTGGCTGACACGGTAAAGAGGGTGTCGGTGCCATCCTCGACGGTCTTGGATGGTGATGGGGCTGGCGAGATGATCGGTGCGCTGGCGGACGGCGAAGCCGCTGCCTGCTTCGCGGCGGGTTCGGTGCAGCCGGTGAGGGCCAGCAGGAGCGACGGCGCCAGCACCAGCGACAGTGACACTGCCAGCGAGCGCGACCCAGATCCGGCCCGCGACCCAGATCCGGCCCGCGATCCAGATCCGGCCCGCGATCCAGACCCGGCCGACGACCGGCTGGCGGGTACCGAGAAAGCCGCGGTGGGCTCGACACTCTGGTGGACATCGCGAAAAAGTCGGGGCGTGTTCACGAGTACCTCCGGGTGAGTGTGGCGGGTAGCTGGCAAGAAAAGTCGCGCAGTTCAGTCGCGATGGGCACCCGTCGCGGCACCGACCACGAAAATATCAGGCTGAGCGTATCCATGCTCGGCGAATGCTCCGTCGAGTGCAACCTGCACCCGGGAGATCGCGGCGAACGGAACGAGAGCAATCGCCGCGCCACCAAACCCGCCACCGGTCATCCGGGCACCGATCGCACCGTTCATTTGCGCGGTCTCCACGGCAAGGTCGAGTTCGTCGACCGAAATCTCGAAGTCGTTGCGCATCGACCAGTGCGAGGCATCCAACAGTTCGCCAATCGCCTGAGGTCCGTGCTCCCGAAGAGCGCGCACGGTGTCGAGCACTCTCTGATTCTCGGTAACGACGTGCCGCACTCGGCGAAAGGTGACGTCATCCAGGGCGTCACGTGCCCGCGGGAGATCGCTTACGGTGATCTCGCGCAGACTCGTGACCCCCAGTAGACGGGCACCCAGTTCACACGATTGCCGACGCTCGGCATACCCGCCGGTGGCGTGGGAGTGCCTCACCCCGGTGTTGATCACTACCAGGGCCAGTCCTGCCTCGGCAAAACCGAGGTTGACAACCTGTGTCTCAAGACTTCGGCAGTCGAGAAAGACGGCCGAGTCGGGCTCGCCGAACAGCGTTGCAACCTGATCCATGATGCCGGTCGGTGCCCCCACGGCGCGGTTCTCGGCCAGCTGTCCTGCCCGGGCCAGCGTCATCCGGTCAAAACCAAGGTGCCAGATCTCGTTCAGCGCAACCGCCACCGCGCTTTCGAGGGCTGCGGATGACGACAGGCCCGCGCCCACCGGAACGTCAGACTCGAGGTAAATCTCTACCCCGTTCACCGCGGTGAGGTCCGCGCCAAACTCCCCCAGTGCCCAGACAACGCCGAGCGGATACGCCGACCAGCCGTTCAAATTCTCCGGATTGAGCTGGTCGAGGTCGAGCTCTACCAGCTCGTCGGTGAAGTCGCTGCAGACGCGCAGCATGCGGTCTTCCCTCAGGCGCACCGCCAACACCGTGCGGCGATTGATTGCAAAGGGAAGAACAAAGCCGTCGTTGTAGTCGGTGTGCTCGCCGATGAGGTTCACTCGGCCGGGAGCGGAGTACAGGCTCGTGGGCTCACGTCCGAACAGTTCGGTGAAGCGTCGCCAGACGTCGCCGCGCAAGTCACCCGGGCCGTGTTCGGCCACCACGTGCGCGGTGTGCACTTCTGCTGCAGGATCGGTGTTGTCTGCCGAGGTGGCGGGGCTTACGTCGTTCATAGGGTTGCGATCCCTTTCCGGATGAATTCTGCCGACTGTTCGGGGGCGACATCGCCGATCCACGCACCCATCGCGGCTTCCGACCCGGCCAGAAATTTGAACTTGTCTGATGATCGCCGGGGGGAGGTGAGTTGCAGCATGAGCCGAATCTCCTCCCGGTGTGAGGTAACCGGCGCCTGATGCCAGGCCGCGATGTAGGGCGTCGGGGTGTCGTAGAGGGCGTCAATTCCGCGAAGCAGGGTGAGGTAGAGCCCGGCGAGCTCGTCGCGCTCCTGGTCGCTGGTGGCGGCGAAGTCGGGGATCTGGCGGTGGGGCAGCAGGTGTACCTCCAGCGGCCAGCGTGCGGCAAACGGTACGAAGGCGCTCCAGTGGGCGCCGCTCAGCACCACGCGTTCCGAGGAGCGTTCGCTCTCCAAAATGCTCTCGAATAGCCCCGCACCAAAGTTGTCGATTGAGGAAATCAGCCGCTGAGTTCGGGGGGTGACGTAGGGATAGGAATAAATTTGGCCGTGCGGATGGTGCAGCGTGACCCCGATCGCCTCACCGCGGTTTTCGAACGGAAAAACCTGCTGCACGCCGGGCAGTGCAGAAAGCACCGCGGTGCGGTCTGCCCAGGCTTCGATGACGGTTCGTGCCCGCGATTGCGTCAACGACCCGAACGACCCCTCGTGTTCGGGGCTAAAACACACCACCTCGCAGCGGCCGATAGATGGATGGCTGCGCTCTACGCCCACGGCGGCGAAGTCAAAACTTGAGTCGGCTTTTCCCAGCGCCGGACCAAACGAGGGCGAGCGATTCTCGAACACCGCAACGTCGTAGTTGTCGGGTACCTCTGAGGGGTTGGTGGCGGATGCCGGCGCCAGCGGGTCGAGGTGCGCGGGCGGTAAAAACACCCGGTTTTGCCGGGCAGCGGCGATCGAAATCCACTCCGCGGTCAGCGGATCCTGTCGCATCGTGGCGGTGGCCGGCCGCGCGTCCAGCACGCGGGTATCCGGCAGTCGAGTCGGACTCAACAGGGTGTCTGCGTCATCGAAGTAGATGAGTTGGCGACCGTCGGCCAGAAGATATTCATGCTTCTTGATAGGAGCCATAACTCTTCTCCGTGTCGGCGAATCGCTGAAGTTTCGCCCTAGGGTGATCAAGTGAACACACCCACGGGAGAACAGTTCGATCTAACCAGGGCCCATGCAAATTATCAGGCACACGCCAGCATATCCGAGCTGGCCGCGGGACTTCGGGGCCTCAGCGTCGGCGGAGTGGAGCTCATCGAGGGCTACGGCGCGCACGATTTGGTTCCGTACGCTGCGGGCATTGTTCTGGTTCCCTGGCCCAATCGAATCGAAGATGGTCGCTGGCAATATCTGGGGCAGAATCAGCAACTCGATCTCACCGAACCGTCGCGGTATAACGCCATCCACGGGCTGTTACGCAATACCGTCTACCGGGTTCTCGAGCGCAGCGACGACGCAATTACCCTCGGGGCCGCCATCTACCCGCAACACGGTTACCCCTTTGAGCTCGACACCTCGGTACGGTACGAGCTCGTTGACGACGGTCTCACCGTGACCCACCAGATTGAGAACACTGGCACGGATGCCGCACCCGTGGCCATCGGAGCACACCCGTATCTGCGGCTCGGTGACGTTCCGACCGCGGAGCTCACTCTCACCCTTGCCGCTACCACCCATTTCACTGTGGATGACCGGCTCAACCCAATTCGAGAAGATGCGGTTGCGGGTACGGCCTTCGATTTTCAGGCCGGTGCCCGGGTGGGTAAACTTATGCTCGATGACGGTTTTGGTGGGGTGGCCCCCGGGCTCACCCACCGACTGACCGCCGTTGATGGGCGATTCGTCGAGGTCTGGAGCGATCCGGAATTCGCCTACGTTCAGGTATTCACCAACCCGATCTTTCCGCGCGACGGTCAGCCGACGCTGGCGATCGCGGTCGAGCCAATGACGGCTCCGGCGAACGCGTTCAACAGCGGAGCGGGGCTGCGGTGGTTGGAGTCGGGCGAGCGGTGGAGCGTGGCGTGGGGCATCCGATATTCTGGTTAGTTCAACAGGCGGTCGGAGTGGCACGTGAATAACGTTGGTTTTGAGTCTCTACCCACCAATTCCGACGTTCGTCGATGGCAGCAGTATTTGGCCGACGAGCGGGCCGAGGCGGCCGTCTACCGAGATCTTGCCGGTCGGCGCAGCGGCGAGGAGCGGGAGATTTTGCTGGCGCTCTCGGAGGCGGAGGGGAGGCATGAGCAGCACTGGCTTGATCTGCTCGGCGACCGAGTGGGCCCCCCACGCCGCGGCGACATCCGCACTCGGGTGTTGGGATTTTTCGCCCGGCAGTTCGGATCGGTGTTCGTCCTCGCCTTGGCTCAGCGCGCCGAGGCACGTTCGCCCTACGAGGCGGATGTCGACGCCACGGCCGCGATGGCGGCGGATGAGCGCATTCACGAGGAGGTCGTGCGTGGTCTTGCCGCTCGCGGACGCAGCCGCCTGTCTGGAAATTTTCGGGCCGCCGTGTTCGGGGCAAACGACGGCTTGGTCAGCAATCTTTCTCTCGTGGCGGGGGTCAGTGCGAGCGGCGCTTCCACCGCCACGGTGCTTCTCACCGGGGTGGCGGGTTTGCTCGCCGGAGCGCTCTCGATGGGCGCAGGCGAATACGTGTCCGTGCGATCTCAGCGGGAATTGCTGGAGGCGTCAGCGCCCGGTCATCACGCCAGTATTGCCGTCTCCGACCTCGACGTCGACGCCAACGAGCTCGCGCTGGTCTACCGGGCCCGCGGTATGTCGCCGGATGATGCCGCCGCTCGTGCTGCGGAGATGCTCGCCGATCACACTCTGCGCGATCCTCAGGTGGACAACGATCACGAAGCCGTCGGCACGGGAATGGGGGCGGCATCTTCTAGCTTCGCGTTTTTTGCTTCCGGCGCGGTCGTTCCGATTCTGCCGTTCCTATTCGGAATGGGATCCTTCCCGGGACTTCTTCTCGGCGGCCTGCTGGTGGGTTGCGCCCTGCTGGCTACCGGCGCCATCGTCGGGTTACTGTCTGGCGCGCCGCCCCTTCGGCGTGCTCTTCGGCAATTGGTGATTGGCTTTGCTGCTGCGGCAGCCACCTATCTACTCGGGCTGATCTTCGGCGGCTCTCTCGGCTAATTCCGGGGAAGATGCACCTAGCACAAGCTCAGGTCGAGGCGTAGCTTGGAACGATGACTGATCACGATGGCTCCGACCACGACCACACCACCGACCACGTTTCGGCTTCCGAGCAGCCCAGCCCGTCAAACACCAAGCACTCTGCCCGGCCGGGAAGTTCTGCCAGCGATCAGGAGTCCGCAGACTTCGTGCACCCGGTAGATCACGGCGACGGCAGCGGAACGGTATCTGAGGGACGAGAGGGCGGCAATGATGCCGGCAGCTACGTGGACTCGGAGCTGGAAAGTTCGTCGGAAACCGAACACTAGGCTGTCGCGGCTTGCGCTGAAGCGCTGATGGCCGTGAAAGAAAATGCCCATAGTGCGGTGGCCTAAAACGCAATGGCCGCTGAAACTTGTCACAAACGCAAGAAATGCCCCGCTAAACGGCGGGGCATTTCTACTGCTATGGACTAACCGGCTGGGTTATGTGAAAACGTCTTTGACGTTTTCGCCGGCCTTCTTCAGGTCTGCAGACGCCTGGTCTGCTTTTCCCTCGGTTTTGAGGGAGTCGTTGTCGGAGGCGCGACCGACCGCCTCTTTGGCTTTGCCGGTGATGTCTTCAGCGGCATTGCGAATCTTGTCATCGAGTCCCATGGGGGCACCTGCTTTCGGGAGAAGGTTAATGAAGCTTTTTCAGTCTAAAACAGCTCAATTCACAGCTCGGTAGGAATTCTGTGTTGATGGTGCTGAACCGGTGACGGCGATACCCTCGTTCGGCTTCTTTTCCCGGAAGCTACCCGAGCAGTTCATACAGGGTGGCCGTAGGTCCAGTCACCACCGGCTTCCACCGGGGTGACTCCGCCATAGCCGTGGCTAGCTTTTTGTAGTCTGCGTAACTCTGAAATCCGTAGCGTTCGTCGTAGGCGCCGATCGAGGTGGAAACCAAGGCGAAGAGGCGGGAGGCTTCGAAGCTGTCCTCGTATTTGAGTGTGAGCTGGTCAACATCGGCTGCCGCGTCGTAGCTCTCGGACGAGGAGGGGTACCGACCGAAAATCTCCCGGGACACGTACTGCACTTCGAGGTACCGGCCCGTAATGGTTTGCGGAGCAGCGTTGGCGGTACCGGTGAGCAGGAGCACGGAGCTCTCCCGGTCGAAGAGTGCTGTTGCTCCACGAGAAGCGGGTATGCCTGGCGCAGAGGATTCAAAAATCTTCAACGCCCGTGCCGCGTCCGGGGTTACCACACGGTTCCAATCCAATGCGGTCTGACCGTAAATATTAACTCCGAGAAGTACGGCGAGGCCCGCTGCCGCCGCGGGCACGGTCGCACGCACGAACGGCCACGCATTTGCCGCTACCAGGATCGCCAGCCAGGGGCCGGCGAAGAGCACCACGCGAAAAATGCCCTCCTGCCCGTAATCGGTAGCCGCGAAAAGGGTTGCGGGGCTGAGCGCTGCGAGAGCCAGTGACCAGGCGAAGCGGGTGCGAAGTCTCAGCAGGGAGAATACCGCCAGAAGGCCGACAACCACCAGCAGGACCGCCGGGATCGCGAAGGCGAGGGTCGTTACGGCGGGCGTTGGAAGAGTGGCAAAGGAGTGCTTCGGAGGCTGCAGATTCTGAAACAGATTGCCGATCGCGCCGATGGAGAGAAAGCGCCCCAGCACGGCGGTATTCAGGCCGGCCCAGACGAGCGCCGGCACCAGCACCACCAACAGCATCCACCAGGGTCGCAGGTAGCCAAACAGCCAGAAAACGCCGAGCGCGGCGACGGTGAGGTAGGGCGAGATTTGGTGCGACACCGCCATGATGATGGAGACCAGGAGAATGAACGCCACCATGCCGCGCGGCGCTCGGAGCAAAGTCATCCGTTCCGCCCGGCGCTCTGTGAGCGTCAACGCAAAAATCACCAGGGCGAGGAAGTAGCCGAAAGATTGGGGTGAGAAGTAGACGATGTTGAGCGAGCCCGTGAGTGCGGAAATCGCGGCGACCCACCAAATCCGGTGCGGGCCGACAACCCACCGGCTGGCTAGGGCGGCGGTAGCAAGGGCAATTGCCGGGCTCAAAATTACCGGCCACCAGGTAGCGACAGTCATCGCATCCGAAATATTCGCGGCATCGCAGATCCAGGCGATGCCGGCGAACAAGCCCGACCAGGCCTGGTAAATATCCAGACCGGTGTTGACCTGGTGGTTTGAGCGGATGTAGTCGACAATTCCTACGTGGCGCGCAGCGGACATCACCGCGGGCGAGCCATAGACAACAGCCTGCGAGAGCACCACGATCCCAGAAAGCGCAAGAACCGGAAATGCCGGACTGCTGGCTGCGCGCTTCGCCCAGACGGCGGCGGTGACCAGCACAATCAGCCCGAGGTACCAAAAGACGTTCAGGGAAGAGAACAGACCTCCGGGTTGCGGGATTGTCTGCTGGGCAAGGGCGGCCAGCAAAACAATCCCGACCCCCGCAATCGTGAGACGGCGTACCGCCTGTCCGGGGGTCTTCACCGCTGCGGTAATGCCGCTGTTGCGCAGAACACGCAAATCACGTCGAATCGATACCGCGAGCATCCCCAGGGTCACAATCACAACAGCCCACAGGGCGACCGTGGGGTGCCACAGGGCGGAGAGGGCCATGCTGAACCCGATGGCAACGGTAGCAGTAAGGCTCGTCGTGATCGCCAAAAGGCTGAACCAAAGGGGAGCCATCGGCGCCAAAAGGAGACAGGGTGCAATGCCCAACTCGAGCAGGAGGAACAGCCCGACCGTCCACCCCTGCAGAGGTGCCATACCAAACGCGACGGAAACTCCCATCAACAGCAGCGTTGTCAACACCACGCCAGCGATCGAAAGTCGGTGTGTCGCAGACATCAGAGCCGCGGCATCCGGTCGAAAGGTCAGCGGCTGGGGCGGCCCGAGGCTTTGCCCCCGGTTCGAGGCCGGTGGGCGCAGGCGGGCTGGCGCAGTTGGCGCTGGGAATTGCACGGGCGATTACCTCCTAATGAGTGCCGAGAAGGCATCGGGAACTGCGATCTCACTCGTGGCAAGATCCGATAAATTTTGGCGCCTATTAAGATTTGCCCATTGCAGGTGTGACCGATGCGGTCCGAGTGTTCGTCTACGATAGTCCAGGCAATCTCCGAAGATACGGCGAACATCCCTGTGAACTAGCCGATATCGACCCCCACTAGCCCTCGGTGGGGGACAGCTCTCGGCGGGTGTTTCACTTCCGCCACGCCCAAGCTCCAATCGTCCCTAGCGAACGGAAAGAAATTTGTCGAAGATTCACCACACTCTGAGTCCTACCCGCACGCGAGCGGGTTTTCTCGGACTCGTTCTCGTTGCCGGGCTGGTGATCAGCCCGGCAATTTCTGCGTCGGCCGCCAGCGTCGACGCAAGCGGACTCACCGCGACCGTGCGAAACTCCACCGCAACGGCGTCTGTAACGGTCTGGCCAGCCGCATCCAGAACCGTCGAAGAGGCGGGTATTTGCGTGCGCGATTCCTCCGGCGGCAACGTCGATTTCCCCCGGTCGGGAGCCGTGTGGCTCAGTACCGCGGGCACCAAGCTCACCGGCAGCGCGAATTTCGCCGGGGGTAGCTACACCTACTGGGCCTGCGTGAAGTACGACAGCACCTGGATCGCGGCCGGAGGTCAAAAGACATTTCAGGTGGCACCGGGGTACAAACGAGAAAATCTTCCGATCGGGGATTTACCCGGCTGGAAGCAAATCTTTACCGAAGATTTTGACGCTCCGGTGGCGCGCGGCTCATTTCCTGGTCCGTACGCCAATAAGTGGGTCAGCTACGACGGATTCCCTGATACCTCTCATCGTGGTGACTACGACCAAAGCATTATTTCTGCCCACGACGGTGTGCTCGACCTCAACCTGCACACCGAAAATGGGCGTCCACTCGGCGCCGCACCGCTGCCCCTGGTGGACGGCCCGGGGCAGGTCTACGGCCGTTACAGCGTTCGGATGAAGTCCGATCCGCTACCCGGTTACGGTCTCGGTTTCATCATGTGGAGTGATGCGGAAAACTGGAGCGACGGTGAAATCGATTTCCCCGAGGGCGGGCTCGACGATGTTGCCAAGGGGTTTAACCATTGCCTTGGCGATCACCCGGAGCGAAACTGCTACTTTATGCCGAATGCGACCACCGATTACACCGTCTGGCACACCTACACAACGGAGTGGCGACCCTCGTCGATCAAATTCTTCATCGATGGCATGCTGGTCGGCCAGACGACGAACAACATTCCGTACAAGCCGCTGCACTGGGTAATGCAGGTGGCGACCGACGGTGGTCCGAAGCCCCCGGAATCGTGGGTCAACGGACATCTACTCATTAACTGGGTATCGATTTACAAGTACGCGCCCTGATCCGGTTCCGATCTCAGCCGACCGGGTGCCGCTCACTGATGTGGGCGGTACCCGGTTTCTGTTTCCTGCCCCGCGTCCCCGTCGTCGGTATGGTGCTGACGCAACTGCTGGGTGAGCGCCACTACGGGGCGAGCTGGGGGAGTTTGCGGGCCCGCCCCAGTCGCATCAAGAACCAGGGTAGGCAGGCGAGGGCAATCACGAGGCGGCCGATATTGAACTCGAGTGACTGTGGCAGTAGAAGCGTGAGAGCCGAAGCAGTCACGCACAGGGCTACCCCGCGCACAACGGCCCAGGGTGCGCCACGAAAATTAGTGCCCGTGGGCAGCGCACGCAATTGCAGGAAACTCAGCAGGGTGTAGGAGGCGAAAGTGGAGAGCGCCGACCCGACAATTCCTAGCCGGGGCACCAGCAGAAGATTGAGACCGAGGTTGACAATCGCGGCGCCAACGGCAATCGCGCCCACGGTTTTACCCCGCCGTAGTGTGATGAGGAGTCGACCGGATGCCCCGCTCGCGGCCACCGGAAATGCAGTCAGCGCGATTAGAAAGACAATCACGAGCAGGCTCTCGAGGCGAAAACTCGCCGGCGCTACGAGACGCAGCGCGAGGGGTGCACCGAGGGTGATGCCGAGAATCACCGGCATCATCAGGCGGTATAACTCGTTGCGGGTGGTTTGGGCGAGGGCGGTGCGCGCGGCTGGACTCTCGAGGGCGGCAAAGCGCGGGGCCCAAGCAGCACTCGTGAAGGTGAGCAGCAGAATAACCACGGAGCCGACTACGTAGGCCACCTGGTAGCGGCCAACCGCCACCGGACCCAAAATGCTCTGGATCACCACGCGGTCGCCGGCGTTCAAAACGAAATAGGCCAGAGCGCTCAGCGATAGCGGAATGCCGATGCGGACAGCACGCACGGTGACCTCGCGGTTGATCAGCCCCCGCAGCCGCGGTTTGGTGACGAACAGCCCGACAACCATTGCCAGAGCTTGGCTTGCGACGCCGCCGAACGCATAGGTTGTGGCGTCGTTGTGCACCGTCAGCAGCAGCACGATTCCCACCACCTGGCCGCCCACCGCCGCCAGAGCGCTGATCAGTGCGAAAGGCCGAATGCGGTCTTCGGTAAGCAGAAGCGCGAGCATGACCTGCACGATGGCACCGGGCGCAGTCCACAACACCACCGCGAGAACGAGGGTGGGGTAGTTGCCGAAGCCGAGCGCCTCGCGCCAGAGAGGCGCGCTGACCGCGACGGCGAGCGACACCACGAGCGACACGACGATTCCCACGGTGATCAGCCCACGTGCGGGCCGACTGTCGTGATCGCCGGCGCGCTGCAACACAATGGCCTGGTCTATTCCGAGCAGCGCCAACACGCTGAGCACCTGATATAGGGCGATCGCCGTGGCCAGTGCGCCAAACTCTGCCGGCGCCATCACGTGCGCGAGAATCGGCGACACAATCGTTCCGGCTACCAATTGCAGTGACCAGACCACGACGTAGAGCAAACCACGGCCGAACATCCCGGAGGGTGCCGCGGTGTCGGTGCCGGTGCCGGTGGCCGTGGTTGGGGTGGTGGGCGCGGTTGGGCCGGCGGCATCGGGCGTGCTAATGGATGCGGGTGCGCGGCGGAATACGCGCGAGCCAGTGGATGCGGGTGCGCGGCGGGATGAGGCCGGGTGCTCGCGGTGCAGCCCGCGTGGGGCGTCGCTGCGGCTAGATTTCGTCACGCCGTTGCCCTGTTGCCTCTGCAGAGACGCCCGCAACCGTAGCGGCGCCCACATCCCCAGCGGCGCCCACATCCCCAGCGATGCTCGTGGCTGGGAAACCGGCGCTAGATCCCCGCAGCGAAACATCGATCAACGCGAGCAGATCATCGCTTTGTCCGGTCGTAAATTTGCGCGCGAACAGGTGATCCAAGGGCTGCTCGGCAGTACTGCGCCGCGAAAGTACCGACTGCCGGTGCTCCAAGGTCAACCAGGGCGGACTCTTTTTCGGAGTGTCATCCCAGCCGATCCACCAGAGTTCCGCCGAAACGTGCTCTGCCGCCCAATTCGGTGAGAAGCGTGGAGTGCTCAAAATCGACGGCACGAAGGTTTCGTCGGCAACCCAACTGCGGCGCCAGAATCGCACCAGCCCGGGATTGTGGTCGAAGGCGTCCACCACGGCCTGAGCGTGCCCGCGGGCGAGCACCTTGAGTTGGGATCCGCCGGAGAAGATGATGCCCTCCGGTAGCCGTCGCGGTAGCGGCACCCGAAGCATGTGTTTTTGGTATGCCCAATGCCGGTAGCGCAGGCGAGCGAAGCCGCCGCTTTTGCCCCAATTCGGGTAGGGGAGCGCAAACACCTTCGCCACCGAACGCCCGAGCAGCCCACCGAGCACTAGTGAAATCTCGGCGGTGGAAGCCAGCGGATAGTCGGTGCCGGTCAGTAGCGCAATGTGGGTCGCGGTGCTTCCGGCGAGGGCCGCCCGATACCCGGCGATTTCGGCCTCGACGTTTTCGAATTTGGCCCACCCGGTTTTGATTCGAGGCAGCAATACACAGCGATCGCTTAGCCCCGTCACCATGGCGGTGTGCTGGACGGTAGCCACGCGCGAATCCACGTGCAGGTAAACGGGAAACGGATCCAAAGCGTTAATCAACCGGTGCAATTGGGCGGGGTCGGTGTGCGCCAAAATGACACAGGCGAGCGACCCTTCAGCCGTGGTCACGTGACTGTCCGGGTCAGCGATCGAGCGACGGCGAGTTCGTCGATGTTGAGGTGGCCGTAACCGGCCCGACGCAGGGCTGCCAGTCGCAGCGGGCCGGTGAAGACGCTGGCCAGTTCGATCCAGCCCATGCGAGCCAACACTCGGGAGAGTTCATCCGGCTGGCCCGGATCGGGCGTGGCTGCTGTTTTCGTTGTTCTGGTATCCGCTGTAATCGAAGTTGCCGCGTCGGGGCCGGGCTTGGTGCGGGCAATCCCCACGAGTCGCTTGAGGGCGCGGGGGGCGCGAGCGATTACGAGACATGCGGTGCGCCGTGAGGAGAGCAATTTTGCGGCCCAAGCACCCAGACCGGTGCCGTAACCCCGCGCCTGCTTGGTGAGTGCGGCAAGATCGTCGCGGTGGCGATGCCAGGTGATGGCCGACGGCTGCACAACGAGAGCAGCGCCGGAGAGCAGGGTACGCACGAAAATGTCGATGTCCTCGCCGCCGTAGGTGGGTACCCCCCCGCCGAGGGCGGAATCGAACCCGAGGATGCCCAAAGCGGTCTCACGATGCAGCGCGAAGTTAGCACCCGTTCCGTAGTCACCGATACAAAACGGAAACAGCGGGAGGTTCGGCGGCGGGGCGCTGAGACGGTACAGGGTTTGGTCTAGGTTCTTGGCCCAGCTCACCCGTTCGTCGAAACTCTGCTGCACCCTCGTGCGAAGCTCGCCGCTGGGAACAAGACCGGTGACGCAGCCGACATCCGCCGCCAAATCGAAGGCGGCCATAATCTCGGTGAGCCAATATCGGTCGACCACGACGTCATCGTCGACGTAGGCCACGATGTCGCCGGGGGCGTAAACGAGTGCAACGTTGCGGGCGCGCGAGGTTCCGGCAATCGGAGCCAATCGGTAGCTCACCCGCGGGTCGGCAAATTCGTCCCGAACTAGGTCGTGGGTTTTCGCCGTTCGCGGGGCGTTGTCGACGATGAGCACGGTGAAGTTTGGATAGTCGAGCTCCAGGATCGACTGCAGAGCGGTGCGCAGGTGATCGGGGCGGTCTCGCGTGCAGACCACGACGGTGACCGACCGTGCCGTGGGAGGTCGAGCTGAGACCGGGGAAGGATCTCGAGCCGGAAGTTTTTCAATCGCTCGGCGCAGTTCACCCCCGTTGACACCGCCGTTGCTAGCGTCTACGGTCACAAACCCGAGTACGGTTCGACCGTTTCGCACCAGGAGGCGAGCCCGGGTATACCCTTCGGCATCCTGGAGCCGAATCTCATCGTGCCGCGTGTCTCGCCTGTCGATTCCCCCCACCCACTGGGCGCCGGCCCAATCGGGTGCCGCGAAGCGCGGCATCGCAGGGTGGAGGCTGAGGGTCATCGGCGTACCTTCGATTGGTAGGGGTCAGGCGGGTGGGGATCAGGTCAAACACTCGGCGCGCTGCTCAACCGTGCGCCTCGGGTGAGCCCGTAGAGATACCCGCAGCTTGCAGCAAGGAGAGAAAGGCCGATAGCAGCGGCCCCCAATGGTCGGCCCTGAATGATTTCGCGGAGGGCACCGCGTGGCAGCACTCGAGTGCTGTAGCTGCGTTCACTCGACAGGGCATCACTAGCCCCGAGGCTGTGGCTGAGGGCGGCTTTGGAGATTCCCTCAAAGAAACTTCGTCGGCGCAGATAGCGCCAGGTAAGCCGATCAGGGGTAACCCGATGGCTCACGCGGCTGGTGGGTTCGAAAATGATTCGGCGCGATGAATCCGCCTGACGAAGCCGGATGCACACCTCGGTTTCTTCGGCACCGAGCGGGATCGTTCCGACGCGTCCGGTGTTGAGGTTGAACCCGCCGATGGTGTTCAGCTCATCGCGACGAAAGGCCATCGAACATCCGATTACGTTGCGCACTTCAGAACGCTCGGTGGGCTGCCCCCGGTAGGTGCAGCCCACCACCCAGAGCAGTTCAACCGGGAGAGTCTGCGGGGCGATTCCCGCGGGCCAGCGCGGCTGCGCGCTTCCGCCGACCGCTACCACACGCGGATCAGCGAAGACATCCACCATTCGACCGAGCCAGCCGGGCTGAGCGGTGGCATCGTCGTCAAGAAATGCCACGAGTTGGGCAGAAGAGGCCGCTACCCCGGTGTTTCGCGCGCCCGAAAGTCCTTGGCGTGAACTGTTCGGCAGCACGGTAATCTCTGGCCACTGCTGTCGGACCCGCACCATCAGCTCCGGTTCATGGTCGATCACCACTATCACGTCGGTGGTGTCGGCTTGGTCCAGCGCCGAGGAAATGGCGAGGTTCACGTCATCCCAGCGTTTTTGAGTGTAGGCGCAAATAATGACGCTGACTGACGGCCGCGCGCTCACGCGCTTTTGTCGACGGTGGCGTCGGAAAAAGCCCAGGGGATGTCGTAGGTGGGGGTGCTAGCGCTGGAGATTCCGGCGACCAGATTGCCCTTGACGGGAACACCAGCGGCGACGGGAACGTCAGCGACGAAACTAATCCGCTTGCCGCGACGATATTCGGTCCAGATTGTTCTGAGTACCCGAAAGCCGTCGCGGATGGCATTGAGGTTGCTCGCACCGTGAATGCGCAGGCGCTCCAGGCTCGGCACCTCGGCAATCGAGAGGTTGGCGGTGGCGATGCGGCAGTTGATTACGGTTTCGATCTCGAAGCCATCGCCCCAGTGCATCCGACCATCGTCACGCAGTGGAACCACAGTGTCGGGAAGATCGAGGTGGGGCAGAACTCGACTCCAGAAGGCGTTGTAGCCGTAACAAAGGTCGGTGTATTTGGTGCCGAGCAGCACATTGGTAATGAAGTTGAGACCGTGATTGCCGAGCGAGCGGAAGTGGGTGATGTCTTCGCTGCCGCCGCCGAGGGCAAACCGGGTGCCCTTGGCGAAGTCGGCGCCAGCGACCAGAGCTGCGACGTAGGCGGGAATTTCGTCGGGGTTGGCTGAGCCGTCGGCATCCAGCATCACCACAATGTCTCCGGTGACCGCGGCAAACCCGCAGGCCAGTGCGTTGCCCTTGCCCTTTCGGGTCTGCTTGATGACCTCGATGCTGGGGAGAACCCGCTTAGCGGTTGCGATGGTGTCGTCAACCGAGTTGCCGTCCACCAAAATTACTTGGTGCACGGGGGGCAGCTCAAGCAGGATGATCTCGAGATTTCGAGCCTCATTGCGCGCCGGGATCACGATGGAAAGTCGCGGCGTTAGTGGTTTGTGGGTCGTTCCAGTGGTCATGTTTAAGCTCTTTCCAGGTCTTCGGGTGTCCGGGGAAAAGTGGATGGCACTGTCGACTCTGTCAATGCGCTTGGGTACGCCACCGGGTTAGATCACTTGTCGTGGTGGTCGTGCAGCGAATCCGAACTGGATTCGTGTGGTTCACGACCGGCACTAGGGATGCCAGTCGATTTAACTGCCGCACAAGCGGTGAGTGCGGCGGGGAGGATTTTTAGTCGAGGCGGGTAAGTGCCTGTCCCAAGTTGCTTCCCCAAATGAACGTAAACGCCCCTGTAGACGATTGCAAATATTTCCTGAGGGTTTGCACCATCACCACCTCTGTCATTCGGGGCAACAGGGCTACTTCGCCTTATCTCCCGCCAAAACGGCTCCGGCCATCGGCGCGACACGCGGTCAGGAATGTGGGAGATTGGGAGTAACAATCGATTACTGAGCGGATGATCTCGATGGACGTCACGGCCACAGCCAACGCCGACCCAGCCTGCACCTGCGGCCATTCCCACAGCGCTCACGAGCACTATCGCCGAGGATTGGACTGTGCGCTCTGCACCGTCGGGGAATGCGTGAAATTTCATCCCGCTCCGCAGATCACTCCCACTGTTGCGCCGGTGAATACCCAAAGACCGGTGGATAGGCCAAAATCTTCCGCCCTCTCCGAAAAGCGATAGCGGCCTTTGTAAGGCCGGGCGGGCGTAGCCGACGCGACCGCCACCGCACTGTGTTTTTGGAAATACTTGACAATAGGATGTCTTTAACGCCATTCTGTTGCGAATTACGAATCACGTTGTCATTAGTGCGACAGGGGGTGTCATGAGGATCTGCTCGCTGGCGGAGCTGGCTCGAGGCGAAGCACTGCGTTTTGACGGAGTCTCCCCTCCCATCGCCGTTTTTCACACCGAGGATGGTCAGGTCTTCGCCATCGATGACACGTGCACCCATCAGGATGCGTCGCTCGCCGACGGGTGGGTTGAGGGCTGCGAGGTTGAGTGCCCACTACACGCGTCACGATTTGACCTACGAACCGGAGCAGTTGATGCGCCGCCGGCAAAACGCGGAGTGCGATCCCACTCTGTAACCCTTCAGGACGGCGAGATTCACGTAACGCTCTCCGAGGATGTCCCCGCACTGCCACCCGGCGTTAGCTACTAATGACGCCATCTCGCCGCGCCGAGTTCGTGAAATCTGCTGAGAGCGTTTGGCGCAGCGCCGAATGCGTTTGGCGCAGCGCCGAATGATCGGATCGATCACCATCGTGGGTGCCAGCTTGGCCGGGCACGCTAGCGCCAAAGCGCTTCGGGCTCAGGGTTTCACCGGAACAATTACGCTCATCGGCGGTGAGGCCCACCAGCCCTACGACCGTCCGCCGCTTTCCAAGGGGTTTCTGTCGGGCGCTCTCGCACAAGCGGACTTGGCGTTAGAGGCTGACGCTGAGGATCTCGGGATCAACTGGCTACTGGGATCGGCAGCCACCCACCTCGACGCAGTCACCCACACGGTGACGCTTAGCGGCGGCCATCAGGTGACCTCGGACGCAATCGTGATCGCGACCGGTTCGCGCGCGCGAACCCTAGGCTCGGTGCCGTCCGGTGCCAGTGCCGGTGCCAGTGCCGGTGCCAGTGACCTCGCCGGGCTGCATACGCTTCGGAATCTCGAGGACGCCATCGCCTTGCGCTCCGAACTCATCCCCGGCGCCCGCCTGGTGATCGTCGGATCGGGGTTCATCGGTTTAGAGGTCGCCTCGACCGCGGTGGAGCTCGGCGTGGATGCCCTGGTGCTCGGCTCCGATCGGGCGCCGCTGGCTCGACTGTTTGGCGAAAGAGTCGCGGCAACCGTCACGCGTCTTCACGAGCGCCACGGCGTGCGGCTGCGAAACGGAGTACGCGTGACGGCGGTTCTCGGTCCCCACCGGGTTACCGGGGTTCAACTCGACAGCGGTGAAGTCGTGCCCGCCGATCTCGTGCTGTTGGCAATCGGCTCCGAACCGAATGTGGAGTGGCTGGCCGATTCGGGACTCGCTATCGCGGGCGGGGTGGTCTGCGACGAGCGCGGCAACACCTCGGCGGCGCGGATCGTCGCGGTCGGGGATTGTGCGGCCTGGTTCGACCCGGTGCGGGCGCGCGCCCATCGGATCGAACATTGGACGGATTCGCGAGATCGTGCCGCAATAGCCGTGACATCGCTGCTGGAACAGCCGCATCCGGCACGCCCCGAGCGCCCGAGCTATCTCTGGTCGGATCAGTGTGACGCGCGTATTCAATTTGCCGGCCGCCTGCTCGGCGACGAAGAAGCAACCGTTGAGGTCGGCGACGCTGTTGAGGTGGACGAAGCTTCCGAGTTCGGGGCCGCCGCCGAGGTCGCGGAGAGCGCAGGAACGGTTAGGCCCATCGAACTGCTGGTGGTGTACCGTCGCGCGGGCGAATGCGTCGCCGTTCTCGGCATCAACCAACCGTCGCTCATCGCCAAATGGCGCAAGCGGCTAACTCTAGCCGCCACTGATTTTTCTCCCAGCCCAGTTCGCGAATCGTCCACCCTGCAAGGAGTCCTGCCCACATGATCATCGAACAGCTCGAAAGCCCGCTTCCCGGATCGCTCCTGCGAACCCTTCCCGGATCTGCGTACACCGACCCTGAGGTTTTTGCTCAGGAGCAGGAAAAGATTTTCGAGCAAATGTGGTTCTGCGCGGTGCGCAGCAGCGACGTTGCCAAACCGGGGGCGTTCAAAACCATTCAGGTCGGCCGCGAAGCAATCATCGTGAGCCGCAACCGCAAGGGCGAAGCGCGCGCCTTCTTCAACGTGTGCCGCCATCGCGGAATGCAGGTGTGTCAGGGTGAAAACGCCGAGGGCCAGCGCACCTTCCAGTGCGGCTACCACGCCTGGACCTACGACCTCGACGGCAAGCTCATTGCCGCCCCGAACCTCACCAAAATGCCCGACATTGATCGCGACGACTACGGCCTTCGCCAGGTGGCAGTGCGGGAGTGGTTGGGGTACGTCTGGGTCTGCGTGGCAGAGAATCCGCCGTCCTTCGAAGACACCGTGTTGACCGAAGTTGTCGACCGTCTCGGCACCGTCTCAAACCTCGACCACTACGCCGTCGATACCCTCGCGGTGGGCAAGCGCATCGTGTACGACGTGAAATCCAATTGGAAGCTCATCGTTGAAAACTTCATGGAGTGTTACCACTGCGCCACAATTCATCCGGAGCTAACCGAGGTGTTGCCGGAATTCGCCGACGGTCTCGCGGCTCAGGTTTTTGTAAACCATGGCGCGGCCTTTGGAGAGGACATTAAGGGTTTCACCGTTGATGGTTCTGAGGGGTTTGACCTCCTCCCGGGGGTAACCGCCGACCAGGCTCGTAAGTACTACGCGATCACGATCAAACCGCAGGTGTTCATCAACATGGTGCCTGACCACATCATCTTCCACCGGATGTACCCGATCTCTGCCGATCGCACGATCGTGGAGTGCGACTGGCTCTACGCGCCGAGCGTCGTCGAGAGTGGGGCCGACCTCACCGCTTCGGTGGAACTGTTCCACCGGGTCAATAGCCAGGATTTCGAGGCCTGCGAGCAGACTCAGCCCTCCATGTCGTCGCGGCTCTACCGGGATGGCGGCGTGCTGGTGCCGGCCGAGCATCACATCAGCGGGTTTCACGAGTGGCACCAGTCGATGCTGGCGAAGTGATCCCGGCCCGGTCTTCAGCCGCGAAAGCCCATCAGGCGGGCGATGCGGTCGGCTGGGGCCGCAAGCCACTGAGCGTGCGAGGCCAGCTGCTCGGCGGGCAGGCGGTAGTCGGGGGCCGAAACCGACAGGGCGGCAATCACGGTGCCATCGGCGCCGCGAACCGGCACGGCAATGGCGTTGAGCCCAACTTCCAACTCCCCGCAGGTGACGGCAAATCCGGCACGGCGGGCGGTCGCCAGCTGCCGCGACAATTCGCCAATGTCGGTGACGGTCGCGGCGGTGAAACTCTGCAGTCCCAGGCGAAGGATGGCTACCGCGTCGGCTTCGCCGAGCGCGGCAAGCAAAACTTTGCCGGAGCTGGTGGCGTGCAGCGGGGTGGGGCGCCCGACCCAGTTGTTGACGGCGATCAGGCCCGCGCCGACCGCCTGAAACACATTCACCGCATAATCGCCGCGCAACACCGCGATGTTTACGGTCTCACCGAGTTCGGTTGCGAGTTCTTCGGCAATCGTGGCCCCCTGATGGGCGATATCCAGGGGCGAGGTCATCGCCCCCGCCAACCGCAGGATGTTGGGTCCGAGACGGTACCGCCCGCGTGCTCCCGCAAGTTCCACCATTCCCCGCGACTCAAGCACCCCGAGCAGGCGCGAGATGGTGGAGCGATGAACCCCGACCTCGGAGGCAACCTCCGACACGCTTGCCTCACCGCGACGGGCGATAATCTCCAACACCGTTATCGCTCGATCGACTGATTGGGCGCCGTTGCCCTCGGCCGCGGTGGCAACTGCTTCAGGAATGCTCATAACGATCCCCAGTTTCTTCTATTCAGCATCGATCCGCCAACCGAAAGAACACCGATGACGACGACCGAACTCTCTTCCCTCTCTTACGACTACGTGATTGTGGGCGGCGGCAGCGCGGGCTGCGTGCTCGCCGACCGGCTGAGCGCCGATGGAAAGTCAACGGTGCTGTTGCTGGAGGCCGGCCGGCGGGACTATTTCTGGGATTTGTTCATACAAATGCCCGCTGCCCTGATGTTTCCGAGCGGCAATCCGCTCTATGACTGGCGCTACAAGTCAGACCCGGAGCCGCACATGAATGGCCGCCGCATCGCGCATGCGCGCGGCAAGGTGCTCGGTGGCTCAAGTTCCATCAACGGCATGATTTTTCAGCGGGGAAACCCGCTTGATTTCGAACGCTGGGGAGCGGATGCCGGTATGGAGAGCTGGAACTGGGCAAACTGTCTGCCCTACTTTCGCCGGATGGAGAACTGCCTGGCCTCGGATCGTCGAGACGAATTTCGTGGGAAGGGTGGCCCGCTCGTTTTGGAGCGGGGACCTGCCACCAATCCGCTGTTCGGCGCTTTCTTCGATGCGGCCGTCGAGGCCGGGTACCCGCGCACCGAGGATGTCAACGGCTTTCAGCAGGAAGGGTTCGCCCCGTTCGACCGCAACGTGCACAAGGGCCGTCGGCTGTCGGCATCCCGGGCCTACCTGCATCCGGCGCGCCATCGCAAGAACTTGACCGTGCGCACCGGTGCGCACGTTACCGGCGTCAACTTCACGGGTACCACCGCCACGGGCGTCGACTACGTGCGGGGGCGGCGCCGGGTGACGGTGACCGCCACCGAGGTGATTCTCTGCGGCGGTGCGATCAACACCCCGCAACTTTTGCAGCTTTCCGGGGTGGGGGATGCTGCGGCGCTCGCCGCGCTGGACATTGCCTCGGTCGTTGACCTTCCCGGCGTGGGCGCCAACCTGCAGGACCACCTCGAGGTCTACGTGCAGCACGCCTGTTTGGAGCCGGTGTCGATGCAGCCATATCTGTCGAAAGCGCGGATGCCGCTGGTCGGCCTGCAGTGGCTGCTCTCCCGCACCGGGCCCGCCGCAACCAACCACTTCGAGGGTGGCGGATTCGCGCGCTCCAACGACGACGTTGCCTACCCGAACCTGATGTTCCACTTCCTGCCGATTTCGGTGCGCTACGACGGCTCCGGGATGGACAAGGCGCACGGGTATCAGGTGCACGTGGGACCGATGTATTCGGATGCGCGGGGGAGCCTGATGATCGTGTCGAAAGATCCGCGCCAGCATCCATCACTGAAGTTCAACTACCTCTCCACCGAGCAGGACCGTCGCGAATGGGTGGAGGCTATTCAGGTCGCTCGCAAGATTTTGGGGCAGGGCGCTCTCTCTCCCTACAACGGTGGCGAAACCTCGCCCGGTCGGTCGGTGAGCACCGATCAGGAGATCATCGATTGGGTGGCCCGGGACGCCGAGACGGCGCTTCACCCGTCCTGCACCGCCAAGATGGGGCCGGCGAGTGACCCGATGGCGGTTGTCGACCCGCTCACTATGCGCGTGCACGGAACACAGGGTCTGCGCGTGGTGGATGCCTCGGCGATGCCGTACGTAACCAACGGAAACATTTACGCGCCGGTGATGATGCTGGCGGAGAAGGCCGCCGATCTAATTCTCGAGCGCACCCCGCTGGCGCCGAGTACCGCGGCGTTCTACCGGCACACCCCGGCGGCGCAATCGGTGTAATTGCGACAGAGCTTTGACAGCTAACCCGTTCTAGCGAGCTCGCTATAACGGGTTAGCGCAGCTGGCTGGTGGAGCGAGTTCGCTACCGAAAAACGACCGTGCGGTTGTCGTTCGGGAATACTCGACGCTCGGAGTGCCACTGCACCGCGCGGGAGAGTACCTGCGTTTCCACGTCGCGCCCGGCGGCCACCAACTCGTCGGGGCCGTAGTCATGGTCGACGCGCACGACATCCTGTTCGATGATTGGCCCCTCGTCGAGGTCGTCATTCACGTAGTGCGCGGTGGCGCCGATCAATTTGACACCGCGATCGTGGGCCTGGTGATAGGGCTTAGCGCCCTTGAAGCTCGGCAGGAAGGAATGATGGATGTTGATGGCTCGTCCGGAGAGCGCATGACTGGTTTCGGGCGAGAGCACCTGCATGTATCGCGCAAGCACCACGAGGTCGATGTCGTGCTCAGCGATGAGGTCAAGAAGTTCGGCCTCGGCTCCGGCTTTACTCGCGATGGTCACCGGAAGGTGACGATACTCAATGCCGTAGCTGGCGGCGAGAGCCGCGTAATCCGGGTGGTTGGAGACGATCACTGGGATTTCGATATTTAGGGTGCCAATGCGATAGCGGTAGAGCAGGTCATTGAGGCAGTGCCCGAACTTACTCACCATGATCAGCGTGCGAGTGGGTGTTGCCGAGTCGACGAGGTCAAACGCCATCGAGTGGCGATGGGCCACCTCGGCAAAGGCCTGGGAGAGTTCATCGACGGGAGTCACCGCCGCCACGAAATCGAACTGAACCCGCATGAAGAACCTTCCGGTTCGGCGGTCATCGAGCTGTTGGCTGCTGCGAATATTGGCGCCGTACTGCTTCAAAAAGGCCGCGATCTCGTAGACGAGCCCCGGTCCGTCGAGGCAAGACAGGGTCAGAATGTATTCGCGGCCGGGTTCACGATTCGGTGCCATGGGATTCCTCACGCCGTGCTATCGAAGGATTTCTCCGGATGCGCTGCATATTACGCAACTGCGTGCACTCTGCGCAACAGTATCGACGGATGTCGTCCAGATGGGTCCGGGCGGCGGCGGTCTAGAGCTAATCTCGCCCGCGCTAGGCTCCGCCTATGACCCCGGATGTTGACCCGCACTTTTCGTCCCCGATCACCGGTGCGCCTCCTGCCATCACCGGTGCGCCTCCCGCGATCACCGGTGCGCCTCCTGCCATCACCGGCGCGGTGCAGTCGGTAGACCGCGCCCTGACCATCCTGGAGATGCTCGCAGCCCACGGCGACCTCGGTGTCACTGAAATGGCGAAAACGCTCGCGGTGCATAAGTCGACCGTCTCTCGCTTGGTGTCGACCCTCGAGGAACACGGGCTCGTCGAGCAACTCTCTGATCGTGGTCGCTATCAGCTGAGCCTCGGAATCGTGCGTTTGGCCGGGGCCGCGCGGGGGCGCCTCGACCTCGTAAACGAAAGTCGAACCGTGAGTCAGACGCTGGCGGCAGAAACCGGCGAAACAGTAAACCTCGTGGTCCTCTCCGGCCACGAAACGCTATACCTCGATCAGGCGTCGAGCACTTCGGCGCTCCAAATTCATAATTGGCTGGGAAAGCGCAATCCCCTGCATGCCACGGCCAACGGCCGCCTGCTTTTGGCGTGGCTCCCCGCCGATGATCTCGCGCACATTCTCGGTGAAACCGTCGACGCGGAGGGGCGCCTCGCCGCATTCACCCCGGCCACCGTCACCGATCCGACCGAATTCGCGGTGGCGCTCGCGACCGTTCGTACCGACGGGTACGCCGTGGCGGTCGACGAACTGGAACAGGGGTTGACGGCGATCGCGGCCCCCATACGGGGGATGGGGGGCACGGTGATTGCTTCCCTGTCGGTTTCCGGTCCGAGCTTTCGGTTGACCGGCGACAGGCTGAAGACCACGATTGCGCCGCTATTGGCCGCCGCCGCCCAGGTGTCGACCCGAATGAGTTATCACTCGTTCATGGGTCAGAAATAGTTCGTTGTGTTTCCGTTGGGTAAAAATTTCCATTCTTATGAGCCCTCTCGCCGTTTCGGCTTGACGTAGAGCACATTCACAGGGGAATATGTTGCACAAGAAGCAACACGGTGCGGAACAAGCAACAAAAGGTCCGCCTCACGCTTCCTGAAGAGCTTTTCGATCAGATCGGATGGGGATGTCACCGACGACAGACCACGTGGATTCACTCGTTTCCGGGTTCTACCTCGACGGTGCGTGGGCGGAGTCTGCCGGGGGCGGGCGCCGCGACATCCGCTGTCCCGCCGACGGCACCCTGGTGGCAACGGTCATCGAGGCGAGCCGCGCCGACGCGGAAGCTGCCATCGGCGCCGCCCGCGCCGCTTTTGATCACGGTTCCTGGAGTGCCGTTCCCGAGCGCGAGCGCGGGCGCCTCCTCGACCGCGTTGCCGAGCTTCTCGAGCGAGACAAGGTGGCCTACGCCCGCGCTGAGGCCCTCGACACCGGCAAGCGCCTGGTCGAAGCCGAATACGACATCGACGACATCGTGTTGTGCTTTCGCTACTTCGCGGGGATCGCGGGAACCGATGCCGGTCGCGTGATCGATACCGGCAGCCCGGATGCCATCAGCCGAATCGTCCACGCCCCGGTCGGCGTCTGTGCGCTCATCACCCCGTGGAACTACCCGCTCTTGCAAGTGGCGTGGAAGGTTGCCCCGGCGCTGCTTGCCGGAAACACCTTCGTGCTGAAACCAAGCGAGCTGACCCCGTCGACCGCGATCCTGCTCATGGAGACCCTCGCCGAGGCGGGGCTGCCCGCCGGGGTTGCGAACCTCGTCACCGGAACCGGCGCCGAGGTCGGCAGTGTGCTGAGCTCCGACCCCCGGGTGGACCTCGTATCCTTCACCGGTGGTCTCGCCTCGGGCAGGCTCGTGATGGCTGCCGGCGCCGCAACCGTGAAACGGGTGGCGCTCGAACTCGGCGGTAAAAACCCGAACATCGTTTTCGCCGATGCTGATTTCGACACCGTGGTCGATTACATTCTGACCGCCGTTTTTCTGCACTCGGGCCAGGTTTGCTCGGCGGGCGCGCGTCTGATCATCGCGGAGGAAATCCACGATGCGGTGCTCGACGCCGTGGTCGCGCGCGCGCAGAAGATTCGGCTCGGCGGCCCTTTCGACGCCGACGCCGAAACCGGCCCGCTCATTTCTGCCGCCCACCGCGACAAGGTGCACGCCTATGTGCAGCTCGGCATGGCCGAGGGGGCAGTGTTGCGCTGCGGTGGGATCATCCCGACCCAGGCTCCGCTCGACGCGGGTCACTTTTATCCACCGACGATTCTCGACCGCTGCACGAGCGAGATGACGGTGACCCGTGACGAAGCGTTCGGCCCGGTGCTCACGGTAGAGACCTTTACCAGCGAGGCCGAGGCGATTCGACTCGCCAATGACACGGTGTACGGCCTGGCCGGAGCCGTCTGGACCTCGGATGCCTCGCGCGCACAGCGCGTCGCCGAGGCGCTGCGCTGTGGCACCGTCTGGATCAACGATTACCACCCCTACGTGCCTCAGGCCGAGTGGGGCGGATTCGGTCAATCCGGAAACGGTCGGGAATTAGGACCCGCGGGGCTTGCCGAATACCGCGAAATCAAGCACATTTGGCAGAACGTAAACCCGAAACCACAACACTGGTTCGGCGCATGAACTCTCAGGAAGCATCCTCCAGGCATCGGGAAAGACGATCATGAGTGCAACGACCCTGACACCCACCGCGAGCGCAACCTCTGACACCGCCGTCGACTTCGCCGTGCGCAACCTCTGGAAGGTATTCGGCGCCGATGCGCAGCGCATCGCGAGCGATCCCTCCTTTACCGGACACAGCGCTGCCGAGATCCTCGAAGAGACCGGTTGCGTGACCGCGGTGCGCGACATCAGCTTTGATGTGGCCCACGGGGAAGTGTTTGTGGTGATGGGTCTCTCTGGCTCCGGTAAGTCGACCCTCGTGCGCTGCCTCACCCGGTTGATTGAACCGACCAGCGGTCAGGTGATGCTCGAGGGCCAGGACATCATGAAGCTCGGGGCAAAGGAACTGCGCGAGGTGCGCCGACGCCGCGTGTCGATGGTGTTTCAACACTTCGGATTGCTGCCGTTTCGCAACGTGCTCGACAACATCGCCTTCGGGCTCGAAATTCGGGGGATCGGCACCGCCGCACGCTATGAGCGAGCCCGGGAGGTCATCGACCTCGTCGGACTCCACGGTTACGAAGAGCGCTTTCCCGATCAGCTTTCCGGAGGGATGCAGCAGCGCGTGGGGCTGGCTCGGGCGCTGGCATCCGATCCCGACGTGCTCCTGTTCGACGAGCCCTTCTCGGCACTCGACCCGCTCATTCGGCGGGACATGCAGGCCGAGGTTATCCGGCTGCATCGCGATATGGGCAAGACGATGGTATTCATCACCCACGACCTGTCGGAGGCGCTGAAACTCGGGGATCGCATTTTGATCATGCGCAACGGCGAACTCGTGCAAATCGGAACCGGTGATGAGCTCGTCGGTGCGCCGGCGGATGACTATGTGGCCGACTTTGTCTCGGATGTCGACCGCACTCAGGTACTTACCCTCCGGTGGGTGGTGGCCCCGGTGCCGGAGGGGCTTCCCACGGATGGCCCAGGGCTTCCGGCCACGACCGTGATCGTCGATGCGATTCCCACCGTCTTGGGATCGACGGTTCCGGTGCGGGTGTTCGACGGTGACACTCTGATCGGCGTCGTTGACCGCGACGCTATTTTGCGCGAAATCATGGGGGTAAAGCCCGCCGCCGTGCGTCACGGTGGGGCCAGTCGTGCCGGCGCCCGCGCCGGACGAGTCGGCTGATGGCGGTCACCGACTTTCGGCGGCAATTCGCGCCGCGCCCACCCCGACAGCGATCGATCCCACGCGGGGTCTATGCCATCGCGGTCGCGCTGTTGGTCTGGTTCGTGGCCTGGAGGATGTTTAACGGGGTGTGGACGCTGCCGCTGCAGAGTGCCGAGGTAACCCCGCTTCACCTGTGGCTCAACGAGGTAAACGCGTGGGTGCGCGACAACCGCGACAGCAACGTGCTCTTTGTGCTGGTCTTTGACAGCATCCGGATCGGTGTTGGTGCCGTTGCCGCGCTCTTTGCCCAGCTCTTCGTGCAGACGGATGTCGGGCTGCAGCTTCCCGAGATCGGCTGGCTCGGCGTGGTGGCGCTGGTCACCTGGGTGGCCGCCGCGGTGGGCAACTATCGCGTCGCCATTCTCACCGCCGTGGGTTTCACCGCCTTCGGGGTGCTCGGAGTCTTCACCGAGGCGATGTGGACCTTCGCCCTCACCCTGACCGCCGTGTTGTTTTCGGTGGCCATCGGTCTGCCGCTCGGAATCTGGGCGGGGGTGAACAAACGGGTCAACGGCATCCTCACTCCCATTCTCGACTTCATGCAAACCCTGCCTTCCTTCGTCTATCTCGCACCGCTCGCGCTCCTGTTTCTGATCGGGCCCGCCTCGGCCGTGATCGCCACGATCATCTATGCGGTACCCCCAATTATTCGACTCACCGCGCACGGCATTCGCTCGGTTCCGGCAACGATTGCTGAGGCCGCCGATTCGCTCGGGGTCAGTAAACGGCAGCGGCTCATGACGGTGCTGCTGCCCCTGGCCCGAAACTCCATGGTGGTGGGCCTCAACCAAACCGTGATGGCCGCCCTCGCGATGGTAACCATCGCCGCACTAATCGCCGGCCCGGGTCTGGGCCAATTGGTGGTGCAGGCGTTGCAATCGCTCAACGTGGGTCGCGCCTTCGTTGCCGGGTTCGCGATAGTGGTGATGGCGATTGTTCTCGACCGGGTGACCACGGCCGCCAGCCGCCGAGCGGAACTTTCGGCCCGGCACTCCACTCCACTGCGCCGTCGCCGTCGGATTATCGCCCTCGGCGCGGGGCTTCTCGTCGTTGCTGCCGCTGTCTATCTCTCGCGGAGCGTTCTGGCCGCAGCCCGGTTTCCGGCGGAGGCCGCCGTCGGCGAGGCCCTTGGCGCCCGGATCAACGACGTGAGTGCTGGATTCCAGAACACCTTCTCGGTCTTCACCGCGAGTTTGAAAGACGGTTTCACGATCAGGGTGATCAATCCGTTTCAGGGGCTGTTGACCGCCACACCGTTTCTCGTCGTCATGCTCGTCATCCTCGTCATCGCGGTGACGGTGGGCGGAATTCGAGCGGCGGTGATCTCGACCATTTGTCTGCTGCTGATCATCGCTGTTGGCCTCTGGGAGGACGCCATGATCACCCTCGCCTCCACCCTCATCGCCACCGTCATCACCATGGCGCTCGCGCTCGCGGTTGGCGTGATCATGGGCCGCTCCGATCGCGTCGACCGGTGGCTGCGTCCGGGGTTGGATGCCGCTCAAACCATGCCGGCATTCGTCTACCTCGTGCCGTTCCTCGGACTTTTCGGACCCTCCCGCTTCACCGCAATCGTGGCGGCGATTATTTACGCTGCCCCCGTGGCGATCAAAATCATCGCCGAAGGCATCGCGCACGTGTCCGCCGAGGCGGTCGAGGCGGCACAGAGCACCGGGGCGAGCCCGTGGCAGACGATCAGTAAAGTTCAAATCCCGCTGGCTGCGTCATCCATCACCCTCGCGGCCAACCAGGGGCTGATCTACGTGCTCTCTATGGTGGTTGTCGGGGGGCTGGTCGGTGGGGGCGCCCTCGGCTATGCCGTCGTGGCCGGGTTTAGTCAGAATGCCCTGTTCGGCAAGGGCCTGGCTGCCGGAGTCGCCATCGTGCTTCTCGGAATCATGCTCGACCGCATCACCCAGGCCGCTGTCGCGCGACGACGGCGCATTGTTCCCGTGACCCGTCGGGTGCGGGATGTCACAGCACCACTACCTGTAACGCATTGAGAGAGGATGACCATGGCACGAACACCGCTACGTCGTCGGTACATTGCCGGCGTCGCATCCGTGGCAGCAATTCTGCTGCTCGCCACGGGATGCAGCAGCTCGTTGAATACGGCCGCGCCCGCGGCATCCGGATCCGCGGCAAAGCCTTGCGGAACCGTTAATGTGGCCATGAATGACTGGACGGGGTACACCGCAGATGCCGCCGTCTTCTCCTACGTGGCTGAAAAGAAGCTCGGCTGTACGGTGAAGCAGTCCAGTATCAACGAGCAGGTTGCCTGGCAGGGCTTCGCCAACGGCACCGTCGATGTAATCATCGAGAACTGGGGCCACGACGACCTCGCCAAGACCTATATCGCCGACCAGAAGGTTGCCGTTGACGCCGGGCCGACCGGCAACGTCGGACAGATCGGTTGGTACCTTCCGCCGTGGCTCGCGGCGGCGCATCCGGAACTGCTCGACTGGAACAACCTCAACAAATACGCCAGCCAATTCGCGACCTCAGAGTCGGGCGCGCAGGGCCAGCTGCTCGACGGTGACCCGTCGTTCGTGACCAACGACGCTGCCCTCGTCGCCAATCTGAAGCTGAACTTCAAGGTGATTTATTCGGGGTCGGAGACCGCGCTGATTCAGGCCTTCCGCACTGCGGAGAAGAACAAGACCTGGCTCATCGGCTACTTTTACGAGCCGCAGTGGTTCATCTCCGAGGTGGCGTTGAAGAAAGTGAAGCTGCCTGCCTACACCGCCGGCTGCGATACCGACGCGGCGAAGGTGGCCTGCGACTACCCCGATTACACCTTGAACAAGGTCATGTCGGCGAAGCTTGATAAGTCGGGGTCGCCCGCGGCCGCGTTGGTGAAAAAGTTCAATTGGACCAACGATGACCAGAATCTGGTGGCGAAGTACATTGCCACCGACAAGATGAGCCCGGAGGCGGCCGCCCAGAAGTGGGTCGACGCGAACGCGACGAAAGTTGACGCCTGGCTGAAGTAATCGGCCACGTCTGACCGCGGCCGTTCGAGCTCCTCGGATGTCGTCGTATTCGGATGGCGTCGAGGCGGGCAGGGCCCAGGGAGTCCTGCCCGCCCCGGTCTCTGTATTTAAACTGTTGCGTATAGCGAATGCTGTTGCGTATAGCGAATGCTGTTGCATATAGTGAGACTCGCACCGGACGGCAGGGCTCCGGAACACCCACTCGATTTGAAAACCAGGGGGAACGATGGCCACTCCATCAGTCATCATCATCGGCGGCGGCGTCGTCGGTGCCGCGCTCGCCGACGAGATCACCGCTCGCGGCTGGAGCAACGTGACCGTCGTCGACGCCGGAACCCTCCCGGCGGCGGGCGGTTCCAGCTCCCATGCTCCCGGCGTCGTCTTTCAGACCAACGGCACCAAGGTGATGACGGAACTGGCCAAATACACCGTGGAAAAGCTCAGTGCCCTGAGTTGGGAGGGCGAGCCGTGCTACCTCAAAGTGGGCGGCCTCGAAATCGCGACCACTCCCGAGCGGGCTGCCGAACTCACCCGCCGCCACGGCTACGCCCAGGCGTGGGGGGTTGAGGGGGCGCGGCTGCTGACCCCCAAAGAGACGGTTGCCATGTGGGACCTCCTTGATGAGCAGTACATCCACGGCGGGCTCTACGTGCCCAGTGACGGCATCGCCAAGTCGGTGCGCGCCATCGCCGCCCAGCTCGATCGAGCCGTTTCCCGGGGCGCCACGGTACTCAGCCGCCACGAGGTGCTGGGGGTCACCACCGAGGGCAATCGAGTTACCGGAGTCGATCCCGATCAGGGGCACCTCAGTGCCGACATCGTCGTCTGCTGCGCCGGCATCTGGGGGCCGACGATCGCCGCCATGGTTGGCCAGCGACTCGCCCTCACCCCGCTCGCCCATCAGCTCGCCTGGACCGACCCGATTCCGGCGCTTGCCGGGCAAACAGCTGAGGCCACCCGCCCGGTGCTTCGCCATCAGGATGCCGCGCTCTACTTCCGCGAAAACGGTGACGGTCTCGGCATCGGCTCCTATCGCCACCGACCGATGCCGGTCGGCGCCGACGAACTCAGCCACTGGAGCACTGAGGGGACCATGCCTTCGGTGCTGCCCTTCACCCCGGATGACTTCGAGGTTGCCCTTACCGAGAGTGCCCGCCTCATCCCCGCCACCGCCGGTGCCACCCTCGCCGACGCGATCAACGGCGTCTTTTCCTTCACCATCGACAACCTGCCGCTGCTCGGCCCGCATGCCACCCTCGAAGGCTTCTGGTTTGCCGAGGCGGTCTGGGTTACCCATTCGGCCGGGGTGGGCCGCGCGATGGCGGAGTGGATCATCGACGGGCAATCCTCGTTCAACCTCAGCGCCTGCGACATCAACCGCTTCGAGAACTACCAACTTTCACCACAATTCGTCGAAGCCACCGACAGCCAGAACTTCGTCGAGGTGTACGACATCATTCACCCGCTGCAACCGCGCGAGCATTCGCGGGCGCTGCGCACCAGCCCGTTCTACCCGCGCCAGCAGGCCCTCGGCGCCGTCTTCCTCGAGGCCAGCGGGTGGGAGCGCCCTCAGTGGTACGCCGCCAACGATGCACTGGTCACGAGTGAGCGCAACACCGGCTGGAATATTCCCGAACCGGATGCCTGGGCGAGTAAGTTCTGGTCGTCCACGATTGCCGCCGAGGCCGCAATCACCCGCACCGATGTGGCCCTCTATGACATGACCGCGCTGAAACGTCTCGAGGTAAGCGGACCGGGAGCCACCGAGTTTTTGCAGGGAATCGTCACCGCCAATATTGCCCGCGCCATCGGCTCGGTCAGTTACTGCCTGATGCTGGGCGAGAACGGCAGCATTCACTCGGATGTCACCATCGCCCGTCTCGCCGAGGAGTGCTACCAGGTCGGGGCGAACGGCGCGATTGATCTCGATTGGTTGCGTCGGAGACTGCCGGCCGGCACCGCCGTGCAGGTGCGGGACACCACCCCGGGTACCTGCTGCATCGGCATCTGGGGTCCGAAGGCGCGACTCGTGATGGAGGCGCTCACCGACACAGACTTCTCGCACGAGGGCTTCAAGTACTTCACGTCGAAAACGGCCTACCTGGGGCTCGTGGAGGTGACTGCGATGCGGCTCTCCTACGTGGGCGAGCTCGGCTGGGAACTGTATTGCACCGCCGATCAAGGGCTGCAGCTCTGGGACACCCTCATGGCGGCCGGCGCCGAACACGGGATCATCGCCGCCGGGCGCGGAGCCTTTAACGCCCTGCGCATCGAAAAGGGCTACCGCTCCTTCGGTTCCGATATGACCAACGATCATTTCCCGGCGCAGGTCGGGCTGGACTTCGCGGTACGGATGGCGAAACCGGAGTTCATCGGACGAGCCGCGCTTGCGTCGGCGGCCGAAACCGGCACAGCTGAGCCGGAGCAGGTGCTCTGCCTGCTGATCAGTGCCGAGCCCAACGACATTATGCTCGGTTCCGAGCCGGTTTTTCACGACGACACCGTCGTCGGTTACGTCACCTCCGCCGCCTACGGCTACACCGTGGGTGCCCCACTCTGCTACGCCTGGTTGCCGGTGGCGCTGTCGACACCGGGAACCACCGTGGAGATCGGCTACTTTGGTCGTCGTATTCCCGCCGCCGTCGGCGTCGAGCCGGCCTTCGACCCGCAGGGAGCAAAAATCCGATGCTAACCACAACTCCGGGCAGCGTCATCCCGGATCACCCCGACTTCCTCTGGCGAAATCCCGACCCCAAATCGAGCTACGACGTGGTGATCGTCGGTGGCGGCGGCCACGGGCTAGCGACCGCCTATTACCTCGCCTCGCGGTACGGCATCACCAACATTGCGGTGCTGGAGAAGGGGTGGCTCGGCGGCGGCAACATGGCCCGCAACACCACCATCATCCGCAGCAACTACCTCTGGGACGAAAGCTCGGGCATCTACGAGCACTCGCTCAAGCTCTGGGAAGGGCTCGAGGAAGATCTCGGCTACCCGCTGCTGTTCAGCCAGCGCGGCGTGCTCAACCTCGCCCACAGCCTGCAGGATGTTCGCGACAGCAAGCGCCGGGTCAATGCCAACCGCCTCAACGGCGTCGATGCCGAATGGGTTGACGCGGAGGGCGTCAAAGAGCTGTGCCCGATCGTGAACATTTCCCCGGATGTGCGCTATCCGGTACTTGGCGCCACCTACCAGCCGCGCGCCGGCATCGCCAAACACGACTATGTGGCCTGGGGATACGCTCGGGCGGCCTCCGAGCTCGGCGTCGACCTGATCCAAAACTGCGAAGTCACCGGGCTCACGATCGAGCACGGTCGGGTGGTCGGGGTCGAAACCAGCCGTGGGCGAATCAACGCCGGCAAGGTGGCGCTCGCCGCAGCGGGCCACAGTTCGGTGGTGGCGGCCCTCGCCGGCATCAAACTGCCGCTGCAATCGCACCCGCTGCAGGCCCTGGTTTCCGAGCTACTGGAGCCGGTGCATCCGACCGTCGTGATGTCCAACGCCGTGCACGTCTACGTGTCGCAGGCGCACAAGGGTGAGTTGGTGATGGGTGCCGGAGTCGACACCTACAACGGCTACGGGCAGCGTGGGGCGTTTCACATTATTGAGCGGCAGATGTCGGCGGCGATCGAATTGTTCCCGGTATTCGCCCGCGCGCACCTGCTGCGCACCTGGGGAGGAATTGTGGATGTCACTCCCGACGCCTCGCCGATCGTCGGCGTCACCGACATCCAAGGCCTGTACCTCAACTGCGGCTGGGGCACCGGTGGCTTCAAGGGCACCCCGGGGGTTGGCGACACCTTCGCCTGGACCATCGCCCACGACGAGCCGCACCCGCTGATCGAAGCCTTCTCCCTTGACCGTTTCTCGACCGGGGCGCTCGTCGACGAGCACGGCGCCGCCGCGGTCGCGCACTGAAAGCCGCTCTGTTATGCAACTGATTCCCTGCCCCAATTGCGGCCGCCGCGAAGAGATCGAATTTCACTACGGCGGCCAAGCGCACGTGCCCTATCCGGCCGAGCCTGCCGCCCTCGGTGACGCCGAATGGGCCGACTACCTCTTCTTTCGCGACAACCCGAAGGGGCCGTTCGCCGAACGCTGGTATCACAGCGGTGGCTGCCGCCGCTGGTTCAACGCCGTGCGCGACACCCGCAGCTACCGGTTTCTGGCCGTCTACCAACCGGATGCCCCGCGGCCCGATATTGCGCAATTTATGGCCGCCGCTCCTCCCGTAGCCGCCGATCGTGCTTCCGCCGCTTCTTCGGCCACGAACGCGGTGACCCGATGACCGCGCGCCGTCTGGCCACCGGCGGAACAATCGACCGCAGCGTTCCCATTCCGTTCACCTTTGGCGGCGTCGACTACACCGGATTTGCCGGCGACACCCTCGCCTCGGCACTTCTCGGCGCCGGCGTCGGCGCCTTCGGGTCCAGCGTGCGCCTGGGGCGTGCCCGGGGCATCGTGTCGGCCGGCACCGAGGAATCCAGCGCACTCGTGCAGGTGGAGGCACCCTTCGCCGAGCCGATGCTGCTTGCCACCACCATTGAGCTCACGCCGGGGCTCGCGGCTCGCGGCCTGACCGGCCAGGGGCGGCTTGCGACCGAGCCCGATCCGGGGCGCTACGACGCCCGGCACGCCCACACCGAACTGCTCGTGGTTGGCGCGGGAGCCGCTGGGTTGAGTGCGGCACTGGTCGCCGCCCGTGCCGGGGCCAGCGTCATCCTGATCGACGACGATGTGACCGTCGGCGGGTCGCTGCTCGACTATGCCGAAACCGTCGACGGTCAGCCCGGCGCGGTCTGGGCCGCGGCCGCCCGGGCAGAGCTCGACACCTTCCCGCGCGTGCGCGTGCTCACCCGCACCACCGCCTTCGGCATCTACGATGACGGCTTCGTGCTGGCGATCGAGCACCGCTCCGACCACGTCACGAGCACCCGCTCCCGGCAGCGCATTTGGCGCATCCGTACCCAGCAGATCGTGCTGGCGACCGGCGGCTACGAACGTCCGATCGTGTTTGCCAACAACGACCTGCCCGGAATCATGCTGGCCTCGGCCGCGCAGGTGTACCTCGAGCGCTTCGCCGTGCTCGCGGGCGAGACGGTTGTCGTGTTCACCACCAACGACACCGCCTACGGCCCGGCATTCGCGCTCGCGGCGGCCGGGGCATCCGTCACCGTTGTCGACACCCGGCCCGAGATCTCCGCCGCACTTATTTCCGGATGCCGCACCGCCGGCATCACTACCAAGTCGGGTCACGCCGTGCAGGCGGCCCTCGGCGACAGCGCGGTTACCGGAGTGCAACTCACCCCGTGGCCGGGCACAACGGCAGAACCCCCGCAGGAGGTAACCCTGCCCTGCGATCTGCTGCTGGTCTCGGGCGGCTGGAACCCGGTGCTGCACCTGTTCAGCCAAGCCACCGGGCGCCTGCGCTTTGACGAGACGTTGGCTACCTTCGTTGCGACGGCAGCGATTCCCGGCGTGCACCTTGCCGGACTCGCCGCTGCCCAAGCCGATCTCGCTGCGGCGTTTGCCGGGGGAGCGGAAGCTGCTCGTGCGGCCCTCACGGAGCTTTCCGCCGCCCGCGCCGAGCCGGGGCGCCACCGAACCCACTCTTCCTTCGAAATCCCCACCGTCGTGAGCCACTTCGCGCTGCACCCGATCGAGCAGGTCTGGGCCATCCCCGCGCCGACCGAGTTCGCCGACCCGGATGTGCGCTTTGTCGATGTGCAACGCGACGTCACCGTCAGCGAGCTCCTGCGCGCCACCGGAGCGGGCCTAAGCGCGATGGAGCACGTCAAGCGCTACACGACCCTCGGCACGGCGCTCGATCAGGGTAAAACCTCCGGCGTGATCGGCTCCGGGATCGTCGCTGCGGCCCTCGGTATCGCGGTCACCGCCCTCGGCACCACTACCTTCCGCCCACCGTTCACCCCGGTCTCGTTCGCTGTGTTGGCCGGAGCCGACCGTGGCGAGTTGTTCGACCCGGTTCGGGTCACCGCCATTCACGACTGGCATGTTGCCCACGGCGCGCTCTTCGAGGACGTCGGGCAGTGGAAACGTCCCTGGTACTACCCGTTGGCGGGGGAAGACCTCGATGCGGCGGTCGCCCGCGAGTGCACCGCAGCCCGTACGACGGTGGCCTGCCTCGACGGATCCACCCTCGGAAAGATCGACGTGCAGGGCCCGGATGCCGGGGCGTTCCTCGACATGCTTTACACCAATCTGATCAGTTCGCTGAAGGTTGGCTCGGTGCGGTACGGCGTGATGTGCTCTCCCGATGGCATGGTGAAGGACGATGGCACGGTCATCCGGCTCGCCGACGACCACTTCATCGTCACGACCACCACGGGCAATGCCGCGAGTATTCTCGACTGGATGGAGGAGTGGCTGCAGACGGAATGGCCCGAGCTGCGAGTCTTCGCGACCTCGGTCACCGAGCACTTCGTCACCATTCCGCTGGTCGGCCCGCTGTCTCGGCAGGTGCTCGCGATTCTGGCACCGGAGCTTGACGTGAGCCTGGCTGCTTTTCCGTTCATGGCCACCCGTGCGGCGACCATTGCCGGTATCGAGGGGCGGGTCGACCGCATCAGCTTCTCGGGGGAGCTCGCCTACGAGCTCAATGTTCCAGCATGGGCGGGCACGGCGCTGTGGGAGGCGGTGATGGCCGCAGGCGAACCGTTTGGCATTACTCCCTACGGCACCGAGACGATGCACGTGCTGCGCGCCGAGAAGGGCTACCCGATTATCGGTCAAGACACCGACGGCACCGTGAGTCCCTTCGACCTCGGCCTCGGCTGGGCGGTTTCCCAGAAAAAGGTCGACTTCATCGGCAAACGGTCTTTTGCCCGCGCGGTCAACGATCGCGCCGACCGCAAAGAATTGGTCGGGCTCCTGCCGGTCGATCCGACCGTCGCGATTCCGGATGGCGCGCAACTGGTGGAGAGCGCCGACATCACCTTCCCGATGCCCATGTTCGGTCACGTCTCCAGCGCCTACCGCAGCGTCGCCCTCGACTCGCACTTCGCTCTGGCGCTGGTCAAGGGTGGCCGCGCGCGTATCGGTCAGCGCATGTTTGCCTGGTCGGAGGAGTCCCTCGTTGAGGTGACGGTCGCCGATGCCGTGCTCTATGACTCGGAAGGTGCCCGAAAAGATGGTTGAGGCAGTGCTACTTCGAAGCCCGTTGGGGGAGTGGGCCGAGCGGTTCGCCGCCATCCCCGCCGCAATAGCGCTGGTCGAAAAGCCGTTTCAGACAATGGTGAACCTTCGGGTGCGCCCCGGTGCTCCGGCCACAGCGGTCGAGAATGCCCTCGGCTTCGCGTTGCCCCATACTCCGAGTCCGCACACCGCGTCGGTCGATGGCAACGGCGACCGCGCACTGTGGCTTGCGCCGGACGAATTCCTGATCATCAGCGAGAACCGACCGGCGTCGCATCTGGTTGACCTTCTGCGGGCGGCACTCGGCTCGACCGAGTACGGCGCAGCGGTAGATGTCAGCGCACAGTACACGACCGTCGGCCTTCGCGGCACCGAAACCCGCGACTTGCTGGCGGGCGGCTGCTCGACTGATTTTTCAGTCGAGGCGGCCCCCACCGGCACGTGCGTACACAGCCCGCTCGCCCAAGCGAGCGTCGTAATAATCGTGACGGATGCCGCAAACGGAAGCTTCGACCTCATCGTGCGCTCCTCCTTCGCCCGCTACCTCGCGGCCTGGCTCATCAGCGCAGCGCAGGAGTACGCGGAGCACGGTTCCCCCGCCCGAGTCTCCGCACGAGAATCCGTCTGAGCGCGATGGGCACCGGTACCAAAACAACCGACACCGTGACGCAGCACGTTCCGGCGCTAGACCTGTTCTCTATCGGTATCGGCCCATCGAGCTCGCACACGGTCGGTCCGATGCGGGCGGCTACCGCCTTCGCCCACGAATTGATGAGCGGAAGACTGCTCGAAAAAGTAGCACGACTGCGCATCACGCTCTACGGTTCCATTGCGGCAACCGGTGTCGGTCACGGTACCCTCGGGGCTTTGGTCGCGGGGCTTCTCGGCGAGGATCCGGCGCTCTGCGATCCGGCATTCGTGGCCACCGCCTGGCAATCTGCTCTCGACCGCGGCCAGCTCGCGATCCTGCGCAAAAGCTCGGTGGCGATTAGCGCCGACGATCTGATTTACAAACCGTTCACCCGGCTGCCCGCGCATCCCAACGCCATCCGGTTTGAGGCGCTCGGGGCGAAGTCGAGTGCCGGTGGCTCCGAGGCCCCGGTACTCCTTGATGCGATCTACTATTCGGTCGGCGGCGGCTTCATCGAACGCGACGGCAGCCCGACCGAGACCCCGGCTCACGCGCAAGGTCATACCCCCAGCCCCTTTCCCTATCGCAGCGCGGTCGAACTGCTCGATTTTTGCGCCGAAACCGGTCTCGATATCGCAGGTATCGCCTTCGCCAACGAAACGGCCACCGCAAGTGCCGAGGAGGTAAATGCGCGTCTCGACAGCATCTGGGCGGCCATGCGGGAATGCGTGGACGCCGGGATGGCCGCGGAGGGCGTGCTTCCGGGCTGGTTGAAGGTGCCGCGCCGCGCGGCTGGAATCGCCGCGCATTTGCGTGCGCGCGAGGCATCCGGAAACTCCGACACCGCCATGGAGTGGTTACAGTGTTTCGCGATCGCCGTCAACGAGCAAAACGCGGCGGGCGCCCGAGTGGTCACCGCACCAACAAATGGTGCCGCGGGAATCATCCCGGCCGTCGGCTACTACGCGCTCACCTTTCGTGGTATGACCGAGCCGAAGCACTGGCGGCGCTATCTACTGACGGCCGGCGCCATCGGTGCGCTCTGCAAAATGAACGCCTCAATTTCGGGGGCAGATGCCGGCTGCCAGGGTGAAGTCGGATCCGCCTGCTCGATGGCTGCCGCGGGCCTCACCGCGTTTCTCGGTGGCACTCCGCAGCAGGTGGAGAATGCGGCCGAGGTGGCGATGGAGCACCACCTCGGGCTCACCTGCGATCCGATCGGCGGATTCGTGCAGGTTCCCTGCATTGAACGCAACGCGATTGCTGCCGGAACCGCTCTGTCGGCCACCCGGCTGGCCATGATGGGCGACGGCACCCACCTTGTCTCCCTCGATACGGTGATCGAGACGATGCGGCAGACCGGGCGCGACATGTCGGAAAACTACAAGGAGACCTCGCGGGCGGGACTCGCGGTCAACATAGTGGAATGTTAGCGGTGGTCTCCGCGTAGTTGGTGGTGGTCCTGGGGCCGTCACCAACTACGCAGAGCTCACTGCCGAAGCAGCGAATTAGGAAACGTCGTGCTCGAGCTCGGCGTCGAGGGTGATTGTCACTCCGGAGAGAGCCTTGCTCACTGGGCAGCTCTCCTTGGCTTCGGTTGCGGCGGCAAGAAAGGTGTCGCGGTCGATTCCAGAGACTTCGCCGCGCACAGTCAGGTGAATGGAAGTGAGGGCGAAGCCGCCGGCCGGGTCGGCCCCAAGGGTGACATCGGCTTTCACATCCAACGCCTCGACTGTTCCGCCTGCGCCACCGAGAACTGCGGAGAACTGCATGGCGTAGCAGGCGGAGTGAGCCGCGGCGAGCAGCTCTTCTGGGCTGGTGGCGCCGTTTGCGTCGTCCGAGGCGCGCTTCGGGAACGAGACGTCGTAGGTGCCAATCTTGGAGCTGCTCAGCTCAACCTGGCCCTCGCCGGTCTCGAGGCTTCCATTCCATGCGGTGCGTGCTGAACGTGTAGGCATTGTGAGTCTTTTCTTTCGGGGCCGGCAAGCCGGCGAGTAGGGGTGTTGGCTCGCGGCGTGGTCAGGTCGTCGGAGCCTTCGGTGCGCCTTGGAGCTTACTGGTGTGTGACTTTGGTGCCCTGAGGTTTCGGGGAGTGACGCCTAGGAGCACCCCGTTTGGCATTTTTGCTCCCCGGGCCATTGACCTTGGCTGCGATATCGCACTCGACAACGAAATGAGCCCACAGTGCACCGGGGTTGTCGGCGCGGTCAGTTAGCGGCGAACTAAACCGAACTTCGCAGAGAAAAAACCCCTGATCGGCGATGAGTTGAACCAACCACTCGTTGCTGATCAGGGGTTTTGTGGTGGGCCCCGTCAGGATCGAACTGACGACCCACGGATTAAAAGTCCGATGCTCTACCAACTGAGCTAGAGGCCCCTGCGGTAAACAAACTTACAGGGCTTTGACGCGGTCGAGTCACCGAAACGCCCGGTCGGCTGGTGGGTGATCAACTGGATGCCCACGGTCCAGAACCGGTCAGGCGTCGCGCCTAGGCTGTATTCGATGAGTGACGAGTTTCATAAACCAACACAATTTTCCGGGGCAAAATTCGAGAGCATGGTCGGTGGTGAAGATCCCGCCCAAATCAGCCGGATGGCGCACGAGACCGCGCAAGCTCTCGTGGCTCGCGTGCGCACCAGTACTGATGCGGGCATCATCGACCGACTGGTCGAATTCACCGATGTGCACGGCATCGACGCTATTGCCGAGTTGTGGTCGCGTGCCGGAGCCCGAAGCCTTCCCGGAGCGCTCTGGCGCGTGTACCTGCTGCGCGCTTTGATTCGTCAGGATCCGGATGGCACAGCCCTCCTCTATCAGCGGGGCACCGAGCTCGTGGCCACCATTGACCAGGTGGTGGCAGGGGCGACGATTCCCACCGGTCCCACCGAGATCGTGGCGGTGGCGGATGAAATTCTACGCGGGCTGTTTCGTGGGGATTTTGCCGTGGCGCTCGAGCGTGCGGCAGCATTTTGTCGAGTGGCAGCGGTGGGCGCGACGAGCGTGGCGGATGACGCCGAGACGCTCAATCCACAGCGCGGCTCCGACCTCACCGCGAAG
>JACMPQ010000049.1 GCA_014377425.1 Microbacteriaceae bacterium | reverse complement strand
TACGGTGCCGTTGATGCCGGCATACCGGGCTATGGCCGGTCGACGAAGATCCGCATCCACCAAAACGACACGCTTTTCCGATTCGGCAAGCGCGAGCGCTAAGTTGCTGGCGACGGTGGATTTTCCTTCCCCAGGAAGCGCTGAGGTAATCACCACGGCGAGGCTCGAAGTGTCGACGACGACAAACTGCAGATTGGTTCGAAGTGCCCGGTAGGACTCGGCGCTGGGGCTGAGCGGGTCACGCAACATCACCATTCCGCCCTCGTTGGCTTTCGGATCGCGTTCTATTGCCCCGATGATCGGCGCTGGGGTGATCGAACTGAGATCGGATACGCCCCGAATTCTGCGGTCGAGAAGGTCGCGCAAAAGCGCCAGCAAGACCCCGGCAATGAGACCGAGAAGCAGGCCCGCGGTCAGATTCAGCCGAACGTTGGGCGAAACCGGTGCCTTGGGTGCGCTTGCGGCGTCAATCACACGAGCGGTCACCGTGCTTTGGCCCTTGATATCTTTCGGCGCATTCTTTTCAACCTGCGCCTGCAGATTGGTAACGACGGCGTTGGCGATGCTTGCGGCATCGGCCGCGGACGGACTGCTGGCAGCAATTTGAAGAATCACGGTGTCCGGGGGGCGCGTTACCGTTATATCCGAGGCGAGGGATCCAGCGTCCGTGGTTATTTTCAATTGCTCGATCGCGGGGTCAAGTACAGACGGCGAAGTAGCGAGGATCGCAAATGACAGCATCTGACTCTGGGTGTAGGTCGACCCGGCATTGAGATCGTTAGCCGAATTACCGAAGTTGAGGGAAAAGTAAATGCTGGACGTCGCTGAATACAACGGCACGGTGTTGGTCGACAGGATAGCCGCCCCTCCGCCCCCCAGAAGTGTCGCGAGCACAACAACCATCCAGTTACGGCGAAAAATCGCCCAGTAGTTGCGTGGTCCCATGGGGATACCTCTTAGGTTTCGAATTGGATGGCGTGCGGACGGGTGTTTATTTTACGTAGGGTGAAGTCGTGAAGTCGTTGTGCGTTTCCCTAATGGCGCCCGTGCCGATCAGAGGTGCTGCGCCCTTCCAAGACTGCGTCAATTGGGTCGAAACCGCGATACCGCAGACGACCCAGAAAAACATGGCGAACTGTGTGATCAGTGCAACGGTTGCGACTGCCGGGAGTTGAGCCACGATCGCCAGCGTCGCGGGAGTGGCCCGTGCCCGCATAACCAGAACGAGAGCGGCGAGCAAAATTGCCATGACGAGAATCAGCGGGATCAGGCCGTTGGTAAGTCCGAAATAAATCAACGCACTGTCGATCGAGTGAAAAGATCCGAAAAAAGTTTCCCCCGAAGCATTCCGGTGGGAGTTCGCCGCCAGACCGATCGAAGCCATGCTGGGAATTAACGACAACAGGTCCCCCCGATAGGACGCACTCGCCGTTGCCTCGGTGCCCGCCTCGGAGAATGTGCCGAGCACCAGGGGAGTCGCCAAAACGCCGATGCCGATCGTTCCGCCCACGAACACGGTGCGTGCCCGAGCCGAAATTGAGTTGCGTAACGAAACCACGGAGAGCACCAGCGCGATGATGGCGCACAGCATGCCGGTACGGCTGAAGGTCACAACGGTGGCACCGACGAGAACAAACACCATGCATCCTCGTAACCACAGCCGGAAAGAGGAGGCAAGGGTGAGGGGAATAGCCAACGCCAGACTCGCTCCGAGGGCAATCGGATGCCCGAACGCTCCCTCGACGCGAAGCAAGCCACCGCGTTCCAACAGTGGCGACCAGGTGGCATAGAGGGCATTATTCGCGCGGACAGGAACGAAAATATTATTACGAGTGGCGAATTCCAGGAGGGCAAGAACAGCCACCACGCTGAGGACCACGGCCACGATTCGATAGACCTGTTCCAGAGGAATTTGGGTGGCAACAACGCGACCCAGGAGGTAGCCCAGCCCCCAATGCGCAATGAGCACGAAGCTGGAGGTGAGCGTGCCCAACTTCAGAGCTAGAGCCACCAGCTGAACCACGATCACCGCAACCACAATGAGATCGACCAATCCCAACCGGGGTCGCTGTTGTGGGTACTGCTGTTGTGGATACCGCCGTTGCGTAAAAAGCGCCGCGACCACCACGATGCCCACGGCCGTGGTCGGCGGGAAGTACACCGACACGGTTACGCCGAGCCAGTACGGTACGAAACTCAGTGTTGCAACCCAGAGAGCGAAAGCGAGAACCGGGGTCCTTCGCAGCACGAGAACGGTGGCGATGAAGATCACCAGAGCTAGTCCGACGGCAAGGCTGGCATTGACGTGATCCACGCCTATTCCCCCACTTTCAGATCGGTGTCGCGGTGATATTCCGAGTAGACGTGGCCCCAACTCCCCGAAAACATTCCCAGCCCACGGCTGAGCGTTCGCCTTCCGCGGGCGTTGGCCTTTTCAGAACGAACTATCCATCCTGCACTGCTGAGCATGGCTCCCGCCGCGATGCGAGGCGCACTTCGCACGGTGAGCTTCAGTCGACAGAGTGCCCGGTCACGGTCAGATCCAGCAAGGGCGAGGCTGGTGCGACTCCAGCCGTTCCCGCTGCGGTAGGCGCGTTGAAGCACCCAAGCCCGTGACATCCGTGCCAGCGGTACCTCGTCGTAAACGATGGCTTCGTCGCACCACAGGAGTAGGTGACCCGCGCGGCTCAATTCCCGGGTGAAAAGGGTGTCCGAGCCGCCGGTCAGTCCGAAAGCCTCATCAAACCGCACCCTGCTTGAGCGCACAACATGGAGGTCGAGCAGTAAGTTGTTGGTGGCAGCCACCTCCACCACGGTTCCCGTCGGAAGCCTACGCCGTTCAAAAAATCGCCCCGCGGTGATCCACGGTTCCGGGGTGTTCGGGTAACGCGAAATTACCGGCCCCACGACTCCCGCGGGGTGAGTAGCGTCGTACACAGCCAGCAGCGAGCTCAGCCATCCTTCGACCGGTCTTTCGTCATCGTCGATGAAGATCAAAACGTCGGATGCCGCGCTCTCATCGAGTGCGCGGTTGCGGGCTGCAGCGATTCCGGGCACCGGCTCGTGGACGTAGCGTACTGAGGGCTCGCCCAATCCGGTGACCTGAGATCGGGCGCTCGCCGCCGGATCATTATCCACAACGAGAATCTGCACGGAGAGAACATTCTTGGTCGCCTGTTCCAGCAAAAGCGGCAGGAGGGCCTCGAGATCCGCAGGGCGACGATAGGTGAGTACTGCGAGGGTGATTATCTTGCCGTGGGTACTCATTTCGTCACCATGTCGGACACGAGTTCCAGTACCTGACGGTGGTATTCGGTGGGGGAGTGACGTGACTGTGCCAGCGCAATGTCTGCGTGAGCGGCGGCAGCGATTTGCGGCCAGTCATCCACTACCCAGGTCAGCGCCCGGCAGAGCGCTTCTACATCGCCGACCGGGAAATTCTGCGCGATTTGGTAACCCGCTGTGGCCTCGGCGAGTCCCGGAGCGTTGCTGGTGATGACCGGCCGTCCACCCAAGATCGCTTCGACGGCGATGTTTCCGAACGATTCATTGGGCGACGGAACCACCACGGCATCGGCTGCGGCGAGATCGGCCCAAATAGTGGCGCGAAAACCCTCGAAGGATACCTGTTCGTACAAACCGAGAGCGGTGACTTGCGCACGAAGTTGCTGTTCGTACCATTCGTATCCGGGAAATACCGCTCCGACGAGCGCTAGCGTGCACGACACCCCACGCCGTTTTAGTTCAACCATGGCGTCGAGAACGCAATCCAGGCCTTTTCGCGGTGAAAGCCGACCGATATAGAGCAGGTGCAGCGTGGAATCGAGGGAGGCCCGCGACGGGGTCACCTCTTCCGGACCAGGGATTCCGTTGTAAATAACCGTGGAGCGGGAAAGCCGATGGTGGGCCGCGGCGAGCACGGCCACCGTGTAGTTGCTGTTGCTCACGACGCGAGTGGCGAATAACAGGGGGAAAGTCAAAATCTGTTGTCCCAGCTTCGAGAGCGACTCTTCTGCCTCGTGGACATGCACAACCACGGGTACTCGGTATATCCGAGCAAGCAACACCCAGTGCGGAATCGTGACGGTGTTGACATAGATCACGTCTGCTTGGATGCTGCGAATCAGCCGCGCGCCCGCAACGAGCCCGCGCGCCGTATCAGCCAACAGTCGGACCATGCCGCGTGGTCGAAGCACGCTTCGACGCAACACCGGGGTCGGGCAAATCACCACTCTCGCCCCGCTAGTGGTCAGCGCAGCAACGAGCGGTCCGGCGGAGGGGAGGGCGACCACCACTCGATTTCCTCCGCCGACTAAGCCGACAACGCTTTCCAACAGCACCCGGTCGGAACCGTAAAGCTCAGAACCGAGGTGGGCCACCAACACGGTGGCCCGCGCCCCATCTTTCCGGCGGCCGATCACCACGGGGCACTACCGGGATCCGCGGTGCCCCGACCTGGCGCGCCGCCCGCGGTCATCGGACGGGCACTGTCGCCGAAAGGTTACTAAACGCGACGGTCACCGGAACCGTAGTGGAGGATCCTCCTAAATAGACGGCAAATCCTACGGCTCCAGGCTGTTGCAAACCGGCCGTGGTGTCGGTGACGCTGGCGAGCCAGGTGGTCGGCTCTGCATCACCGAGACGCCAGATCTTTGCGCGCAGAGTGGTGGGATTCGTTCCGAAGACCTGGGTGCGAACCTGTAATTTGTCGAGGGTCGCGTAGCTCAGACCCGGCACCAGAACGCTTTGCAGATTTACCCCATTGCCCAACAGCTGCAAATAGACCACACCGGTCGGCAAAATGCGCACCCTAGTTTGATAATTTATCGCGCTCAGCAGTCGGCCGTAAATCGAGGTGTAGACGCCGGAGCCAGTCGACGCCTGCTGCAGCGCCATCGTCACCTGCACATCGGTATCTGTGGAGGAAACTGCCGTCAGGTATGCGGCCGATGATGCACCCGCGGCAGTAACCCTGAGGAGTGCGGAACCGCCCGTGACGGAGTAGTTCGCGAGGGAGCCCGAGGTCGACCACGGTCCGCCGACATCCGCCGATCCGAGGCCAGACGAGGCTGTGCGAGCAAAGGCGTCCGCGGCGAGCGGCGCAGTCCCAGTAACGGAGACTGTCTGGGAAGCGCTGTTGGTTGCACCTCGATTGTCGGTCACGGTAAGACTTACCGGGTAGCTTCCCGCAGCTGCATAGCTGTGGGTCGCCATTGCGGTGGTCGCGGTTGACCCGTCACCGAAATTCCAGGAGTAGGCGACGACCGTGCCGTCGGGATCGCTCGAGGATGAACCATCCACACTCACGCTGAGGCCGGTACTGGTCAACGTGAATGCGGCGGTCGGAGGTAGATTTGCCGCCGTCACCGTAATCGACTTGCTGGTGGATGACTTTGCGCCCGCATCATCCGTCACGGTTAGGGTCACCGAGTAGGTCCCCGCGGTCGCGTAGGCATGTGAAACAGTGGTCCCTGTTGCGCTTGAGCCGTCGCCGAAGCTCCAGTCTCTCGCCACAATTGTTCCACTCGCGGCAGCCGACGACGAGGCGTCAGCGGCTACATTCAGGTCACTCGTGGTCGCCGTGAATGCGGCGACCGGCGGTGTGTGTGCGGCCGTACCCTTGCCTAAGCTGTAGTGCGACGAAATATCCGCAGCCGAAAGGGCCGTGTCGTACACCGCCACCTCATCAATGGTGGAGTTCACGTAAGCGCTGGTGGATCCCCAGGTCGTGTCTCCACCGACGCGCCAATATCCCGTGTACACCTGCGCTCGGGTCGTTGGGTTGGTGCCGATCAGGGCGCCATCAACGAACATTTTCAGCCCGTCTCCGGATTGCGAGGCGACGACATAGTGCCAGGCACCATCGGTGTAGCTAGCAGGAGAAACGATCGTGTTGGTTTGACCCGTGTAGGTGCCGAAGACCAGTTGCCCGTTGTTTTGCAGGTAAACGTGCCGATCGTAGTTTCCCGAGGTTCCGGTATTAGCGTTGCCAAACCCGATGAGCTTCCCACCTGTAGTCGAGGTGCTTTTGAACCAGAGCTCCAGGGAATACAGTTCCGGGTCAACAACCGAGTTCACGCTCGCTGCCAGAGCATCAACGCCGTTGAAGGATGCGGCCGTGTTGGTAGTACCGGAGATTGTTCCGGGAGCACCCAAGGTGACCCCGCCGCTGTACCGGCCCGGATTATTTGCCGGCCCGGAGTCCCGAACGGTGGTGCCCGAGCTCTCACCGAGTCGCCAATACAACTCGGGTGTGGCCTTGAACACGGCAGCGCCATAGGAGTCGGTGGGAGCGGTCGGCTGCTGGGACGGCCGACCGGATGCCACGTAGTGCGCGTTGATCTGCGTTGAGTTCAGCGGCGCGTCGTAGATCGCTACCTCGTCGATGTTTCCGGCGAAATAGTCGTTACCCGACCAGCTGGTGTCTCCACCGATCCGCCAATAGCCCGAATAGGCCTGCCCGAAGGTGGTGTCGGAGCGCTGTCCCACGATGAGACCGTCAACGTACAGCTGCATTCCCGTCGGGCTCAGGTTGGCGACCACCTGATGCCACTTCCCGTCGTTATAGCTCGACGCACTTTTCACGATCCGCGTCGTTCCGGGGTAGACCCCGAAGAGCACGCTTCCGCTGGCATCCATATAAACGTGGCGATCATAGTTTCCAGAAACGCCGGTATTGCGATCTCCAAAGCCCACAATCTTGCCCCCCGCGGTGCTGGTGGTTTGGAACCAGGCCTCCACGGAGAACGTGTTCGGCCCGGCAAGGGGGGAGGCCGTTACGGCAAACGAGTCGGTTCCGTTAAATGTCGATGCGGCATCCGAGTCTGAGAGGGGTGCTCCGGTTGCCCCACGAACGACGGTGGCGTTTGCGGTGGCGTCACCGAAGCCGGCGTAGTTATAGACGGTGCTACCGGATGATTCGCCGAGGCGGTAGTAATCCTTTGGTGAGTCGTTGAGCACGCTGGCTTCGTAGTTGCTCGGCGCCGCAGCCGTCACAGTCACTGGAACGTCCGTTCCCTGAACAAGGTTTCCGTTCGGGTCGGTCACTCGCACTCGATAGTTGTAACTCTGGCCCGCCACTAGTCCACTATCGATGAAGCCGAGCTGTGGCCGATCAAACCACACGTTGGATTTTGCGGTCGTCGTATAGATCGGCGCGGCGGTGTTTCCATTTCGGATGAGTTCGTACTTGAGCGTCTGGTTGTCGCGGTCGTAGTTAGCCAGCCAGCTCACTCGCGCTGTTCCGGTGGTGACTGATAATGCGTTCACCTGGTAATTGGTGCCGCTCAACCGGGGGCCATCTTTGTTTGGTGCCAACGACTTCACGGCGTAACGAACGAGGCCCTGCTGCGGCTTATTATTGATTGCAGTGAACTCCCCGCCGAGGACCACGTAGTTTGCGTTCGCTGCGATGCTCCACGCACCCTGGCCTTGCCCGGTGAATTTTCCGGTGTTGATTTCCGGCCACCAGGTTAAAAACGCCGGTGCCGGGTTGCCCTCGAAGTTGTAATAGCTGCCGCCGTTTTGGCGCGTGATCGTGGTGCGTGCATCTTTGGTCCAGGCCATCCCCCGTTGATAGGACCAGGGGTTGGTTTGTGGAAATCCGCCGACGTTGCTGCAGTCATGCGCGTGCCCCACGTCGTAAATCACGTTGCCGACGGGAACCACTGAGTAGGTGTCTCCGTGGCAATCCTCGATCCATTGGATGCTGCCATCGGCCCAACTTGCACGGAAGGTTCCTTCAAAGTTCCCGCCGCTGCCGAAGACGTATCCGGTGCCGTAAACGCTGTCCTGATCCGAGGAGAGGCTCGTGATTGCGGCCTGTGGTCCTCCGTTTCGAATTACTGAGTTAATCGCCCAGGGCTGATTAGTACCGGCGACGGCATCAACCGCGGCGAGCCCGTATCCGGGATTACTCGAACCATTGGCGGTTACAAAGCTGCCGCCGATGATGAGTTTCGCCAGATCTGGCGAGAGAGTGAGTGCTGAAACATTGCCACCGGTGAGCTGTGGGGCGAACGGCAGAAGGCGGCCGTCGGATGCCGCAACTGCCGCGACCGAGGTTCGGGCAATGGAGTCGACTGTCGAAAAGAAACCCCCAAAGTAGACGGTGCTATTCGAGGCCACCACCGATGAAACCCGAGTGTTGGCTATCGGGCGAAAGGTGGAAACGAGGCCCCCCGAGGGCAGGTCGAAGGCCGCAATGCGTGAGCGGGCGATGCCGTTCACGGTGGTGAACTCACCACCGATGTACAGTCGGGTTCCATCCGGCGAGGCAGCGACCGATCGTACCTGCCCGTTGAGGCTGGGGGCGAAGGCAGCATTCAGAACGCCAGTCGTGATGTCATAGGCCAACAGGTTGGTGCGAGCAACGGTACTGATCCCCGCGGCGGCTCCCGCCGGCCGGGCGGTAGTGAATGATCCGCCGACGTAAACGGTGTTGCCCACAATGACCTGAGACCAAACGACACCGTCGATTTGGGGGGTCGGCAAGAGATCGGTCGAGACGGTCGCTGGCGTCCCCACATCCGGTGATGTGTCGGCGAGGGCGGGAGAGACGCCAACGGTGAGAAGGAGGGAGGCGGTCACCGCCGCCACGACTGCCATTGCCAAAGGCCTAATTCTGAACGGGTGGGTAAAGCCCATAATGTTACCTAATTTCGTTATTCGGGTGGGTGCGCTCGGTTCGGGGAGTTCCGATTGCGGGGTGGGGTGGGTTAGCGGTTCCGAGTTCGATTTACCGTACGTCGAGCGTCCTCCGTGGCGGTTGCATCACGCGGCGGGGCCGGGTCCGACAAACGCGATGAGTGGTGCCTCGACTGAGTAGTCAAGGCTGATCGTCAAGTTCTTCCGCTCCGTCGGGGGAACGGAGAACACCAGTTGGGCCGTGGTCGATTGACCGGCGCCGAGAGCCTCTGGTAACGCGAAAACATCCGGTCCGGGAAGGCTGGAAGCTGGGGTCATTGAGTCGCCGTAAAACAGGTTGACGACGGCGGAAGATAACGAAATAGCGGCCCTGGTGCTGTTGGCGATGGTGAGTACGAGGTGCACCGAGGGTCCAGCAATATCACCGGGAGAACGCGCCTCGCCGGTGACCGCTGTCAATTGGCTCACCGTGGCAGTCACCCCGGCGATGACCGCCGCTCGCTCACCGACGGGTGTCAAGACCATCGGTTTTTTCGTCAGTGGGTCGATTTTAGGAGGGCGTGCGACCGTGCTGTTCGGCGCAGCGGCTGACGGAAGGTCCGGCACTAAAGATGCACTTGGGGTCACGCTCGGGCTGGAGACCAGCGGCAGCAGGGCGGAGGGGGATGCAGATGCGCTTTGGGCAGGGGAAACGGCAGACCCGCCGGAAGCCGAGCGGTTGGAAATTACGATGCCGGCCACCAAGGCAGTCGCCAGCGCCGTTGCGACGGCGAGTGCCACCACGCGCGCCCGGCGGTTACCGATATCTGGTTCAACTTCGGACATCACGATCGGATCCCTCATAGGTCTTCGTTGTCAGTTCTGTTTCGGGTTCAAATTCTGGTGCGGGTTTTGGGGTACGTACGAAGTTTAAAAATTCTTTTCAGTGGTGGTTCGTGCTGGGCGGTTCAACAGATTGCTTCAACTTTCCCGTCATGGCGACTGGCTCAGTTGAGCGCGACCATGTCGCGAAACCACTTCCGAAGCGCCAACACGAGGTGAACGGTATTGAGAGCAAACATCACCGAATACAGCGTGAAGAAAATCGGAGGACACCCCAGGGTGAAGAAAATAAGACACAGAACTCCATAGTCGGTGGGAAGCACCAAAAGCGAACGCCTCAGGGTGCTCGGCCTGGGTGACACTTCCGAGAGAGAAATTTCGGCCACGACATCGCGACCGGTCTTCAATTGACCGGTCTTCAATTGGTCGTTGAGGATCAAAGCGAAGAAGACCGTCACCGCAACGACCGTGTATCCCATTGGCACCAAGAGGAAAGCTGGGTCGGAGAAATCTCTGAAACGAAAGAAACTAATCAAAACGGCGAGGTGTAGACAGGTGACCTTGACGCAATCAACGACGTGGTCAAGCCATTCCCCGGCAACGCTTCCACCTCCGCGCAATCGAGCAACCTGACCGTCCGCCGAGTCGAAGGCGTATCCGGTTGCCAAGAGCAGTGCGATCGTGGTTCCGGCCCACCAGCTGGGTGCAACGAGGGCAATGAGCGCTATGCCCAGAAAGGTGAAAACCGCGCTGATCGCGGTAACGGCGTTGGGTGTAAGCCTGGCGCGAAAACAGGCCGCTGCCAGATATCGTCCGAGGCGCCGATTCACATAAATTGAATACGCTGGCGCTCCGCGTGCGGCACCCTTTTGGGCGGACGCCAGCCGCTGTACCGTCTGGGCATAGGTCTCGGTCAGCTCTGACTCAGTCACGGTGCACCCACCCGTTCCGGTGTCGATCCGGTGGCAGCGTTTTGAGCTCGACGACCCCGACTTGTTCCACGGGAGCTATAGCCAGCGTCGAGTCGCAGGGCGAGGGCTTCGTAGCCGTCTGCGACTACATCCCAGTCGTAATCACGCGCAGCACGCAGCCGCAGTGCGGCACCGATGGCCTCCTGACGGACGGGGTCGTTCTCGGCGACTTCAATCAAAACGGCGATGGACTCAGCGGAGTTGAAGTAGCTTCCGTCGGTGGATACGACGTCGCGGTTGAAGTTCACGTCCCAAGCTAGAACAGAGGTCCCTGCGCCCATGGCCCGCAACAGCGACGGATTGGTCCCTCCCACCGAATGCCCGTGAATGTAGCTGAGAGCGTTGGCATACAGCTGATCCAGTTTTTTCTGATCCCAGACACCACCAATCAGGCGGATGCGCGGGTCTTCGGCGGCCACGGCGGTAATCCGTTCCGTGTAATCCGCGGCATACGGTGCGGATCCGACCACGATGAGGGGATATTTGGCGGCGCTAGCGGCGTACCCCTCGACGATGACGTCCACGTGATTTTCGGGCTCGAATCGCGCTACGACCAGGTGGAACTTTTTCGGGCTCAAACCCATTGCCACCAGGCGATCGGCGGCCGACTCCTTGATGACGGTGGTGCCGTAAGACAGGAGCTCGGTAGTGACGTGAAATTCGTTTCGGTAGTAATCTGCAATGCCCTGCGCATCCGCGATGAGAGCATCAGCGCCGCGAACCGCGAGCTGTTCAGCGCCGCGATAGTAGCGCCGACCGAGTGGACCCCACTTGCCCCGCTGCCATTCGAGGCCGTCAACATGCACCGCAGTTGGAATCCGTTTCCAGCGAAGGAGGGGCAGAAACGGGGAATTCGCCGCGTTGAACAAAAACACCACCTCGGTTTTTCTCCGCAGGAGGGTGTGAAACACGGAGAGGGCTGTGTGGCTGAGGGTCTCGAGCACCTTGGAGGGAATCGCCGGCAGGTGGATTAGCGTCATCCCGAGGTGTTCCCTGGGTTTGCTCTGGTTGGAATTTCGGCAGTAAACGGTGACACGGTGACCGCGGTCAGCAAGTCGTGAGCCGATCTCTTCCACTGCCGTTTCAAACCCGCCATACGACGCTGGAACGCCGCGAGTGCCGATCATCGCGATACTCAGCGCACGGTTCGGCTTATCGCCCTGACGGGAATGCTGGCTGCGATGTGTTTTGGACTTCGTCACGATTCGACTTTCGGGCTATCTAGACAGGTTTGGGGGTCGCCTACCCGGTGAAAAGGGGACGCGGATGAGCTGAGCTGAGCCAATTCAGTAGGCGCCCACGGCCCGTCGCAACACTTTGAACGTGCGCCAAATGATTACCAAATCGCCGGTCAACGACCAGTTCTCCACGTAGTAGAGGTCCAAGCGAACGCTTTCGTCCCAGTCGAGATTGGATCGACCGTTTACCTGCCACATCCCGGTGAGGCCGGGTTTGATATATAGACGACGGTGAACGCGTGGGTCGTAGTTTTCGACCTCACCCGGAAGGGGCGGACGAGGCCCCACAAGACTCATATCACCGACGAAAATGTTCCACAATTGGGGCAATTCGTCGATGGAGTACCTACGCAAGAATTTACCGACCCGGGTAATTCGCGGGTCATTCTTCATCTTGAACAGGCTCCCTGCGCCCTCATTTTTGTCCAAGAGTCCGGCGAGATCATCCTCGGCGGACTCCACCATGGAGCGAAATTTCAAAATATGAAAAGTTTGGCCACCGCGGCCAACCCGTTCCTGTCGAAAAATCACCGGTCCCGCGCTATCGCGTCCCACCAGCAGTGAAATCACGAGCATAAGAGGCAGCAACGCAATTATTGCCAAACCCGAGAGGCAAACGTCGAAACCTCGTTTCAACACGTGCTTTCCTCCGGTAAATTGAGGTAATTCCACGTGCATGAGCGGCAATCCCTCGACGGGACGAAACCGAATGCGTGGACCGGCGATGTTGGTGAGGCGGGAAGCCACCACCAATTCGGCCGCGGTACCTTCGAGGTCCCAGGCTAAGTCGCGAATAAAGTTGTTGCCGAAATTGGGCTGACCGGCGACAATAACGGCGTCAATTTTCAGATTCGCGGCCGCTTCGGCCACGTGCGAAAGGCGCGAGACCACGGGGACCGACGTGGATTTGGAGATCAGCTGGTCATCGTTGGAGTCATCGACGCAGGCACCGACGATGTCGTAGGCCGTTACCGCCTTGCGGTCGATCTGACCGATGACGTATTCAACGTCGGGCCGACTTCCCACCACGATGGCGCGCGAAAGGGATTTACCCGCCCGACGCTGACGAATTAGCCATTTCCGCCATGCCCATCGGCTGATGAGAAGGCCGCAGATACCGAGGGGGAAGGCCAGCGTGAAGTACCCCCGGGCAACATCGATCTTGAGGATAACGAACGCTATCGCAAGAAGGCCGAAGGCAAGAATGCTGGCCTTCACGACTCCCTGGTATTCGGCGAGCCCCATCCCCACCACGCTGGTGTCCCGGGTGTGGTGGGCGCTGAGCGTAATTATCCACGTGCCGATTATGACGGCGGTGACCAACCAGTAGTTTGACGCGACCTTGGCGAATGAGGCAGCGGTCTCGCCGAACCAGAATCGGGCGACGAACGCTGCGACAACCGCTATAGCGATGACAGCGAGATCGCTAGCCGCGAGCCTTGTGCGGTATTTCCTTGCCCAGGATGGTGCGAGCACCGTGAGAGGCACGATGCTCGGGCTGAATACCTCCACTGCGGTAGTTCTGCCGTCCACTAAGCGGAGCTTGGCCACGCCCGACGCGGTCAGGCTGGTTCGGTCCGGCCCTGAAGTTCTTGTGGGGGCTTTTCTGCCTGCGAGGGACCCGGTATCTGCCGAAGCCTTCGTCGGATTCGTGGGCAGCAAGTGGGGCACGGCTGGAGACCGTGCTGTATCTACCGCCAGCACGGGCGACTTTTTTTGCGGCGCGGACAGACCGCGGTCGAGAAAAAACATGGGTATGCCTGCAATTCGGGTAACAGGTGATTGCTTGACCACCGTTGGAATCGCCATGCCGTCGAGCTCGGTCTCAAGGGTGATGAGGCGGAGTGAGTGCAGCGTGAACTGGTCCAACATTGGTCTTGCTAGGTGTGGTGTCTCTCATGACAGCGCTGGTTTCTCGCTGACATTTCGTCGGTGCTTGCGTTGTTTACAGTGAGTGAAAGTGGGTGGCTTCAACCCGCCGATGTGCCTAGATCATACGCTATCGAATCCGTTTTTTTTCCAGCTAAATTGAGAATCTCTCCCCGCCGAAAGGGGGACTGATCGGCGAAAAATCGATGCGTGCTTTTTTCCTGATTTGTTCGGGCAGAGTCGGTTTTCTGCGTTAAGATCCCAGGTAATTAGTAGGATTTACAAGCGTGGAAGCGAATCATGATCAGCTTGTGAGCACGCGAATCGCAACGATTCCCAACGTCCTGAGCGTTCTTCGGCTGGGACTCGTGCCGATTTTTCTCATTCTGCTTTTTGCACGTCAAGATGTGTTCGCGCTGCTTGTCCTCGGGTTTTCCACCCTGACTGATTTTCTTGACGGACTAATCGCAAGAAAATTCAATCAAGTTTCTCGACTTGGCCAACTTCTTGACCCGGCCGCAGATCGATTGTTCATTTTTGCTTCCCTCGTCGGTCTTTCCGTCCGAGAGATAATTCCTCCGTGGTTTGCGGTCGTGGTTCTTGGCCGAGAGCTTTTTCTGGCGTTCATCGGGGTGGTGCTGCTGCAACATAAGTTCTCGCCGCTGCCCGTGCACTGGCTTGGAAAGCTGGCAACTTTTTGCCTTTTCATCGCTTTGCCCCTGCTTCTGTTGGTAGAGGCACTTCCGGGTGTTTCAGACCTCACCGCTCCCGTTGCCTGGGCTTTGGCCATTTGGGGAGCATTCCTCTATTGGTGGGCCGCCATTTGTTATCTTCGTGCGGCTCGTGTAGCCATCAGGTCGACGCATCGGGGCACCCCCGCAGCATCCGTTACGCTGAAGCCCAGGAGGGTTCATGATGGCCACAATTGATAACGAGCGGGATTCAGAGCAGCAGATCACCGCACGCGGAAATCAGCCGGGAGAAACCGACACAACGATTCACTTCACCCACGAATTCGCCGCGCAACTTGCCGCGATGTCTGGGGACATTCCGCTGGAAGAGCAGGAGGCAATTGCCGCCTTGCCTGCTGGGTCCGCACTGCTGGTTGTTAAACGCGGCCCGAATGCTGGTGCACGCTTTCTGTTGGATTCGGATGTCACGACGGTCGGTCGTCACAGCAATTCAGATATTTTCCTCGACGATGTCACGGTGTCTCGTCGTCACACCGAGTTTGCGCGTCGCGAAGGTATTTTTCACCTCAAGGATCTCGGATCGCTAAACGGTACTTATTTCGAGGGCACCAGAGTCGATGAGGCTGTGCTGGTAGACCGCTCCGAGGTGCAGATCGGCAAATTTCGGCTGACCTTCTATGCGTCCCGGCTCGACCTTCTCAGCCAAACGAGTCAATAAATGGTGGCAATTGCCAGTCGCGCCCGTTTTCTGGCGGGTGAGCCTCTGCTCAGCATCGGACAGGTTCTTGCTCGGCTGACTACTGACTTTCCCGATTTAACGCCTTCGAAACTCCGGTTTCTTGAAGAGCGTCAACTCATCTGTCCCTCACGCACAGAGTCCGGATATCGCAAATTTTCTCCCACAGATCTCGATCGGCTGCGCTTCATCCTCACCATGCAGCGCGATCACTATCTCCCGTTGAAGGTCATCCGTGGCTTTTTGGTCGATTTGGATGCGGGACGCGAACCGCAGCTTCCCGGGGGTGTGCAAGCGGCCCCATCAATGTTGTCTACCGAACGACGGTTCACTCGTGACGAGCTGATTGTGGAGACCGGTGGCACTCCTCAACTTCTCAATGACGCGGTGACGTCGTCTCTAATCGTTGCGGCTGATCACTATTCAGTCGATGCCGTGGCAGTTCTCCGTTCCCTAGTGGAGTTGCAGCGATTCGGGATCGAACCTCGACACCTTCGTACCTTTCGGGCGGCTACGGAACGGGAGCTCGGGCTGATTCAAAACGCGCTCATGCCGATCACCCACCGTAAGGATGCATCGAGTCGAGCACAGGCCATCGAGTCCGCCCGGGAGATTGCTGGTCAACTCGAGATCGTGCGCTCCAATCTCATTCGCTCCGCTCTAGGCCGGCTCATCCATTAGGGCTGGACCACTAAAAAGTTGGGACCAGGTGAGCGGGTTCCGAGCCGCGGGAGCCGAAGCTTCGTTATCCTGCCTATCGGTGACACGCCGAGCACAAAACGACAAAAGCACGTGCCTTTTGCGGTCAGGTCGGTACGGTGGAGTTGTCGGCCAAACGGCTACCGGCATAGCCATTGTCAAGCGGCAACCGACGAAGAATCTCACGGGGCAGAGGATGAAGCAGATGAATGAATTGAGTAGCCGTAGCGAAGGCCCCCGCTATGACCTCGGCCTTTTGTTCACCGATGGGCTGCCCGATCTCGACGATGACGCTGGATATCGTGGTGCGATCGCCGCTCGTGCCGCGGGTATCAGCTACCGTCAATTGGACTACTGGGCACGAACCGAACTGGTGCAACCCACCGTGCGAGGTGCCGCGGGGTCGGGATCCCAGCGGCTGTACGGCTTTCGCGACATCCTCGTCCTCAAACTAGTGAAACGATTGCTTGATACAGGCATTTCTCTTCAGCAGATTCGTACCGCGGTAAACCAACTCCGTGAGGCCGGGGTGCAAGATTTGGCTCAAACGACGCTGATGAGCGATGGAGCCAGTGTCTATCTGTGCACCTCTGATGATGAGGTCATCGACTTAGTTAGCCGTGGCCAGGGGGTGTTCGGAATTGCCGTCGGCAAGGTTTTGCGTGAGGTGGAAACCAGCCTGGTCGAGCTGGAGTCGTCCCAGCAGGATGCCGCCGCCGCCGACGAACTCGCACCCCGTCGAGCCCCCCGCGCAAGCTAATAATGCAGCGTCGTGTAAAACGCTATCTTTTGAAAATAGCGCCCTGTGAAAACGGCTCTCGTTAGGGCGAGATCAGAGCTAAAGAACGGCTGAGGATCCGGAAGTCTCCGGGTCCTCAATTTTTGCTGCGCGCATCACTCGCAGGAGGATTTGGTCGAAATACTGAGCCATTTCCAATGCACTTTCACCGGGCCACATATGGAGGGGTTTCGCAGCCCCTTGCGCCTGTTGTAGAGAGGTGCGCTCAGGCAGTTGCGGACTGAGGACCAGCGGTCCAAACATGTCGCGAAGTTCTTTGATCCGAAACTGGTGCTCAAGCGACTGAATTCGCACGCGATTTACGATGATCCCGAGCGGTTGTAGGCGTGGTGAGAGCCCCCGGCGAATCTCCTCGATTGCCCGTAGGGCCCGATCTGCAGCGGCCACGGAGAACAACCCGGGCTCGGTGACCACGGTGACCCGATCGCTCGCAGCCCACGCGGTGCGCGTGAGGGCGTTGAGCGAAGGAGCGCAATCAATCAGCACGAGATCGTAGTCGGCCTCGACATGCGCCAATGCTTCCTCGAGCTTCCAGATGTCGCGAATGCTCGGATGCGGCCCATCGAAGTTGATTGCGGATGGGCTACCGATCATGACATCGATTTTGCCGACGCGACCGCGCGTCCATCCGCTCGGGGCGATGGCGGATCGAACGATCTTCTCCTTCGGGGAGGCAAGGACGTCTGCCACATTGAGGTGCCCAGCGACATTGATATCCATCCCGGTGGACACATCCGACTGTGGGTCGAGATCGACCACAAGGGTCCGAAGTCCCTTTGCGAAGGCCGCTGAAGCTAGCCCGAGCGTCACAGTTGTCTTGCCGACGCCACCCTTGAGGGAACTAACACTAAGGACATGCACGGTAGCAAACGATACCTTCACTAGTCTGAAAGCACCTAAACGTTGACCATTGGGCAGCGTGACATGAAGGGGCTCGATGTTCACGAAGATTCTGGTCGCCAATCGCGGAGAAATTGCGATCCGTGCTTTCCGTGCCGCATACGAACTGGGGGCGGCGACCGTTGCAGTATTTCCTTGGGAAGATCGCAATTCACTGCACCGGCTGAAAGCCGACGAGGCCTACCAGATCGGCACTCCGGGTCACCCGGTTCGTGCCTACCTCGATGTTGCGGAGATCATTCGGGTCGCCCGTGAAAGCGGCGCGGACGCAATTTATCCCGGCTATGGATTTCTTTCCGAGAATCCGGAACTCGCCGAGGCGGCCGCAAATGCCGGCATCACCTTCATCGGTCCGGGTCAGAGTGTTCTGGAGATGGCCGGCAACAAGGTCACCGCGAAGGAGCACGCAATTGCCGCCGGGGTTCCGGTATTGAATTCGACACCCGCGTCGAGGGACATTGAAGTTCTCCTCGCCGGGGCCGACGAGATCGGGTTTCCCCTATTCGCAAAGGCCGTAGCAGGGGGCGGCGGGCGGGGCATGCGCCGGGTCGAGAGTAAATCTGAGCTCCTCGGTGCCCTCCGCGAGGCCATGCGCGAAGCAGACAGTGCCTTTGGCGACCCGACGATGTTTCTTGAGCAGGCCGTTGTGCGGCCCCGCCACATCGAGGTGCAAATTCTGGCCGACTCGACCGGCGAAACCGTGCACCTCTTCGAACGGGACTGCTCCGTGCAGCGCCGTCATCAGAAGGTGATTGAGATCGCCCCGGCGCCCAACCTCGACGAAACCATCCGTCAGTCGATGTATTGCGACGCCATCGCCTTTGCGAAGTCGATCGGTTACGTCAACGCGGGCACCGTCGAGTTTCTTCTGGACACTGCGGGTGAACGCCGCGGCCAGCACGTCTTCATCGAGATGAACCCCCGAATCCAGGTTGAGCACACCGTAACAGAGGAGGTGACCGACATCGACCTCGTTCAGACCCAGATGCGGATCGCCTACGGACAGTCACTTCGCGAACTCGGTTTAGAACAGAAAAATATTCACCTGCGCGGAGCGGCGCTGCAATGCCGTATCACCACCGAAGATCCTTCCGCGGGATTTCGGCCAGACACCGGCAAGATCACCACTTATCGCTCGCCCGGCGGCGGCGGTATCCGTCTCGATGGCGGCACGATAAACCCTGGGACGCAAATTAGCCCGCACTTCGACTCGATGTTGGTCAAAATGACCTGTCGCGGCAGAGACCTCTCGGCGGCCATCGCTCGAGCGCAGCGTGGACTTGCGGAATTCCGCATTCGGGGTGTGTCAACCAACATCCCGTTTCTGCAGGCGGTCCTAGAGGACTCGGACTTCCGCGCGGGAGAAATCAGCACGTCCTTCATCGACGAACGACCGAATTTGGTCAAATCTCACCAGTCCAAGGACCGCGGAACAAAAATTCTTAGTTGGCTGGCGGATGTCACCGTGAACCAGCCCCACGGCGACGGGGCTGGCACGATCAATCCCGCCATCAAGCTTCCGCAGATCGACCTCTCGTTGGTGGCACCCTCCGGCTCACGACAGCGCCTGTTGGAGCTTGGACCGGTGGGGTTTGCTGCGGCGCTCCGGTCACAAACCGCTCTCGCGGTCACCGACACCACCTTCCGCGATGCCCACCAATCGCTACTCGCTACCCGCGTTCGTACGCGGGATCTGGTGACAGTGCTGCCACACGTGGCGCGGCTGACGCCGCAACTACTCTCGGTGGAGGCCTGGGGCGGTGCGACCTACGATGTGGCCCTTCGGTTTTTGGGCGAAGACCCGTGGGAACGACTCGCGACGATGCGTACAGCACTGCCAAATATCGCCATTCAAATGCTCTTGCGCGGTCGAAACACAGTGGGCTACACGCCTTACCCGACCGAGGTGACCGATGCATTCGTGCGCGAGGCGGCTCTCACCGGTGTCGATATCTTCCGAATCTTTGATGCCCTGAACGACGTGAATCAAATGCGTCCGGCAATCGAAGCGGTATTGAGCACCGGTCACGCGGTCGCTGAAGTGGCCCTGTGTTACACGGGTGACCTGCTCGATCCAGCGGAGTCGCTGTACACCCTGGACTACTACCTGCGTCTTGCCGAGCAAATTGTCGATGCCGGCGCACACATTCTCGCGATCAAGGACATGGCCGGGCTTCTTCGAGCGGGAGCGGCAGAAAAGCTGGTCACCGCTTTGAGATCTCGGTTCGATCTCCCCGTGCACGTGCATACTCATGACACCGCGGGCGGGCAACTGGCAACCCTTTTATCCGCGAGCCGTGCAGGTGCGGATGCCGTTGACGTCGCCAGCGCACCCATGGCGGGCACCACGAGCCAGCCCTCCGCCTCAGCGCTCGTCGCGGCCCTGGCTCACACTGAGCGCGACACCCAACTTTCATTGAAGGCGGTGTCTGATCTCGAGCCCTATTGGGAGGCCGTCCGGCAGGTGTATCGGCCATTCGAGTCAGGCCTGGCCGGGCCTACCGGCCGTGTTTACAAGCACGAGATCCCCGGGGGGCAGCTCTCTAACCTGCGGCAGCAGGCGATGGCACTGGGCTTGGGCGACCAGTTCGAAAAAATTGAGGACCTGTATTCCGCCGCCAACCGGATTCTCGGTCGGCCCCCGAAGGTAACACCCTCGTCAAAGGTGGTCGGTGATCTCGCCTTGGCGCTAGCTGCGGCCGATGCCGATCCCGAGGATTTCGAAATGAATCCGGAAAAGTACGATATTCCAGACTCTGTCATAGGGTTTATGGCTGGCGAGCTCGGAGACCTGCCGGGTGGCTGGCCGGAGCCATTCCGCACCAAGGTGCTCGCCGGACGAAACGTCAAATTGGGTGTCACAGCCCTCACCGATGAAGATCGTTCGGGCCTCGAAGGTGAAGAAGCAGTGCGACGGACGACTTTGAACCGGCTCTTGTTTCCTGCCCCGGCGAAAGCTTTTGGCGAGGTCCGAGAACAATTTGGCGACCTTTCCGTCGTTGACACTACGGACTACCTCTATGGGCTGCGTCAAGGCAAGGAGCACGTCGTGCAAATCAGCAAGGGTGTCAGCCTGTTCGTCGGGCTGGAAGCCATCGGTGATGCCGACGATAAAGGCATGCGCACCGTGATGACGACGTTGAATGGGCAGCTTCGACCGGTTTTTGTGCGCGATCGCAATATTCGGGTCGAGACGATGCTTACCGAGAAGGCGGATGCCTCGATGCCGGGCCATATCGCGGCTCCGTTCTCCGGCGTCGTGACCCTCCAAATTGCTGTCGGAGATGTGGTTGCGGCGGGACAAATGGTCGCCTCAATTGAAGCGATGAAGATGGAGGCTGCCATCACAACGGCGGTGGCAGGAACCGTCAAACGCACTGCAATTCAGCGGACGCAACAGGTCGACGGCGGGGATCTTCTCATGGAGATCACATCGCACTGAATCCCGACGATCGGAAGGAGTTCTTCCGTTATCGGCTAAATTAAAAGGTCCGGATATCTCGAGGAGCAACACCGCCATGGCAAGTAGAACCAATCGTGACGAACCGGAATTATTGCCGGTAACGGCCGCCGATGCTGGCAACGGAGTTGAGGCGGGCCAGGCTGCGGCCGGTGCAGATGTTGCCGCTGAGCGAAAAATCTCCCAGCGGGTCGAGACCGAGCGGGATGGTCCCGGTCAGGAGAATGATGACCAGGAGCGCGTAAGCATCAACATTGATCTACCCGAACAGGTGCACTCGGCGCCGGCCGATGAGGCTGCTGTGGCGATAGATGACGTTGCCATCGATCCGGTCTCGGTGGATCCAGAAAGCCTTCTTACTCGCTCCGTGGCGATCGTGTCACCGGCTGTGGTCGACCCCGCGGGTGAGGAGGCACCGGTCGGATCCGAGACCGAGACAGAGTCGGTGTACAGTCGGCGCGATCGACTTCGGGGGGAGCCATCGACCACGCCCGAGCCCGCGGCAATGCTCACCGCCGAGCGGCTTCTCGGCACCGGTCGTGCACAACGTCAACGCCCAGAGGGACGCTGGAGCAGCTTGGTCTACTCGGCGTCTTTCGGCATGGTCAATCTTGGCGACTCCGCTGCTGTGCGAGCCAGCAAACTAATCGATCTTCGCATTCACAAGCAGTTCGACGGCGGCACCCGATTTGTGCCGATCCTCACCCGCAAGGGTGGGGTGGGTAAGACCACGGTCACCACACTTCTTGGGATGGCACTGGCCAGTGTGCGCGAGGATCGCGTAATTGCGATCGATGCGAATCCGGATCGGGGCACTCTTGCCGAGCGAGTGAGCAAGCAAACACGCTCGACGGTTCGAGACGTTGTAACCAGGGCCGCCTCGGTAACGACTTTTAGCGATTTCAGTAGCCTGGTTTCGCGCGACGACACGAGGCTCGACATTCTGGCGTCAGACACCGATCCGCTGTTGTCCGAAGCATTTGACGAGGATGACTATAACGTCGTCGCCGATCTGTGTGCTCGTTTCTACTCGATTGCGCTGACCGATTGCGGCACCGGAATCGTGCACTCGGTGATGCGCGCAACCCTGCAGCGCGCGGATTCCGTGGTCATCGTGTCGGGCGGAAGTGTTGATGAGGCGCGGCTCGCCTCTGAGACGCTCACCTGGCTGGAAGCGAACGGGTACTCGGAGTTGGTTCGTAATGCGGTTGTAGCGCTCAATACTGGAACCCAGGGCACCAATCTGGTGAAGCTCGAGGAGATTGAAGCACACTTCCGATCACGGGTCCGAGAAATTGTCCGCATTCCGTACGACCCCCAACTCGCCGCGGGTTCGGTCATCAACTACAGCCGGTTGAAGCCGCTTACCCGTGCGGCGGCTCGTCAGCTTGCCGCCCTCGTTGTCGACGGTCTTCCCACGGGCAGGTCGCTGTGAGCTTGACGGCCGGTTCGAGAATCGCAGGGGATCAGTGACGCCCCGGTGACCGTTCGGCCAATTCGGGTCTTTGGTGATCCCGTGCTCCGGACGGTGAGCGATCCGATCAGTTTGGGAGATCTTGCCGCCGTTGACTTGGTGGCGGATCTTCTCGACACCGTTGTCGTCCCGGGTCGGGCTGGAGTTGCAGCATGCCAAATCGGTGTCAGCCTTCGTGCATTTAGCGTGAATGTTGATGGAGCGGTCGCCTACATCATCAACCCGGTGCTTGTTGAGGTTTCCGGCCAACCAGAGCTCGTCGAAGAGGGCTGCTTGTCTGTTCCCGGGTTGCAATTCCCGCGTCTCCGGTACCCCTACGCATCCGTCACAGGAGTCGATCTCGAGGGTGAAGCCGTGATTCTTGAAGGGTCAGGACTAATGGCGCAGGCACTGCAGCACGAGCTCGACCACCTGAACGGTCACCTTTTCATTCAAGAACTCGACCGGGAAACCAAACGGGATGCCATGCGCCAGATTCGTGAGTCCCCGTGGTTTTAGCCGAAAATGCTCCTGATCATGCGAACAGTGCCCGGTCCTCTGGAGACGCCGGATTCGCGGAGCTCGGCGCGATGTACATCCGGTCAACCATCGCGGCAAAGTCTTTTAGCACGACGCCGCGTTTGATGGTGAGCTTGGGCGTCAGATGCCCGCTGGCCTCAGACAGGTCGTTCTCCAGGATGACAAATTTTCGGATGGATTCTGCTCGAGAGACCGCGGAATTCGCGTGATCGATCGCACGCTGGACTTCGGCTAACACCCTCGGATCTTCACGGGCGGCACTGAGCGGACGCGTCACATCCGCTCCATTGTTCTTTAGCCAAGCCGGGAGCATGTCGACGTCAAGCGTGATTAATGCGGCGATGAATGGTTGCCCCTCACCGACGACCACCACTTGGCTGATGATCGGATTTGCCCGGATCACGTCTTCCAAAGGCGCTGGAGAGACATTTTTCCCCGCTGCGGTGACGATGATCTCCTTTTTGCGTCCCGTGATTTGGAGGTAACCATGCTCGTCGAACCTGCCGATGTCTCCGGTCTTGAACCATTCGCCGTCGAAGGCTTCCGCAGTTGCGGTCGGGTTATTCCAATAGCCGTCGAAGAGATTGATGCCTTTGGCTTGGATCTCCCCTTCGGGCGAGATGCGCACCGAAACACCGGGCAGCGGAGGACCAACCTTGCCAATAATGAATTGTGACGGCCGATTTACCGCAATCGGCGCGGTGGTCTCGGTGAGCCCGTAGCCCTCCAGGATGGTAATTCCGAGACTGCGGTAAAAATGCCCCAGGCGTAGTCCAAGCGGAGCCGACCCTGAAACGGCAAAGCTCACGTTGCCCCCCATCGCGGCGCGAATTTTCGAGTACACAAGCCGGTCAAAGAGGGCGAATTTTATTCGCAGACTCAGTGGGGTAACGCCGGTGTCGAACGCCTTTGAGTGCGCGATGGCCACCTCTGCCGCGGCGCGGAAAATCTTTCCGCGCCCCGCGGTCTCTGCTTTCTGCTCAGAGGCGTTGTAGACCTTCTCGAACACGCGCGGTACTGCGAGAAGAAAACTCGGCTTGAAACTGGCCATTGCGGTAAGCAAATTCTTGGCATCCGGTTGGTGTCCAACCTTCACCCCGCCGTGAATGCACAATACGGAGATGAAGCGGGCAAAAATGTGCGCCGTAGTAATGAACAGAAGCGTCGATGCTCCTGGGCTCACCACCTCGGGAATTGCCTGCTGCGCATTCCGGCAGAGCTCCACAAAGTTTGAGTGGGTGAGAATGCAGCCCTTGGGGCGGCCGGTGGTGCCGGCGGTGTAGATCAGGGTAGAAATATCCCGACCCGACGCGAGCGAGCGACGTCGTTCGATTTCCTCGTCGGATACTTCGGCCCCGCGGCTGACGAGCTTCGTGAGGTCGTTGAGATCGATCTGCCAAACCTGACGGATGAGCGGCAAGTCTGCTCGAACCTCGTCGAAACGCGCGAAGTGCTCTGCGGTTTCGATAATCATCGCGACGGCGCCCGAATCACTGAGGTTCCACTGCACCTGGCTCGGAGCTGAGGTCTCGTAGATGGGTACCAATAGAGCGCCGGCAAACCAAGCTGCGAAGTCAATGAGGGTCCACTCGTAGCGGGTTTTGCACATCAGACCGATTTTGTCGCCGGGCTCGATCCCCGCCGCGACGAATCCCTTAGCTACTCGGATAACTTCCGTCAAAAACTGGGTCGCCGTGATGTCGGTCCACCCACCGTTTGCCGCCGGTATAGCAAAGATCGGCAGATCGGGAGTGAGTCGAACCCGTTCGAGAAGCAAGTCCGTCGCATTCGCGTCCGGGGCAGCGGTGACGAGGGCGGGAGCATCGTACTGTTCCACGGTATCTCCTTTGGTACCGGCCAATAGTTACTCCATTCTACAGAGCGACGCGCCCATTCGGGCGGGCGACTAACCCGGTGGTCAATAGAATCGACAGGCTGCTGTGACACGCGCGGTACCTCACCACGCGTCATCCGGTCGGAAGGTGAGCACTAGATATGGACGCCATTGGTATCGACATCGGCGGCACGAAAATCGCAGGCGCGGTGGTGAGCAAAGACGGCACAATCGTTGCCCACGATCGCGTGGCAACCGTGGCGGGAGACTCCGGCGCAATCGTCGATGCCGTGGTGCAGATGATCGAAAAATTGGCTGCGGGACGCGATATCCGACACGCAGGGGTCGCCGCCCCCGGATTTATTGACGTCGATCAGTCGATCGTCTACTACACACCGAACATTCCGTGGCGCGAAGAACCGCTGCGTCAGCGACTGTCGGGACGCCTCGACCTCGCCATCACCATCGACAACGACGCGAACGCCGCGGGGTGGGCAGAGTTTCGCTTTGGTGCCGGACGCACAGTGAGCGACATGACGATGCTGACCATCGGCACGGGGGTCGGTGGGGCGATTGTTACCCGGGATCGGCTCTTTCGTGGTGGTTTTGGAGCCGGAGCAGAAATTGGGCACCTTCGGGTCGTTCCCAACGGTCTCATCTGCGGGTGCGGCGCGCGCGGGTGTCTCGAGCAGTATGGCTCCGGCCGTGCGCTGCTGAGGATGGCAAATTCGATAGCGGATGCCGGTGGCATCGGTGCTGGGTTAGCGGCGGTTCGCGCCAAGACCGGCACCCTCGAGGGGCACGACATCAGTGAATTAATCATTAACAACGACCCCGGTGCGCGCCATGCGCTCGCAGAACTCGGACGATGGTTGGGAGAGGCGTGTGCGTCGCTCAGCGCCGTCTTAGATCCCCAACTATTCGTGATCGGCGGCGGGGTTGCCCTCGCCGGTGAGTTGCTTCTCGAGCCGATCCGAGCGGCGTACTTGGCCCATCTTCCCGCTCGTGGCTATCATCCTGAGCCAAAGTTTGCTATCGCCGAGTTGGGAAACGATGCCGGAGTGGTCGGGGCGGCCGATCTTGCCCGACACAATGGGTAGCGCCGTTAGAGTTAGCCCAACCTCGTAAAGGCAGGCCTAATGTTCTATTGGTTCATGAAAAACCTCATCGTGGGTCCGATTGTTCGCACCGCTTTTCGGCCCTGGGTCATCGGGCACGAGAATATTCCCAAGAACGGGGCAGTGATCGTCGCCAGCAATCATCTGTCGTTCATCGATTCCGTCTTTCTGCCGCTGATGATCGACCGTCAGATAAGTTTTTTGGCCAAAAGTGACTACTACACCGGTAAGGGACTGAAGGGGTGGCTGACTCGCACATTTTTGAAGTCCGCCGGAATGTTGCCGATTGATCGTTCCGGAGGCAAAGCCTCAGAAGCATCGCTTCAAACCGGGCTTCAGGTTCTCGCCCGGGGCGAGGTGCTCGGGATTTATCCAGAGGGCACGCGAAGCCCCGATGGTCGCCTCTACCGTGGCCGAACCGGCGTTGCCCGAATGATTCTGGAGGGCAGCGTTCCCGTGGTACCCGTCGCCCTCATCGATACCGAAAAGGCAATGCCGTTGGGTCGCCGGATTCCGAAGGTTCGCCGTATCGGTATCGCCATCGGAACGCCACTGGACTTCAGCCGCTTTCAGGGAATGGAGGGGGACCGTTTCATCCTCCGCTCAATCACCGACGAAATCATGTACGAACTCAATCAATTGAGTGGCCAGGAATATGTGGACGTCTACGCAACGTCGATGAAAGAAAAGCGTTCTGCCCCTGCCCGATAGGGGCGGTACAGCCGGTCGCACCGGGGTGAGCCTGGATAACGAATAGGGTTAGGCAGCACCGTCTTGACGGGCGAACATTCGGCGGAGAATTTCTTCGCCCAGGGGCAATGAGGAATTTCACGTGACTGATCCGATCGAAGACACCGTCGTGCTACCTGACCCGTCCGTCTTGGCTGGCCTCGATCACTGGCGAACCCTTCCGATCAAGCAACAGCCCAGCTGGCCGGATGCCGCTGCGGTGGCCCGTGCGTCGGCCGAGATCGCGACCCTTCCGCCTCTGGTATTTGCCGGGGAGGTGGACATTCTCCGCGAGCGTCTGGCATCTGCGGCATCGGGAAACGCCTTCGTGTTGCAGGGTGGGGACTGTGCGGAGACCTTCGCGGGAGCCACCGCCGAACAAATTCGTAACCGGGTGAAGACACTGCTGCAAATGGCTGTTGTTCTCACCTATGGGGCGTCAACGCCGGTTATCAAGATGGGTCGCATGGCAGGTCAGTTTGCCAAGCCGCGATCCAGCGGCGAGGAAACCCGGGGCGAGGTGACGCTGCCTGCCTACCGTGGTGACATCGTCAACGGTTTTGACTTCACCCCGGAGTCGCGTACCGCCGACCCGCAGCGATTGGTCAAGGCCTACCACACGTCGGCGTCCACGCTCAATTTGGTTCGGGCATTCACCCAGGGCGGGTTTGCCGATTTGCGCGAAGTTCACAGCTGGAATCGCGGTTTCGCCCGCAACCCGGCCAATGCGCGTTACGAGCTGTTGGCGCGCGACATCGATCGCGCCATCCGGTTTATGGAAGCCGCCGGCGCGGACTTCGATGAATTGAAGCGCGTCGAGTTTTACACGGCCCATGAAGGCCTCCTGATGGATTACGAGCGACCAATGACGCGAATCGACTCGCGCACCGGCATGCCGGTTAACACCTCAGCACATTTCCTCTGGATAGGAGAGCGAACCCGCGACTTGGACGGCGCTCACGTGGACTACTTTTCCCGTGTTCGCAATCCGATCGGCGTGAAGCTGGGGCCATCGACGACCCCGGATGTCATGGAGCGTTTAATCGATAAACTTGATCCGGATCGGGAACCCGGGCGCCTTACCTTCATTGCCCGCATGGGTGCTGGAAAAGTGCGAGATGCGCTTCCTCCGCTGTTGGACGCTATTCAAAGCTTCGACGCCACCCCTCTTTGGATTTCCGATCCAATGCACGGTAACGGACTCACCACCCCGATGGGCTACAAAACTCGCCGCTTCGACGACGTTGTCGACGAGGTGAAGGGCTTTTTCGAGGCGCACCGAGTCGTCGGTACGCACCCCGGGGGAATTCACATCGAGTTGACCGGTGACGACGTCACCGAATGCCTCGGCGGTTCCGAGCAAATCGACGAAGCGACCCTTGCCACTCGGTACGAGTCGCTGTGCGATCCGCGACTCAACCACATGCAGTCCCTGGAACTTGCTTTCTTGGTGGCGGAGGAATTGGCGGCGGCCCAGCAGCCCGCAGCGCGCTAAGCAGTCGGCAGCGACTGCTGCACGACTCAGCTGGTGAAGCGAACTTTGATTGTCGAACCCTTCTCAACAAGGGTGCCTGCCGCGGGGTTGGTTCCGGTGACCCGAGCGATAAGCGAGGCAAACGGGTCGTCTGCCCGCATGTCGTAACCCAAGACAAATCCCGCATTTTGTAGCACCGTCTTTGCCTGGATCCACAACATATTCACGACGTTGGGAACGGCCACCGGGGCCGGACCATCGGAAATCGCGAGGGTGAGGGTGTCGCCTGGCTTCACCGTTCCCGGACCTCTGGGAGTGATCGAGAGCACCGCGCCCCGGCCGACCGAGTCACTGTAGGTATGTTGGCCCTCAGCGGCGACCAGGCCCACCGACTCCAAGAGTGCCTTGGCCTCCGAAAAACTTTTTCCCTCGACGCGCGGCACCGGTCCCGCAGAGACGATGAGCGATAGGGACTTGCGTTCGAAGTAGCTGGGGGCCGTGGAGACGTCAACGCCGTCCGCATCCAAAACCCTCAACACCGTCGTTTTTGCTCCGGTACCGCTGAATTCAAGTTGGGAATCTTTCCAGATGAATTTGGCGGAAGCGATCTGCGTTTTTGCGACATCTTCGGCCAGCCCAACTAGCGCCGGCAACGGCAATAATTGCGGGCCCTTCGAAACAAGCAGGGTCACGGTTGACCGCGGTGCCAATTGTTTTCCGGCTTCGGGTTGAGTTCCTACGACAGAACCCTCCGTCACGGTTGGGTTAAAGACCGAAGTTGGCGCGGCCGCCACGAGAAGGTCAACTTTAGTAAGCGCAGCGGTAGCGGCAGCGGGATTCGTGCCGCTGACGTTGGGGACAGCCACGAGAGCTCCCGGTCCCGCGCCGAAGTACCATCCGGCCCCCGCAGAAAGGGTGGCAAGGAGCACCGCGACTACGACCCAGATCGAACCACGACGTTTGCGGCGGCGCAATTTGTTCCCGAGTGCCGTTGTCGAGTCGCGCTGCATCCGTGGTTGCGGCCGCACAGTGGTTGGCGACCTTAGTACTTTGGTCGCTCCCGTTTCTCCTGTCGAACGGGTGGACGATCGGGGTATAACGGCTGTGCGCTGGGTCGCGAAAACAACAGTGCTGCTTGGTAATTCGTCGAGCGAGGTCTCGATCTCGCGGAGCTGGTCAAGCATGGTTTTTGCGTCGCGTGGGCGCTGATCGGGGTTTCGCGCTGTCGCCCAGAGCACTAACTCGTCGAGTTGCGGAGGGACGCGTGGGTTCTTTTCGCTGGGCACACCAACGGTGTCGTTGGCGTGCTGGTGGGCAATCTGAAACGCTTGCTCTCCCTTGAAGGGTTGTTCCCCGGCCAGCATTTCGTAAAGCATGATGCCGACCGCGTAAATGTCGCTGCGCGTGTCGGCAATTCCGCGGGTGACCAACTCGGGGGAGAGGTAGGCGATGGTGCCGAGGAGTGCGTTACCGGTCGCGGTGTTTGCAGTAGCCGCGCGAGCCAAGCCAAAGTCCCCGATCTTGATCCGTCCATCATCGGCAAGCAGTACGTTTTCGGGTTTAAGGTCGCGGTGCACTATTCCGTTTTGATGCGCAGCGGCTAATCCAGACAGCACTGCTTCCAAGATGTCGATCGACTGGGTGGTGGTCAGTATCTGGTGTTCCTGGAGCAGATCCCGCAGGGTAATCCCCGGTAAATACTCCATCACCAGGTACGCCGTCTCGGCATCCTGGCCCTGATCGTAGACATTCACCACGTTGGGATGCGCCAACCGCGCTGCCGATCGTGCCTCCTGGATGAATCGGGCTTTGTATTGACTGTCATCCGCCAGATGCCCGTGCATGACTTTGAGGGCGACTCGACGCTCCAACCGTAAATCGGTTGCAAGGTAGACGGTTGCCATGCCGCCGCGAGCGATTCGTGACCGTACTTGATATCGACCGTCGATTAGACGTCCGATTATCGGATCTGCAGAGTTCATAGTCACCACCAGAGTCTAAGGACGTTGGCGGGCTTGCTTCGGTAACAACACCGTGGGCGACCGAGTTAGGTTAGGGCCTTTACCCATGCGGTGGCGGAGGTCTCCCATTTGGCGTAGGCGTCGGGGAATGCAGATCGCTGTACTGCCTGAGCAGCCTGGGTGAGGGTGAGATTTTGCCAATTGAGGATGTCTAGTAGGCCTCGAGTGATGCCTGCGTTGGGGTTACGGGGACCACCGAAAAACAGCCGCGCGGCGTAAGCGGGGGTTGTCACCTGAGTTGGGCTTCCCCAACCGGTGCTAGGGCGCTGTTGAAACAGTCCCAGCGAGTCCCGATCACCGTAGGGGAGGTTGCGGAGGCTTGATTCTTGCATCGCGGTAGCAAGTGCAATTATTTTCCCGCGGCGGTTTACCCCGAGCGAATCCGCAACAGCCAAAATTTCTCGAGCGTTGGCCGCCATCTCCTTGGTCAATATCGTCACTCCGTTGGCATCCACGCGGGGAGCGGCGATGGCGGGGATGCTGAGTTCACGTCCGGCATAGATAATGCTCGACCAGCCGAGCCCGTTGGCGGTCAAAATATCTTGAACGCTCATGCGGTAGCGGTCCGCGATGGCCGCAATGGTTTCCCCTTTTTTGATGACGTGGCTGGTTGTCGCCCGGCTCGGGATCGGGTGAACCGCTACAGCCGGCGTCGCGTTGAGAACGGTCTCGTTCAGCGCGGTGGGGGTGATTCGTCCGGGGATGGCGAGCGTGCTTCCTGCATAGATGATGCTGGAACGGCTGTACCCGTTGGCGGCAAGAATTGATTGCTCGGTGATGTCAAAGCGGGCGGCAATTTTGGAGATCGTGTCGCCCGCAACGATTGTGTAGCGACCCGTGATCCCCGGTAGGTTTTTTTCGGCCACCGTGGGTGCTGCGTCAGGCATGGAGTGGCGTGAGTTGGTCAGTTTCAATATTTGACCCGGATGGATGACGGATTTCCAGCCCAGCCCGTTGAGCGCGAGCACGGATGCCGTTGCGAGTCCGAATTTTCCGGAGATTGAACTGACTGAATCGCCTGCGATCACGGTGTAGCTGGTCGGTGTCACGGCCGCTGATTGAACAGTGGCGCCGGTGGTGGCCGTGGTCGTCGATGCCGCGTGGGCTGCAGCAAGTGAGGACCGGATTGCCTGGCCGAGTTCGCTCGGCGACTCACGTTCTTTATTCTGCGGTCGCTCCGGGGGAACCATCATGGGGGCGGTGAAACTCAGAGCAATAGATCCGGCCAGCATGATGGGCACGGTATTTAGCAGCCCTTTCGCGACCCACCCCGGTTCCCGTGCCGGAAACGCCTGCGGTTCAATGTCTGGGGGAAGCGTCATCTTGATTCCTCATCGGATCTTTGGGTCAAATCTTTGGATCGAATCTCGCTGATCTAGATATCTCGCAGTTGGCTCGTGCCCTGGTACAAAACTCCCGGTATGAAGACCCTCGTGGAGAGCGCACAGCACGCCATCACGCTGCCACAGTTAGTACCGGGAGTCAATCAGACGGACGGCTGTGACGACCATTAATAAGTTCGAAACATTCGACCGGTTCGGGGACTCGTCGGGTATCTGGCAGGCTTGCCGTTGTGTCTATTGAATCCCCCCAGCGTTGGCTCACTATTCCCGAACTCGTTGAGATCCTCGGTATGGGGGTCGGCCAGGTACGTCGGCTCATTGAGGACCGATCACTGCTCGCAAGCAGAATCGACGGCGTGCTCAAGGTCCCAGCTCAGTTCATTCGAGACGGCGAGGCACTGAGTGAGCTGCGAGGAACGCTAATTGTGCTTGCTGACAGTGGCTACACCGATGAGGAATCGATGTTTTGGCTCTTGAATAACGATGAGTCGCTCGGTGCAACACCCATCACGGCGTTGCTCGCCGGGCGAAAAGCAGAGGTACGACGCGTTGCCCAGGCTCTCGGGTTTTAGTCCTAAATCACGCCGTTCGCTGAGTTACGGCCCCGGCAAGAATCAAGAGTTGTTCTCGAGCTGCTCGGCTTATTGGCGCGTCAACCAGGGCGAGACGAGCTAGATCGACATTTTTGGCGATGATCCCTTCGACATTTTCAACGGCCCCGCTCTCGCGAATGGACGCTTGAAGCATCCGAACCTGCTGATCAGTGAGTTCGGGATCGCCGAGCAACTCGTCGAGCAGACTTCGTGAATTGGTAGCCAGAGCGGTTCGTGCAATCGCAATAAGAACAGTGCGTTTGCCTTCACGCAGATCGTCGCCCGCAGGTTTGCCGGTGAGGGAGGGATCTCCAAAGACCCCGAGAAGGTCGTCGCGGAGTTGGTAGGCGATCCCCAGTGGCAACCCGAACTGGCGAAGAGCCGCGAGCTGTTCGTCCGTGGCGCCGCCCATCGCAGCGCCAATTGCCAGAGGAGCCTCGACGCTGTACTTGGCTGATTTATAAACAATGACGCGGTGTGCTCGATCCAGTAGGTCGGCTTCGTCAAAGTGTTGCCACGCCGACTCGTCATGGATATCGAGATATTGCCCGGCCGTCACTTCGGTGCGCATGTGGTTAAAGTGGGCGCGCGCTGCGAGCCCGGATTGAGCAGAACTGAGGGTGCGAACGCCCTCGTCGAATAGCTCGTCGCTCCAGCCGAGCAGAAGATCGCCGAGAAGCAGCCCACCAGACTGCCCAAATTCTGCGCTGTTGCCGATCCAGCGACCTCGGGCGTGCAGCTGCTCGAAGCGTTTATGGACGGCAGGCAAACCACGTCTGGTGTCGGACCGGTCCATAATGTCATCGTGTACGAGGGCGGCCGCGTGAAACATCTCTAGCCCGCTGGCTGCGAGCACGACACTTTCAAGGTCGTTGCGGTGGTGTTGTTCGGTTGACATCTCGGCTAGGGGATCGAAGCTGGTGGACAAACCCGTCGTTGCCTGCCATCCCCAGTAGCAGAAGAGGGCTCGAAAACGTTTACCGCCTCCCAGGAGATCGCGCGCGTAATTGACGAACGGCGCAAGCTCCGGCGATATGGCCAATAGTTGCTGTTCTCGACCATCGACAAATTTGTCTAGATCAGCTTGAATCAGGTCGACTAACCGCGCACTCTCAGCCACGCGCCTAGCCTAGTCATCTGCTGGAGCATAGACTTACGGAAGGTCACGCGTCGATCTCGATCCTGAGGGGAGTTACGATGCCGCTATCAGAGCACGAGCAACGTCTACTGGAAGAGATGGAGAGAAATCTCTACCACAATGACGCAGATTTCGTTGCTACCGTCGGGAATAACCGAGGTAAACCGAATTACACACTCATTGTTATTGGGATATTGGGAGCCGTCTTAGGCGTCGGCGTAACGGTCTTCGGAATTATCCTCCGTCAGCCGGGTATTGGAATTGTCGGATTCATCATCATGTTTGCTGGTGCCCTAGTCGCTATTGCTCCCGCTCGGGGATCTGGCATTCCCAGAGAGCCGAGTGCTGACGAGCGTGCGAGCGCACCGAGTCGATCCGGCAGCAGGTCAGGGCAAACCGGCTTCATGGATCGGATCAACGAACGGTGGGAAAAGCGACAAGACGGTCAGGACGATCGATCCTAACGAGACAACCTCAGTACTCTTTCACCAAAGCGGGCTGGCCTTCGGGCCAGCCCGCTTTGCGTTTAAATACGCTTTTTCGGTGACGCACCCGGTGTGCACGATGCCGCTCTGAGGCAAACCCAGTTGATGTGACCGTGATGCACGAGTCGATGCCGTCGCGCCTGCCCCCGCCGTTTTGTCGCTGTTCTCTCAATGGACGCCATTCTCTGGCGCAATATTCGTGGAAAAGTGGAGTGTCGTGGAGTAAAGTGGAGGCAACTGGAGTTTTTGACGTCGGAGGGGGAGGCACGTGTTTCTTGGCACCTACACCCCCAAGCTCGACGACAAGAGCCGTGTTATTCTCCCGGCGAAGTTTCATGCGGAGTTGGAATCAGGACTCGTTATCACTCGGGGGCAGGAGCGCTGTCTTTATGTTTTCAGCACCAAGGAGTTCGAGGAACTTCACGGACGTATCCGACAGGCCCCGGTAACCAGCAAGCAGGCACGCGACTATCTCCGACTGTTTCTTTCTGGCGCGAGTGCGGAAATACCCGATAACCAGCATCGAATCACGATCCCCGCACAATTGCGCAGCTATGCAGGGCTGGGCCGGGAGCTGACGGTGATCGGAGCGGGAAACCGAGCGGAAATTTGGGACACCGTTGCGTGGGAAGCCTATTACGCCGATCAGGAAGCAAAATTTGCCGACACCACGGAGGAGGTGATCCCAGGACTCTTCTGATTCCTTGGCGCTGACTCCCAGCCGACGTGCACCCTGCCACTCTTCCCCGATGACAGGTGGTACCGGGTGGGAATCAGTTTCAAGGACTTGGTCCTGGTGAGATATGAACGACAACCAAATTCACATTCCGGTTCTGTTGAATCGCTGTGTCGATCTGCTGGCGCCAGCCATCAGTCGCCCCGGAGCCGTGCTGGTCGACGCCACGCTAGGAATGGCCGGGCACGCCGAGGCCTGCCTGGAACGCTTTGCCGACCTCACACTGGTGGGATTCGATCGAGATCCCGATGCGCTGGAGATTGCGCGAAACCGTCTGGCCCGTTTTGGAGACCGGGTTCACCTGGTGCACACCGTTTACGATCAAATTCGACCGGCTCTCAACGGTTTAGGAATGACGCAGGTAGACGGATTCCTCTTCGACCTGGGCGTTTCCTCGCTGCAGCTGGATCGCGTCGACCGCGGATTCTCCTATTCAAAGGATGCTCCACTGGATATGCGGATGGACACCACGAGCGAACTGACCGCTGAGCGGGTGATTGCGGAATACAGCGCGAACGATCTGCGCAGGATTTTCAAGGATTACGGTGAGGAGCGGCTCGCCGGCCGCTATGCAGACCAAATCGTTCAGAATCGGGAGCTGCAGCCGATTAAGCGATCCGCCCAGTTGGTCGACTTGATCACCGCGGTTACCCCCGTGGTGGTGCAGCGCAACGGACATCCGGCGAAACGGGTCTTTCAAGCACTGCGGATTGAGGTCAATCAGGAACTTGCCGTGTTGGAGCGGGCAATTCCCTCGGCGCTCGATAATCTCTCCGTAGACGGCCGCATCGTCGTGATGGCTTACCAATCGTTGGAAGATCGCATCGTTAAAAAAGAACTTGCCTCCCGCACCGTGTCAAGTGCTCCGCTCGGTTTACCGGTGGAGTTGCCCCAACACCGGCCCGAGTACTCCCTATTAGTGCGCGGCGCTGAACTGGCCGACGATATCGAGAAAGCGCAAAACCCTCGCGCAACGCCGGTTCGGCTGCGCGCCGCTCTTCGCATTAGGCAAGCCGGATGAGCGCGGTCGGTGCGGTGAGCACTCCGTCAACTTGGAGCGTCCCGGAAGTCCAACATCCGCATATTGAAATTGTTTCGACGCGGGCACAGCGCCGGGCTCGACCGCGTCTGATGTCTGCGGTGATTACCGTTGCCGCTCTGTTCGCCATTTTGGCGGCTCAGCTGTTGCTGTCAATTGCTTCGTCTGAGGGCGCGTACGAAATTGCTTCCCTCCAGACTAAGCACGTCGAATTGAGCCGGGACCAGCAGATTTTAAGCGAGCAGCTTCAGGTTTTGACTGCGCCGCAGCACTTGGCGAGCGAGGCGCAGAGCATGGGAATGGTCGCGGCCAGCAGTGCCGCTCATCTTCGCTTGGCCGATGGCGTCATTCTGGGGGAACCCGTTCCTGCCGGGGGAGTCGCGCCGCTTCGAGTGATGGCGGACGGGTCGCCGCTGATTCCAGACGCGCTCCTATCCACGATTGCGCTCGTTGGTTCGACCGTACCTGCGGCTGTCACCGCTGCACCCCTGGCGCCGGTGATCGCAGGGTCGGCAACCGCGGCTACAGCGGAAATCCCTGCCGTGGCCGTTCCCGCAGCCATGGCCCCGGCTGGGCCTGTAACGGCAATTCCGTCTCCGCAAACGCACTGAGCGAAGGATGTTGCCCATGACAGCAGCCCGATCGACAAAACGGCGGGTAGCCGTCTGTATTGCCCTCATCGTTGCGGTGCTTTCTGTGTTCGTTGTTCGCCTCGTTGATATTCAAGTCGTTCGCGCCTCTGAGTTGACGACCGCGGCGCTCAACAAGCGCGCAACGGCAATCACGACCTATGCCGCTCGCGGCACAATCGTCGACAATCACGGCGTTGTTCTGGCGGGAAGTGTCCTGCGCTACGACATCACCGTCTCTCCGCGTACCCTCTCTAAACTCAAGACGTTTGTGCGGGGTCAGGGTTCACAGAAGGCTCTGGTGACCCTCGAACAGGCCGCGACCGAACTTGCGGCAGTCACCGGGCAAACCCCTCACGACGTGCTGACGGCCTTCACGGCCAAACCAAACTCGGATTTTGAATATGTTGCCAAGTCCGTTTCAACCGATCAAATGCGGTTGATTCGAAATCTCCACATTCCCGCGATCTATCCGCGCTCACACCCGACGCGCATTTACCCGGATGGCGCGGTCGCGGGTAACCTCCTCGGATTTGTCGGAACGGATGGGCCCCAAAACGGCCTCGAGTTCACCGAAAACAAATGTCTCGCGAGCGTCGATGGCTCATCAACCTACGAGCGCGGCGCGAACGGTGTTCAGTTGCCGGGAAGCGCGGTCACCACCCGTGCTGCGGTCGCCGGCGGAACCGTAATGACCACCATCGATCACGATCTCCAATGGTCAGTGGGTCAGATGATCGCCGAACAGGCATTGGCGATCGGCGCGGAATCGGCAACTGCAAGTGTCACCGAGGTAAAAACCGGCAAGGTGCTCGCGCTAGCGGATTGGCCCGCTGTCGATCCGAATAACGTCGATGCAACGCCGGCAAAGAGCCTGGGATCTCTCGCATTCACCGCGGCCTACGAACCGGGATCAACATTCAAGCCGATGACCGCGGCGATCCTCCTAGACAAGAAAGCCGCCACTCCGCTAAGCCAAGTGGTTGTGCCCTATCGCTGGGTGTCGAAGGAAGGCAGCGTTGTTCGCGACGCCACGCCGCATCCCGTTCAGCAGCTCACCCTGGCGGGGGTTCTGCAGCAATCCTCTAACGTGGGAATTTCTCAGCTAGCGATCAACGTGCCATCTAAAGAGCGATACACCTACATGCGTGCATTCGGGGTGGGTGAGCCGACGGCTATCGACTTTCAAGGGGAGTCCGCGGGGCTGCTGGCCAAGACCTGGGACGACCAGACCAAATACGACGTGTCGTTCGGGCAGGGCGTTTCGGTGACAGCAGCCCAGATGGCCGGGATCTACCAGACAATCGGCAACGGTGGACTCAAACTCCCGCTGACGCTCGTGACCGGTTGCAAGCACTCCGATGGCACAATCACCGACGTACCGACGACCGTCGGCAAGCAAATTGTCTCTGAATCCGCGGCAAAGACCGTCGTTCAAATGATGGAGGGGGTGGTCACCGGTGGCGGGCTGTCGTCTCTGCTGACCATCCCGGGCTACCGGGTGGCGGCCAAGAGCGGCACGGCAGAAGTGGCGTTAAACGGCGTCTATACCGCTGACCGGATTGTCTCTCTCGCTGGATTAGCCCCGGCAGAAGACCCGCAGTACGCCGTGATCGTGACCTTCACCAAGCCAAGTACCATAAAGACGTCCGCTGCTGCGGCCCCAACCTTTAAAAAAATCATGATGCAGGTGCTCAAGACGTACCGTGTCACTCCCTCGACGACACCATCACCCAACCTGCCGACGACCTGGTAAGAAATGAGGACGCCGTGAATTCTCGGATGCCCCCCGTGTTGCGGCCCGAATACCCAGAAGCTCGGCCACTAGACCAGCTCATCAGTCACTTCTCGCTCGACTTTTCGGGCGATATCGGTGCGGTGGCCGTGACTGGAGTAACCCTGCGCTCCACGGAGGTGCAGCCCGGCGATCTCTATGTCGGTGTGCCCGGGGCAAACAGCCACGGGGCAGACTTTGCCGATGACGCGCGTGCTGCGGGAGCCGTTGCGATGGTGACCGACGCTGCTGGATCACTCCGCGAAAGCCCAGTGGGGTTTCCGGTGTTGGTAACTACTTCGCCGCGGGCACTACTGGGCGAACTCTCCGCCTGGGTGTATCGAACCCGCGAGAATGTACCGCAACTTTTCGGTGTAACCGGAACAAACGGAAAGACCTCAACCGCCTACATCCTGGAAGCTATTCTGCGCCAGCTCGGAGTGGTGACCGGCCTCAGCTCAACGGCCGAACGTCACATTGGCGATCTCACCGTTGTGAGCCGACTCACTACACCGGAAGCCAGCGAGATGCACGCGCTACTGGCGCGCATGCAGGAGTCAGACGTTTCCGCTGCCGCAATTGAGGTCAGCGCGCAGGCGCTGAGCCGCAATCGCGTAGACGGAATTTTTTTCGATGTGGTGGCATTCACCAACCTGAGCCACGATCACCTCGACGACTACGAAACGATGGACGAATACTTCGAGGCTAAGGCGGCGCTATTTGACCCCGCCCGTGGTGGCAGGGGAGTGGTCAGCCTCGACTCGAGCTACGGAAACCGTCTCGCAGAAGCATCCCAAATTCCGGTCACAACAATCTCATCGCTGCCGACAACACCCGGTGACTGGAATGTGCAAATCGATGAGGAGCGCGCCGAGTGGACCGGATTTACTCTCCGCGGCCCGGAAGGCCAATCGTTCAGCACCCGAGTCCCCCTCATCGGACGTCACATGGCGGCCAACGCCGGGCTCGCTATCGTGATGTTGGTTGAAGCCGGGTACCCGTTTGCCACCATCGCCGAGCAGCTGGGGTCGTCCGGCATTCGCGCCTACCTCCCCGGACGCACCGAGCGTGTATCAGGAGAAACCGGCCCAGCAGTATTTGTTGACTTTGGACACAGTCCGGATGCCTTCCTCAACACTCTGGCGGCGGTGAGAACGTTTACCACCGGCCGCGTCATTATGGTGTTCGGCGCTGACGGTGACCGCGATGCGACCAAACGTCACGAGATGGGGCGGGTAGCGTCTGAGGGCTCAGACATTCTCGTGGTCACCGATCATCACCCGCGGTTCGAGGACCCTGAGTCGATCCGGGCCACCCTCGTGGAGGGGGCATCCCTCGCCGAGCATCAGGCAGAACTTTTTCAGGTGAGCCCACCCGAACAGGCCATTCGCCGTGCCGTTTCCCTCGCGAGGGACGGCGACACCATTTTGTGGGCGGGCCCCGGCCATCAGGACTACCGTGACATCCGAGGCGTTCGCACGCCCTACTCGGCTCGAGCAGAGGCGCGCGAGGCGCTTCGTGAAGCAGGTTGGTAACAAGATGATCGCCCTCACCCTCGCCGCTCTCGCAACAGCCGTCGACGGCACGCTGAACCCGGCGCAGGCCGGCGCAGAACAGGTGCTCGTCACCGGAACCGTTCGCACGGATTCTCGACTGATCACACCGGGGGATCTCTTCTTCGCCATCCCCGGCGAGGTAACCGACGGCCACCTCTTCGCCGACGACGCAGTGGACAACGGCGCGGTGGTCATCTTTACCGAGCGAAAGCTCAACATGGCCACAAATCAGATTATTGTGTCGGATGCCGCCGCCGCCCTGTCGGCATTGGCGAGTTTCGTCGTGGCCGAGGTCCGATCGCGCGGCGGACTCCGCGTGATCGGGATCACGGGATCCAACGGCAAGACCACCACAAAAAACATGCTGCGCGCCATGCTCGCTACCGCCGGCGAAACCGTGGCGCCCGAGGGTTCGTTCAACAATCACATCGGCGCACCGCTCTCAATGCTCGGGGTTACCACCCAAACGCGCTACCTTGTGATCGAAATGGGTGCCTCTGGGGTGGGGGAGATCGCAAAGCTCGTGCAAATTGCCATCCCCGATGTGTCGGTTGTTCTCTCGGTCGGGCTTGCGCATGCCGGCGAATTTGGCGGGATTGATCAGACGGCCCGTGCCAAGTCGGAGATCGTCATCGGATTGCCCGAGTCCGCGGTCGCGGTGCTCAATCTTGACGACGAGCGTGTTGCAGCGATGTCCGAACTCACCCAGGCCGCTGTGGTGACGTTTGGGCTCGACGCTCAGGCCGACGTTCGGGCTTCAGAACTCGAGGCGACGGCATCCGGCACCGTATTTGTGCTGCAGACAGACGGAACCAAGCAAAGCGTTTCGCTCCAGATTCTTGGTGAACACCACGTGATGAATGCCCTCGCGGCCATCTCCGTTTGTCGCGAACTTGGCGTGCCACTGGATCCTGCGATTCAGGCGTTAGAGTCACTGACCCGCGCGGAGCGCTGGCGTATGGAGGTTCTTTACCCCGGCAACGACGTGATGATCATCAATGATGCGTATAACGCGAGCCCGGATTCGATGGCGGCGGCTTTGAAAACGCTGGCTCAACTCACTCGGGGTGAACGGCGATCGGTCGCTATTTTGGGGGAGATGGCGGAACTGGGTGAATTCGCTCAAGATGAACACGACCGGATTGGCCGGCTAGCTGTTCGTCTGAACATCGCTCAGCTGATCGTCGTCGGTCACGGTGCCCGCCACATTCACAATGCCGCCGGGCTCGAGGGCTCGTGGGATGGCGAGTCCCGCCTGGTCGCTACCGCCGAGGACGCCTTTGAGCTACTGAACGGCAAGCTGCGCGCGGGCGACGTTGTGTTGGTCAAATCATCGAAGTCGGCAAATCTGCGCTTTCTCGGAGACAGGCTCGGCGGGGTTTCTGCGTGATCACCCTTCTCACCTCGGCGCTGGTCGCCATGATCTTCACGCTGCTGCTCACGCCGCTTTTTGCGCGAGCCTTCCGGCGGCTCAACCTGGGGCAGTTCGTTCGGGCCGACACCCCTACCGCCCACGTGATGAAGCGCGGAACTCCCTCAATGGGGGGAGTGGTCTTCATCAGTGCCGCTATCGTCGGCTATTTTGTCGGGCACTGGGCCGGCCGGGAGGGCCCCACCGGTTCGGGGTTGCTCGTCATTTTGATGATGGTGAGTCTCGGTATCGTCGGGTTTGTCGATGACTACCTGAAGGTGCGACGCAAAAACAGCACCGGACTCAGCGGCCCATTGAAGATCGTGGGAACGGTGGTCGCCGGGGTCGTTTTTACGGTGATCGCACTCAATTACCGCGACAGTCACCAAGCGATGCCTATCTCCACCGCCATATCATTCGTTCGCGATTTGCCGTTCGACTTCGTCGCCGTTTTTGGCACCGGGGTGGGAATCATCTTGCTCGTGGCGTGGGTGGTACTCATTACTACGAGCGTTTCCAATGCGGTGAACCTGACCGACGGTCTCGACGGGCTTGCCGCCGGATCCTCGGTGCTGGCAATCGGGTCCTACATCGTGATCGGGTTCTGGCAAAACAATCAATCGTGCTTTAGCGGACGTCTCATCGAGGCCGACCGGTTCAAATGTTACGAAGTCTCGAGCCCCCTCGACCTCTCGGTTATTGCCGCGGCGATCGTGGGTGCCCTGATCGGTTTTCTCTGGTGGAATACCTCTCCAGCTCAAATCATGATGGGGGACACAGGGGCGTTTGCCATTGGCGGTGCGCTGGCGGCGCTGGCGATCCTTTCGCGTACCGAAGTGCTGCTCGTGCTGATCGGGGGCTTGTATCTGATCATTACCGGTCAGGTGATTGTGCAGCGTATCTATTTCAAGCTCAGCCGCGGTAAGCGCATCTGGCGGGCGAGCCCCCTTCATCACCATTTTGAGATGAAGGGTTGGGCTGAAGTGACCATCGTGGTTCGGTTCTGGATCATTGCCGGATTGTTTGTAGCAAGCGGGGTCGGCGTATTTTACGCGGAATGGCTGTATCGATGACCGAACGGCTCGACGCTCTAACCAGCTGGCACGAGGATTGGACCGGTCTGCGGGTCGCGGTTCTCGGCCTTGGGGTTACCGGATTCTCGGTAGCGGACACCCTAATGGAATTGGGTGTCACCACCACGGTGTTCTCCGAGCAGACAGATTTGGCATCCGCATCGGCGATGGAATCTGTCGAGCGAGAGGATCTACTGACGGTCATCGGCGCGGGCTTGTACCAACCGTCGGTCGGCCAGACGTTGAAGGGTGCAGCGGCCACCGCTGCACTGGCAAATTTTCGACCCGATCTTCTCGTGGTCTCCCCGGGCTTTGCCCCGAACCATGAACTCGTGCTTTGGGCACGCGACAATGCGGTGACCGCCTGGGGCGATGTGGAGTTGGCGTGGCGGCTGAGAGATAAGGTGACGCGCCAAAATGCGAGTGGCAAATTGGTGGCCGCCGAGTGGTTCACGGTGACCGGAACCAATGGCAAGACCACGACGGTACGACTGGCTACGGCGATGTTCGCGGCCGCCGGGCACCGAGTAATTGCCTGCGGCAACGTCGGTGTGCCGATTCTTGACGCCATTAGGGATCCACAGGGATACGACGCCCTGGTGGTAGAACTGTCGAGTTTCCAACTGCACTACACCCACACGGTTTCTGCTCATTCCAGCGTGTGCCTGAATCTGGCGGATGACCACCTCGACTGGCACGGCGGCGCTGACTCGTACGCGGCGGCAAAGGCCAAGGTGTATGCCAACACGCGGATTTCATGCGTGTTCAATCGTGATGACGCCGTCACTCGAACAATGGTGGAGGATGCCGAGGTTGTCGAGGGGTGCCGGGCAATCGGATTTGGGCTCGCTGTGCCGGGTCCCAGCGACTTCGGGGTGGTCAGCGATTACCTCCTGGACCGCGCATTCTTGGCGGAGCGGCATACCGGTGCGATCGAAATTACAAGCGTCGAGCAGCTGGCCGCCGTCGGGCTCGACGCCCCCCATCTCGTCTCGGACGTTCTCGCGGCCGCAGCTCTGGCCCGATCGTTTGACGTCAGCCCCGAGCGCATCAGACACGCCCTGGCCAGTTTTCGCATCGACAATCACCGACTACAGACCGTGGCAACGGTCGGCAAAATTAGCTGGGTGGATGACTCGAAAGCCACAAACCCTCACGCCGCTCGGGCAGCTCTGGCATCCTTCGAGTCCGTGGTCTGGATCGTCGGCGGGCTCTTCAAGGGCGTTGACCTCGGTCAAACGATCGAATTCGCTTTACCGCGACTTCGAGCCGTTGTCCTCATTGGTCTCGAGCGTTCGGAACTTCGCGACCTGTTTGCGCGACACGCCCCGCAAACTCCCGTGCTTGAGGTTGCCTCGAACGACACTGGTGAGGTGATGGTGAGCGCGGTGCGGTTGGCCGCTTCCCTTGCACGGTCGGGCGACACGGTCTTGTTAGCGCCGGCTGCAGCATCCATGGATCAATTCATTGACTATGCCGATCGAGGCCGACAGTTCACCGCTGCCGTTCGAAACCTTCTAGGAGTCGAGTCGCATGGCCAGGCGCAACCATCCGAAGCTCCGGCCTCAACCGATGAGTGACACTCGGACGGTTAAGGCGCGCTCCGGATCCGCAACCGCAATCGTCGGTGTACGCAAGATTTTTGCAGCCGAGACGGGCAATTATTTCCTGCTTCTGGGTACGACACTCTTTCTGGTCGTGTTTGGGTTGGTGATGGTGTTGTCCTCGTCTTCGGTGACCTCCTATACCGAGACGGATGATTTCTTTAGCGGGTTTATGCGCCAGGGCCTGTTTGCCATCATCGGCGTCCCGATTATGCTGCTGGCATCGCGTGCTCCTTCGTCATTTTGGAAAAAATGGGCGGGCCTGGCGATCTTGGGGAGCGTGTTTCTCCAAATCCTGGTGGTCGCCACCCCGCTGGGAGTCTCGCGCGGCGGAAACACCAACTGGCTCGCGCTGGGCAGTTTCACCCTGCAACCCAGCGAGTTCACCAAGGTGTCGCTGGCGATTTGGATCGCATCTATTCTGGCTACCCGGATGGATCGCCTGCACGATATTCGACAGGTGGCGTGGCCGATCGCGCCCGTTGCCGGAGCGGCAATGCTTCTGGTGTTGTTGGGTGGCGACCTCGGAACCGTAACGATCATCATGGCGTTGGTGCTTGGGGCTCTGTTTCTAGCCGGCGTGCGCCTGCGTCTGTTGGCTATCCCGATCGGCATAGCGCTTGTTTTTGGACCGCTAGCGGCTTTTTCTCGGTCATCGCGCAGCGGTCGAATTGACGCCTGGTTGAGTGGCTGCACCTCACCCAACGCCTACGTCGATGCCTGCTGGCAAACCGTACACGGGTGGTGGGCGCTAGCGGCCGGGGGTGTGTTTGGCTCAGGGCTCGGAAACTCAAAGGCAAAGTGGCTCTGGCTGCCCGAGGCATCCAGCGACTTCATTTTTGCAATTATCGGCGAAGAGCTTGGTCTTCTGGGAACCATCCTGGTGCTGTTGTTATTCGTCCTGCTGGCATTCTCGTTTCTGCGAATTATCCGTTCCAATCCTGACCCGTTCGCGCGCATCACGGTTGGCGCCATCATGGTCTGGATCGTGAGTCAGGCCTTTGTGAACATTGCGGTGGTGCTCGGAGTGTTGCCGGTGTTGGGGGTTCCTCTGCCACTGATGTCTTCGGGCGGCTCCGCCCTGACGACAACCCTGCTGGCTATCGGGATCGCCCTCTCGTTCGCGAGAAATCAGCATCCGGCTCCGAAACGTTCCGTTGTGGAAAAGGGATGACCCGCTACCTCATGGCCGGCGGCGGAACCGCGGGGCATGTGAATCCGCTGTTGGCCACTGCCGACCGTCTACGGTTCGAAGACTCGGCGGCCGAAATTCTGGTGCTTGGCACGAATGAGGGACTCGAAGCTCGTTTGGTTCCCGCGCGCGGCTATCGCCTCCTGACGGTTGCTCGACTGCCATTCCCTCGGCGGTTCGGAGTTGCGGCCCTGCGATTTCCGGGGCAGTTTGTGGCGCTCATCCGGTCGGTTCGTCACATTTTGAGTGAGCATCAAATCGACGTTGTCGTTGGCTTTGGCGGCTATGTGGCCGCACCGGCATATCTCGCCGCTCGCCTGATGCGAATCCCCATTGTTGTTCATGAGGCAAATGCTCGTGCCGGCATGGCTAACCGTTTTGGTAGCCTGCTAACGCCGTTCGTCGGTGTGGCTTTCAGCCGTACCGCGCTGCGCCGAGCACGGGTCGTGGGTATGCCGCTGCGGGCCGAGATTGTCAGCCTCGACCGAGCCACAGAGCGGGCAGACGCTCGGCGCGAGTTTGGTCTCGACCCGCATCGACAAACGCTGTTGGTAACCGGTGGATCTCTCGGATCGGATCGGCTCAATCGCACCCTGATAGCGACGATCACCCTGGTGCTCGGCGCCGGGTGGCAGGTGCTGCACATCTGCGGAACCCGATCCGAACTCGATTACCCGAGCCTTGCGGGATACGTTGTGGTTCCCTACAGCGATCAGATGCACCGGGCGCTTGCGTCTGCAGATCTGGTTGTGGCGCGTGCCGGGGCATCAACGGTCAGTGAGGTTACCGCCCTTGCACTGCCGGCTATATATGTGCCACTCTCTGTCGGCAATGGGGAACAGCGGCTTAACGCCGCGGACGCAGTGGCGGCTGGCGCGGCTCGGCTGGTTAACGACGCCGACTTCTCGGCGGATTGGATTGCGGATCACCTGCTGCCGCTACTGATGAGCCCGGCTGATATTGCAGCGCTGGCGGCGGCGGCGTCGTCCCTCGCCGCGCGCGATGGTGCCGAGCGTTTGGTCACCGTGATTCATGAGGCCGTCTCGAGACCGGTAGGTTTACCACGGTGATCAAGTCAGATTTCTCTCAGGCCATGCCGGATGCACCCCGACGGGTCCACTTCGTCGGAATCGGTGGCGCCGGGATGAGCGGCATCGCCCACCTCTTCGTCGCTGCGGGATTCACCGTGAGTGGCTCTGACATTCGCGATACCGAAGTTACCTCGGGGCTCCGTGCGGAGGGGGTGCTCATTTCGATTGGTCACCGCGCCGAGAACGTTGTCGGTGCAGACACGCTCGTGGTTACCGGCGCGATTGCCGAAGACAACCCCGAATTTCTGGCGGCTTCAGCACACAACATCCCCGCTGTGCACCGCGCTGTGGCCTTGGCCTGGCTCACATCAAACCGACGTTTGGTTGCCGTTGCCGGAGCTCACGGAAAGACCACGTCGACCGGGATGATCATCGAGGGCTTGCTCGCACTCGGTGCGAGCCCCAGTTTTGTCAATGGTGGCGTCATGCGCTCGCTGGGAGCCAGTGCCGCTGTTGGGGACGACGACCTGTTCGTTGTAGAAGCGGATGAATCCGACGGCTCTTTTTTGCTCTACGACACGGCTATCTCGCTGATCACCAACGTTGATCCAGACCACCTTGATCACTTCAGATCTGCCGAAGCGTTCGAAGCTGCGTTTATTAGCTTTGCCAATGCGGCGACCGAATTTGTTGCCATCTCCAGTGACGACCCCGGGGCGGTTGCTATCACCCCTCGGCTGTCGGCGTCGCGGGTGGTTACCTTCGGGTTCGCGCCGGGAGCGGATGTCCGCATCCATTCAGTCAAAGCGGGCGCCACTATCTCGTTTGTCGTGTCTTGGGAGGGCGCCGATTACCCCATGGTTCTGCGTGTTCCGGGTGTTCACAACGCGCTCAATGCGGCCGGAGCCTTTGCCGTGCTGACCGGACTCGGCTTTGATCCGAAGAACAGTAGTGCGGCTATTGCCACCTTCGACGGAACCGAGAGGCGATTTGAGTTGCGAGGCGAGGTGCGTGGAATCCGGGTATACGACGACTTTGCTCACCACCCCACCGAGATTCGCGCTGCGCTTTCCGCAGCGCGAAACTCCGTGGGCTCCGGTCGGCTGATTCCGATCTTTCAACCGCATTTGTATTCGCGCACCCGCATGTTGGCAGCGGAATTTGCCGAGGTCTTCGAGTCTCTCGCCGATTACACCCTGGTTGTACCCATCTACGGTGCGCGGCAAGATCCGGAACCGGGCGTGTCGGGTGAGCTCATCACCTCCCGTTTTCAGGATGCCTCGCGGTCGGGCTACTTCGCCGAGTGGGAGGCGGCGGTCAGCCACGCGGTCGCCATTGCTCGCCCCGGAGATTTCCTAATTCCCATGGGTGGCGGCGATGTTCACCTGATTATTCCGAGCCTGTTGGCTGCGCTCGAAAATTTCGCGGACGGGGATTTCGCGGACGGGAATTTGTGGGACGGGAATTTCGCGGTATTGGCAGATGAAGCGCCCTGAGGGGTTTGACCCGGCTCCGGATTCGAGAGTGAGCTCGAACGCGGATCAGGTTCGTGCCGCATCGGCCCGCGCGGAGCGGGGAAGTCGGGCATTATTGGCATCCGCGGTCGGCCGACGTGCCACAGTGCGGGTCGGTTCTCGACTTGGTGCTGGTGTTTCAACGATGGAGTCCGCGACCGCCGTGCGCGACCGCGGCCCGAACCCGGAGAAAGCCGCCCGAAAAATTTTGAGGCAAAAAACAAGGGAACGTCGTCGTTTTGAGAAAAGCGAGGTGCGCCGCTTCACGAGGCGGAGTCGTCATCGGCGTGCGGCGCTTGCGACCACCGGGGGAGTGATTGTGGTGATGGCGACACTGTTAGTGATCGCTGTCTATTCACCCCTTCTGGCACTGAAACAGATCAACATTGTCGGTGCTTCGCGCTTGGATTCCACCCGCATTCTTGATGTGGTGGATGGACAACTCCATACCCCTCTTGCGCTTGTAGATTTCGATCGAATAACTCGGGAGCTGGGGACTTTCCCGCTAATTCGTAGCTACGTTACGGAAATTGTTCCTCCCGACACCCTCACCATTCGATTAGTGGAGCGCGCCCCTATCGGTGCGATCGCTGTTGTGGACGGATATGAAATCGTCGATCCGGCAGGGGTCGTGATAGAGAAGTCTGGCGCCCGGCTTCCAAAAATTCCCCTAATCGACATTGGTGGGCAGAAGCCGGATAGTGCCGCCTTCCGTGCTGCCGTCGAGGTACTTCTGGCGCTGCCGCCAACCGTGGCGGCAGAGTTAGACACGGTGACTGCCAGTAGCACGGACAACGTGAACCTGAGTCTGGCCGGCGGTGGTGCCAAAATTCTCTGGGGCAGTGCCGATCGGTCCGCCTACAAAGCACGAGTGTTGTCGGCGGTGTTAGCCAAAAATTACCCCAACGTCACCGAGTACAACGTCTCCGCCCCCGGTCAACTCACCTATCGGTGAGGGAAAAGTTTTTCCACCGACTTTTCGACACGCGGAGCGAGTCCTCACCGCTCCCCGCCGAGCACCCTAGCCTCTGAACAGGAATTGTATACTTAGTATGACTTTAAGCCTCCAGTTGAGGTTGAGAGTCACCAGCGGAGGCCTCAGTGAGCTCGAATCAAAACTATTTGGCCGTTATCAAGGTCGTCGGAATCGGTGGTGGCGGTGTCAACGCCGTCAACCGAATGATCGAGTTGGGCCTGCGCGGCGTGGAGTTCATCGCGATCAACACCGATGCACAGGCTTTGCTGATGAGCGACGCCGATGTGAAATTGGATGTCGGTCGTGAGTTGACTCGCGGTCTTGGCGCGGGTGCCGACCCAGAGGTGGGGCGCCGAGCAGCGGAAGATCACGCTGAGGAGATCGAAGAGGCGCTTGCCGGCGCCGACATGGTATTTGTTACCGCGGGCGAGGGTGGCGGAACCGGAACCGGTGGGGCTCCGGTGGTAGCCCGAATCGCAAAGTCGATCGGTGCGCTGACCATCGGTGTAGTCACTCGACCCTTTGGTTTCGAGGGAAAGCGCCGCGCCGCTCAGGCGGAAATCGGAATCGCCGCGCTGAAAAGCGAAGTCGACACCCTAATCGTTGTCCCCAATGACCGATTGCTTGAAATCAGCGACCGGGGAATCAGCTTCCTCGAGGCATTTGCCACGGCCGACCAAGTTCTTCTTGCCGGGGTCCAAGGGATCACCGACCTCATAACTACCCCGGGGCTCATCAACCTCGACTTCGCCGACGTCAAATCGGTCATGCAGGGCGCGGGTTCCGCTCTAATGGGAATCGGTTCGGCACGTGGGGCTGACCGCGCGATCAAGGCTGCCGAGCTTGCAGTCGCTTCGCCGCTCTTGGAGGCGAGCATCGATGGTGCCCATGGAGTCCTCCTGTCGATTCAGGGCGGATCCAACCTTGGAATTTTCGAAATCAACGATGCGGCTCGATTGGTGCAAGAAGCAGTTCACCCCGAGGCAAACATCATCTTCGGCGCGGTTATCGATGACACCCTCGGGGATGAAGTTCGTGTCACGGTGATCGCTGCCGGATTCGACAATGGTGAACCGGAGCTGAAGAAGCCGGAGCGTCGTGCTGGAAGCGTTGAAAGCGCACCGGTAGTACCGTCCGCGGAGGCGGTAACCCCCGCGGAGCCGACGTCCCGCGCGGAATTCCCGATCGCCAAGGATCCGGCGTTTGACGCCGAATCCGACGACGATCTTGACATTCCTGATTTCCTCAAATAGCCGATGGCTGAGGATTCAGTATCAGCGTCCGCAGCGGAGTCCACTTCGGTGGCAGCACTTGCCCCAACGCTGAGTGAACGTCTTGCGACCGTGCAAGGCGAGGTGGCGCTGGCGCTGTCAGATGCGGGGCGGGAGCAGTCAGAAGCGACGCTCATTGTGATCACCAAGTTTCAGCCGATTTCGCTCATTCGAGCACTTCTGGATTTGGGGATTACAGATTTCGGTGAGAGCCGCCATCAAGAGGCTCAGGTAAAAAGCGAAGAGCTCGACGCGATCGATCTCCGCTGGCACTTCATCGGCCAATTGCAGAGCAAAAAGGCACGAGCCGTGGCGCGCTACGCCAGTGTGATTCACTCCATCGATCGGAATAATCTGATCGACGCATTGACTTCTGGAGCGTCAGTAGAAGGCGCCAGCACTACTGCTACTGCTACTGCTACTGCTACTGCCACCGCCACAGCCAGTGCCAGTGCCAGTCCAGTTGGGGTTTTTATTCAGGTAAACCTGTCACCGGATATCGCTCAGACGTCGGATGCCGCTCGCGGCGGTGTCGCCCCGGCTGAGGTTGACCGACTGGCCGAGAGAATCTCGCTTCATCCGGGACTACAGCTTCTTGGCGTCATGGCCGTCGCTCCCCTCGGAGAGGAACCGCGGCCAGCTTTTGCTCGACTTCGTCAGATCTCGGAGTCGCTCATCCGAGTTGTTCCCACGGCACGCTTCATTTCGGCCGGGATGTCCGGGGACTACCGAGCGGCCATCCTTGAGGGTGCGACACACCTACGAATTGGGTCGGCAATCACCGGGTTACGTCCGGTCGCCGAATAATGTCAAAACAGAAGATCCAACAGGAGGCAACGAATGGCTAATCCACTGCGTAAAACGATGGTCTACCTCGGTTTAGCCGACGAAGAATTCGACCTTCAAGAAACCACCCCGGCACAGGCCCCCCACGCGGAATCCTCCCCGGAGCAGAAGATGACTCCCGCTGCGCAGCCCAGCGGTCGCGCCCCGGTAACCCCGTTGCGTCGTACAACCCCCGCCCCCGTAAAGAATGCAGCCCCCGCCGAAATGAATGAAATTCTCACGGTTCATCCCCGTCACTACAAAGACGCTCAGGTCATTGCCGAGAGCTTTCGCGATGGTATCCCTGTGATCATCAATCTGTCGCTCATGAGTGAGCCCGAGGCACGTCGCCTTATCGACTTCGCCAGCGGGCTTTCCCAGGGACTTTTCGGCAAGATCGAGCGCGTAACCAAACAGGTGTTTCTGTTGTCCCCAGCGCATGTTCTGGTTTCCGGCGACCAAGCTGATGTGGAACCGGATGTCGATGCTGCTTTCTTCGCCGCTCACTAGCTTGCGGCTTAGCTCACGTCGAAAGTAGTGCGCAGCGGCACGGAGGCTCTCAGCTAGCGGGATGAACTACCCTCGGTACTGTGATCGTCACCGTTATCGCCTCCGCTGCCTACTTTGCACTTCTCGTCTTTTTCTTGACGATGTGGGCTCGCTTCCTTCTCGACCTCGCACGGAGCTTCGCGCGTAACTGGCGGCCGAGCGGAGTGGGGCTGGTTGTCGCCGAAGCCGTATTCACCATCACGGATCCACCGGTTCGGGCGGTACGGAGAGTAATTCCTCCGCTGCGTATCGGTGGTCTCGCTCTCGATTTTGGCTGGAGCATTGTGATGCTGGGAGTCATTATTTTGATGTCACTGGTCAGCCCGTTCATGCGCTAAGTACGGTCTGAATCGAGATTTTCGAGTCGGGTCCACTTTTCGCTCTCGACTCGATTTCAGGCGTGGCGTCGGGCAAATCGACCGACCGGGCAAGATGTGCGTCGCCCCCCGGCGTTAGTTTGCTAGCGTGGTCTTGACGTAAACCGATGTATCGATGAAATTTGAGGTGACCACCATGGCTTTGACTCCCGAAGATGTTGTCAACAAGCGCTTTCAGCCGACCAAATTTCGGGAGGGTTACGACCAAGACGAGGTTGACGATTTCCTCGACGAAGTAGTGGTGGAGCTGCGTCGTCTGGGTCAAGAAAACGAGGAGTTGCGCCAGCGACTCATCGGAAACGAATCTCGCATAAGCGAACTTCAGCGTGGCGGGGGATCGACGAACGAATCCAACGGCGAGGCTGGCATCGAAGCTGCTCCCGTCGTTGAGGCCCCTGCAGTCGTCGTGTCCGCACCGGTTGTCTCCTCCGTAGATGCCGAAGCAGAGGCTGAAACCAGCACCGCCAACAGCCTGCTACTGCTCGCGCGTCGCCTGCACGAGGAGCATGTCAAGGAGGGTGTCGAGCGTCGCGAAGCACTCATCGCCGACGGCGAAGCGACCGCCGCGCGTCTGGTTTCGGAAGCCGAGTCGCTACATCGTACTCAGGTTGCAAAGCTCGACTCGGAACGTGTCGAGGCCGAAGGCCAGATTGCCGAGCTGCGTTCCTTCGAGCGGGACTACCGTTCGAAGCTGAAGACCTACATCGAAGATCAGCTCCTTGAGCTGGAGGCATCAGGCGGCTCAGCGAGTGGGGATTCGTCGTCAGACGCAGCCTCTTCGAACACCGGGTCTTCACCGGTAAGTTACCAAGGCGTTGGCGGTAACTGAGCCGACAGCGTCGGTTCCTTCGACCAGGATTAGCGTTCGAGCGCTTTCTGCGCTCGCGACGGTGGCCCTCGTTGTCTACTCCTTCGACCAGCTCAGTAAATTCTGGGTAGTGCAACACCTTGTCGCGGCTGAGCAGGTGCCGGTCCTTGGACCGGTGCTTCAGTTCTATTTGGTGAGAAACGCCGGAGCTGCCTTTTCGATAGCGAGCGGATCAACCTGGATCTTCTCTATTGCGGCGGCTGCTGTGACCGTGTTCATCGTGGTGGTCGCGCGAAAAATCCGCTCCGTCGCCTGGGCCGTTCTCTTCGGGATGCTGCTCGGTGGCACCACAGGCAACCTCACCGACCGTCTTTTCCGTGAACCGGGCTTCGGCGTCGGCCATGTTGTCGACTTCATCCAGGTCATTGGGTTCCCTGCTGTTTTCAACATCGCGGATTCCTTCATTGTCGCCAGCATGGGCCTCTTCATAATTCTGACGGCGCGCGGTATCGGTCTCGGCGGACAGAACACTAGATCAACTACCGCTCGAAAAGGCTAAACATGGAAAACCGAAGCATGCCCGTGCCCGAAGGGCTTGCCGGTGAACGCGTAGACGCGGGCCTCGCCCGTCTTCTCGGGATCTCTCGCACGTTCGCGGCAGAGGTCGCCGCCGGCGGAGGAGTTTCCGCTGATGGCGTGATGCTCGGCAAGTCCGACCGGCTTCAGGCCGACAGCTGGCTCGAGGTGAGTTGGGAAAATAAAGAAGCCCCCGTCATCATCCCGATTCATGTACCGGAGCTCACCATCGTTCACGACGACGACGACCTTGTGGTTGTCGATAAGCCGGTGGGCGTTGCCGCTCACCCCTCGGTCGGGTGGACCGGACCCACCGTTCTGGGCGCTCTTGCCGGGGCGGGTTTCAGAATCTCCACTTCCGGGGCATCCGAACGTGCCGGGATTGTTCACCGATTGGATGCCGGCACGAGCGGCCTAATGGTGGTGGCTAAGTCTGAACGTGCCTATACCGAGCTCAAGCGCCTGTTTCACGACCGTGAGGTCGACAAGATCTACCACGCAGTTGTTCAGGGGCATCCAGATCCCCTCGCCGGCACGATTGATGCGCCGATTGGGCGTCACCCGGGATCGAGTTGGAAATTTGCGGTGGTGTCATCCGGCAAAGATTCCATCACCCACTACGAGACCCTCGAAGCGTTCCCGAGTGCCTCGCTGTTGGAGATCCACCTGGAGACCGGTCGCACGCACCAAATTCGGGTGCACATGGCTGCCCAGCGGCATCCCTGCGTTGGTGATGCAATGTACGGCGCAGACCCGTCGATCTCCGCGAAGCTCGGTCTGAGCCGCCAGTGGTTGCACGCCCTGCAGCTCGGGTTCGTGCATCCGGCTACTGGTGAACCGGTGATTTACCGCTCAGAGTACCCCACCGATTTGCAGCGTGCACTCGACGTTCTGCGGGCGGACTAGTCAGCTCGCCACACGCTAGCTAAGACCCATCGGCTAGTCGAGACCACCGGAGGGTCGAAGTAGTCTCAGAGCAGCACACCATCAACGGTTCGTCGGAGAAATTCTTGGCCCTCAGCTCTAAATCGTTCGTTCATTTGCATGTCCACAGCGAGTACTCGATGCTCGATGGTGCAGCGCGCGTCGGCCCCCTGATTATGGCAGCGGTCGAGCAGGGGATGCCGGCAATCGCGGTGACCGACCACGGAAACATGTTTGGCGCCTACGACTTCTGGCGCACCGCCACCCAAGCCGGAATCAAGCCGATTATCGGTACCGAGGCGTACATCACTCCGGGAACCGCGCGCGGGGATCGCACCCGGATTCGCTGGGGCAACGGCGGCCAGGACGACGTCTCGGGCTCCGGCGCCTACACCCACCTCACGATGCTGTCCCATTCCACCGAGGGCATGCACAACCTCTTTCGGCTCTCCTCGCGGGCGTCGCTCGAGGGCTATTACTTCAAGCCCCGCATGGACCGCGAACTGTTGAGCGACTACTCCGCCGGGCTCATCGCAACCACCGGCTGCCCCAGTAGTGAGGTGCAAACTCGTCTGCGCCTCGGGCAGTACGACGAAGCGGTCAAGGCGGCCAGCGACTTTCGTGACATCTTTGGCACAGAGAATTATTTCTGCGAAATCATGGACCACGGCCTGGGCATTGAGCGCCGAGTCATGGGCGATCTGCTGAAGCTTGCGAAGCAACTCGATCTACCGCTCGTGGCCACCAACGATTTGCACTATACCCACGCGCACGATTCCACCTCCCATGCGGCGCTGCTCTGTGTGCAGTCCGGCACGACTCTGGATGACCCCAACCGCTTCAAATTCGACGCGGACGAGTTTTATCTCAAGACCGCCGAGCAGATGCGTCACCTGTTTCGGGATCATCCGGATGCCTGCGACAACACGCTGCTCATTGCCGAACGCTGCGATGTGGTCTTTGACGAGAAGGCCAACTATATGCCGGTGTTTCCGGTACCAGCGGGGGAGACTGAGGAGACCTGGTTCGCCAAAGAGATTGAAATCGGTCTGAACAAACGCTATCGAGGGGTCATTCCGCAGGCGTCGCGAGACCAAGCCATTTATGAGACCGGCGTAATCTCGCAGATGGGGTTCCCCGGCTACTTTCTGGTCGTGGCCGACTTCATCAATTGGGCGCGCGCGAACGGTATCCGGGTGGGCCCCGGGCGTGGATCCGGTGCCGGCTCGATCGCCGCCTACGCGCTCGGCATTACCGACCTGGACCCGCTGCGTCACGGCCTCATCTTCGAGCGCTTCTTGAACCCTGATCGCGTATCGATGCCCGACTTCGATGTCGACTTCGACGAGCGCCGCCGTGGCGAGGTGATTCGCTACGTCACCGAGAAGTACGGCGATGATCGGGTTGCCCAAATTGTGACCTACGGCACGATCAAGGCCAAACAGGCGCTGAAAGACTCCTCCCGTGTGCTCGGCTTTCCGTACGGGATGGGGGAGAAGCTCACCAAGGCGATGCCGCCCACCATCATGGGCAAGGACATCCCGCTCACCGGGATCATGGACAAAGACCACCCGCGCTGGAAAGAGGCCGCGGATCTCCGGGCGGTCATCGAGAGCGATCCGGACGCCCGCACCGTGTTCGACACCGCCCTTGGCATCGAGAACCTCAAGCGGCAGTGGGGCGTGCACGCGGCGGGCGTAATCATGTCGTCGCAGCCGCTTTTGGACATCATCCCGATCATGAAGCGGGAGCTCGACGGTCAGGTCGTCACCCAATTCGACTATCCCGCCTGTGAGGCCCTTGGGCTAATCAAGATGGACTTTTTGGGGCTACGAAACCTGACCATCATTGACGACGCGCTCGAAAACATTCTGACTAACCGCGGTCAGAAGCTGGTGCTCGAGGACCTCGAACTCGACGACCCGATCGCCTATGCGCTCCTCGCGCGCGGTGACACCCTCGGCGTGTTCCAACTCGACGGCGGCCCCATGCGGTCGCTTTTGCGACTCATGCGTCCCGACAACTTCGAGGACATCTCGGCGGTGATCGCGCTGTATCGCCCGGGACCGATGGGTGCAAACTCGCACACCAACTACGCGCTGCGCAAGACCGGCCAGCAACCGATCGTTGCCATTCATCCGGAACTTGCCGAACCGCTGGAAGACGTGTTGGGCGCCACCTACGGGCTCATCGTCTACCAGGAGCAGGTGATGTCGATTGCGCAGAAACTGGCCGGCTTCTCGCTCGGCCAGGCCGACCTTCTGCGCCGGGCGATGGGTAAAAAGAAAAAATCAGAGCTCGACAAGCAATTCGAGGGCTTCTCTGCCGGAATGGCGGCCAACGGCTACTCGGACGCCGCGGTGAAGACCCTCTGGGATATCCTGCTGCCCTTCTCCGACTACGCCTTCAACAAGGCCCACTCGGCGGCCTACGGAGTGCTCTCCTACTGGACGGCGTACCTCAAAGCGCACTATCCGGCCGAATATATGGCGGCGCTCCTCACGAGCGTGGGGGACTCCAAAGACAAGTTGGCAATTTATCTAAACGAGTGCCGGCGCATGGGAATCCGCGTGTTGGCACCGGATGTTAACGAGTCGATTGCCTTCTTTGCCGCCGTTGGTGACGACATCCGCTTCGGCCTCGGCGCCGTTCGCAACGTCGGATTCGCCGTGGTGGAGCAGGTGCGGTCTGCGCGGGTCGAAAAGGGCACCTTCACCACCTTCCACGATTTTTTGGCCAAGATTCCGATTTCGGCCGTCAACAAACGTACGGTCGAGTCGCTGATCAAAGCCGGCGCCTTCGACACCCTCGGCTCCACTCGTCGGGCGCTGCTGGAAATTCACGAGGACGCGGTCGAGAGCGCTGTTTCGGTCAAACGAAACGAGGCCAACGGGCAGGTCGGCTTCGACTTCGACAGCCTCTGGGATGACCCCTCGGAGGTCGCCTCGGTGCCGGAGCGACCGGAATGGTCCAAGCGCGACAAGCTCGCCTTCGAACGCGAGATGCTGGGGCTCTATGTCTCTGATCATCCGCTGGCCGGCCTCGAGCTGCAACTTGCCAAGCATGCAAGCTCATCGATTGCCGAGATTCTCACCTCGGATGCCAGCATCGATGGCGAAACGGTGACCCTCGCCGGGCTCGTGACTTCGGTGCAACACCGCACCGCCCGCAACTCCGGTAATCAATATGGACTTCTGCAGCTGGAAGATTTCGGTGGCGAAATCACCGTGATGTTCCTCGGCAAGAGTTACCAGGAGTTTTCCGCGGGTTTTGAGGCTGATCAGGTGGTGGTGATTCGCGGGCGGGTAAGCGTGCGGGATGACGGCATGAACATGCACGCCGTCAATATGTTTACCCCGGATCTCGGCCAGAGCGTCGGTTCTGGGCCGCTCGTGATCAGCATGCCGGAGCACCGGGCAACCTTCGAGGTGGTGACTAGCCTCAACAACGCCCTGGTTCGGCACACCGGAGACACCGAGGTGCGCCTCAAGCTGATCAAGGGTTCGACGGCGCGCCTCTTTGAGGTGCCGATTCCGGTAACCGTGAGCGCCGATCTGTACGGGGAATTGAAAAGCATCCTCGGTCCGAACTGCCTCACCTAAGTGGACTGGGCCGAATCCCGCGAAGTTCCTCGTGGGGTTTGCTCCAGGGCACAACGGCTAAAGTTGGAGCGCCATGATGCACATTATCGACCTCCGCGGCCGCCGTCTCACAACGGCCGAGCTGCTCGCCAGCGTTCCCAGATCCCAAACCGATGTAACGGTGGCTGCCGAAGCCGCAGCAGCCCTCATTGCCGAGGTGCGCGAGCGCGGTGAGGCAGCTCTGCGGGATCAGGCCCAGCGCTTTGATCAGGTGACGCCACCGCGCATCCGGATTCACGGGGACGAGATCGCGGCGGCCGTTTCGGGATTAAACCCTGCGGTCCGGGATGCGTTGGAAGAGGCCATCTCCCGGGTGACCGCCGCATCGCAGGCACAAATTCCCGCACCGTCGGTCACCACCCTCGCCACCGGTGCCGAGGTTATTCAGCGGTGGATGCCGGTTCGTCGCGTGGGGCTGTACGTACCGGGCGGTAAGGCGGTCTACCCTTCCAGTGTTGTCATGAATGTCGTTCCCGCGCAGGTCGCCGGGGTGGCGTCGGTGGCGCTAGCCTCGCCGCCGCAGAAGGAGTTTGGCGGAGCCATTCATCCGACTATCCTCGGTGCGGCCGGTCTTCTGGGCGTTGACGAGGTGTACGCCATGGGCGGTGCGGGCGCGATCGGTGCCTTTGCCTATGGTGTTGCCGAACTCGGGCTTGACCCCGTGCAGGTCATCACCGGACCTGGAAACGTCTATGTCGCAGCGGCAAAGCGTCTCGTGCGCGGTCAGACCGGTATTGACTCCGAGGCGGGACCCACCGAAATCCTCGTGATTGCGGATGCCGCCGCCGATGCCCGACTGGTGGCCTACGACCTGATCAGCCAAGCGGAGCACGACGAGCTCGCTGCGGCCGTTCTGGTGACCGATTCACCCGAATTTGCCGACCGGGTGCAGGCGGAGCTGGTGCGGCTCAGCCCGCTCACCCATCACGCCGGTCGAGTGCAAATCGCGCTCAATGGCCCACAATCCGCAGTCGTTCTTGTTGACGATTTGGAGGCTGCCGTTGCCTTTAGCAACGTTTACGGGCCGGAGCACCTTGAAATTCAGACCGCGAATTCGGGTGCGATTCTCGACCTGATCGAAAATGCCGGAGCAATTTTTCTCGGAGAATTTTCGCCGGTGAGCCTTGGTGACTACCTCGCCGGCTCGAACCACGTTTTGCCGACCGGCGGGCAATCCCGTTTCGCCTCCGGGCTCGGCGCGTACACCTTCCTTCGCCCCCAGCAGGTGATTCGCTACACCCGCGAGGCACTGCGGGGCGTTCACGCGCAGGTTGTGGCGCTGTCGTCGGCGGAGTTTCTGCCGGCACACGGTGATGCTGTGACCGCTCGGTTTACAGAGGGATAGAACGTTACGCACTGCCGTATTCTGTAGGCACAATGTTTTGCCCCTTCTGCAGATTCCCAGATTCCCGCGTTGTCGACTCCCGCACCAGCGACGACGGCTTGTCGATTCGGCGTCGACGCCAATGCCCCGACTGCGGTCGACGGTTCACGACTACCGAGACCGCGAGTCTTACCGTCGTCAAGCGCAACGGAATTGTGGAGTCGTTTAGTCGCGAAAAGATTGTTACCGGGGTGCGCAAGGCCTGTCAGGGCAGGCCCGTAACGGACACCGATCTCGCCGTGCTCGCGCAGCGGGTGGAGGAGACCATTCGGGCGACCGGTGCCACCCAAATTGATGCCAATGACATTGGTCTCGCCATCTTGGCTCCGCTGCAGGAACTTGATCAGGTGGCTTACCTTCGCTTTGCCAGCGTGTATCAAGCGTTTGAATCGTTGGAAGATTTCGAGGCGGCGATTTTGTTGCTCCGCGTCGAGCCGGCTGTTGTGCACCCTGGAACCGACGGCTAACGACGCCCCGGTCAGCCGATAGCCTGAAGTCAGCATGTATCGACTCTTTTTTAACCTCGTCCTTTGTCGCCTCGATCCGGAACGCGCACACCATCTCGCCTTTGTCGTTATCGAGGCCATCGACCGTCTCGGGCTCTCCTCGGTGATTCGGCGGTTCACTGCCCCGCATCCTTCGCTCGCCGTGACGGCCCTGGGTTTGAGTTTTTCGTCACCGTTTGGGGTAGCCGCAGGTTTCGATAAGGATGCCCGAGCGGTTTCGGGCCTCGGAGCTCTCGGCTTCGGTCACGTCGAGGTGGGAACGGTCACCGGTGTCGGGCAGGAGGGCAATCCGCAGCCACGGCTGTTTCGGTTGGTTGCCGATCGGGCGGTCATCAACCGCATGGGCTTCAATAACGCGGGTGCAGCATCCGTTCAGCCGCGTCTTATCCGAGAGATGACACAGCTCGATCGCCCCATCATCGGGGTCAATATCGGCAAATCCCGCAGTGTCGCGGTGGATGATGCGATTTCTGATTACCTCGTGAGCACCCGGCTGCTCGCCGCCCACGCCGACTATCTGGCGGTGAACGTGAGCTCCCCGAACACGCCTGGACTGCGCGGACTCCAGGAGCTCGAGCGACTGTCGCCGCTGTTGGCCGCGGTCAAGGCCGCCGCCGGAGCGACCCCCGTGCTGGTAAAAATTGCCCCCGACCTCAGCGACGAGGAGGTATTGAAAATTGCAACTCTCGTTACCGTGCTCTCCCTCGACGGCATCATCGCCACCAACACCACCCTGTCGCGTTCGGGGCTAGAAACCTCGGATACAGCGGTGACAGCCCTCGGGGCCGGCGGTCTCTCGGGAGCACCGCTAGCGGCGCGCTCACTGGCGGTTCTACGCCTGATCCGCACCCATGTTCCGTCCGAGCTGTGTGTGATTTCGGTCGGCGGGGTGGAGAGCGCGGCCGATGTCGCACAGCGCCTCGCCGCGGGCGCAACCCTGGTGCAGGGCTACACGGCCTTCCTTTATCGCGGACCGCTCTGGGCCCGCCAAGTCAACCGGGGATTGCATCGGATATTGCGGCAGGCCACAACGGTGAGCACTGCCGGACCCCACTAGTTCGGGTAGTTTTTGCGCTTTACCTGCGGTTTGGGCAGTCGCATGAGGCGCAGTTGTGCTCCCCGCATCGCGGCGTACCAGGTAGCGCCACGCTGCACACTGTCTTCGCCAAACTTTGCGCCGAGCTTGCCCTTGAGTAACCGACCCATAATCAGTGAGTCGATCACGACCGCCAGGATGAAGGCGTACATCGCGACGGTCGCGTAAATCGCGACGCTCGGAACAGTGGAGGTGAGCACAAAAACGAGGAGCGCAGGAACAAAGACCTCACCGACGCTGAATCGGGCATCGACGTAATCGCGAACGTAGCGGCGTTGCGGTCCGCGATCCTTAAGGAGGAGATACTTCTCTTCGCCGGCGGCCATCCCGATGCGGGCTCGATCGCGAGCTTGAGCGGTTTTGGCGCGGGATTCTCGGTTTGCCGCCTTCCGATCACTGGAGACAAGCGGCCGGATGTTTGCCGCCTCGCGCTCCCGGCGCGTCGGGGTGGCGCGCCCCTTGCTTCCGCCAAACAGTTCGCTCTCGCGGTCGAGTGCGCTGTCGGGGTTTTCAATAGGGGATTTAGCCATGAACAGTTCCTTGCCTAGTCGTGCTCTTAAGATTACCTCCATGACTTCAGCGCTCCCCGCACCGCAGCTGCGTGCCACCGAACCGACTCCAACCCCTGTGCTCGAAGAGCTCACCCGCTCGGTTGCTGCGCGGTTTCCGGCGACGGTCGCCGACCTCTGCCGCCTTGTGCGCATCCCTTCCGTCTCCTGGGATGCCTTCGACGAGCAGCACGTGCTGCGAAGCGCGGATGCGGTGGCCAAGATCGCCGCCGAATTGGGTGTTTTCGACCGCGTTGAAATTTCACGCGCGCATCAAGCCGGTAGCGAGGTAATGGGTCAACCCGCCGTTCTCGCGACCCGTGCCGCACGAAACGGCAAACCGACGGTGATGCTTTACGCCCATCACGATGTACAGCCTCCCGGAGATGAGGCCGCCTGGGATTCCCCGCCGTTCGAGCCCACCGTGCGGGGGGAGCGGCTCTATGGCCGGGGGGCAGCCGACGACAAGGCCGGCGTGATGACGCACTTTGCGAGCATCCGCACCCTGATGGACGCTGCCGGAGCGGACTTCGACCTCGGGCTCGTGCTGTTCATTGAGGGGGAGGAGGAGTTTGGTTCTCGCTCGTTCGGTAATTTTCTTGAGCAACACCGGGCAGCGATGCAAGCGGATGCCATCGTCGTGGCAGATTCGCTGAACTGGAACCTCGTAACCCCCGCCCTCACCGTTGCGCTTCGCGGAAACGTGACTTTTCGACTCACCGTTTCGACGCTGGATCATCCCTCGCACTCCGGCATGTTCGGGGGAGCAGTACCGGATGCCATGCTCGCAACCATTGCGCTGCTGGCGACGTTGCACACGCCCGACGGCTCGGTGGCCGTTCCCGGTCTGACCTCGACGCCGAGTGGAACCCCGGAATACTCCGTAGACACCCTTCGGGAGGAGTCGGGTCTCCTTGCCGGGGTCACACCGATCGGCACCGGCACCATCCTCAGCCGGCTGTGGTTTCAACCGGCGATCACCGTGACCGGCATCGACGCTCCCAGCGTGGCGAACGCCTCGAACACTCTTGCCGCCGCGGTTACTGTGCGAATCAGCGCACGAGTTGCACCAGGGCAGACCGCATCCTCCGCCTGGGCCGCGATCGAGCAGCACCTGATCCAGAATGCCCCGTTCGGCGCTCACCTGAAGTTCGACGATGTTGATTTGGGGAATCCCTTCTTGGTCGACACCGGCGGCCCAGCGGTTGCCGAGGCAAAACAATCCATGCGGGATGCCTGGGGCGTTGATGCCGTTGAGACCGGGATCGGCGGCTCGATTCCGTTCATCAGCACCCTCGTGGATGTTTTTCCGCAGGCAGAGATTCTCGTCACGGGAGTTGAGGATCCGGACTCGCGTGCCCACAGCCCGAACGAATCGCTTCATTTGGGGGTGTTTCAGCGCAGCATTCTGACCGAAGCCGTGCTACTGACCCGACTCAATGGGGCGAGTAGCCACAACCGCTGACGGTTCGCGGGAAGAAAACGGCGAGCCCGGTGTTTAGACTTGTACTAGGCCTAGTCAAAACCCAGGGAGCCGCATGACCATCGAATCCACGACCACCGAAACCCCGAGCGTTGCAGCGGCTCACGGCGTTGGTCTTTCCGACGGTGCGGCCGCCAAGGTCCGCAGCCTCTACGAACAGGAAGCGCGCGATGATCTGCGTCTCCGTGTTGCTGTGCAGCCCGGCGGATGCTCCGGACTGATCTATCAGCTCTACTTCGATGAACGACTGCTTGAGGGCGACGTGACCGTCGACTTTGATGGCGTTGAGGTTGTCGTGGACAAGATGAGCGTTCCCTACTTGGATGGTGCGACCATCGACTTTGAGGACACCATCCAAAAGCAGGGGTTCACAATCGATAACCCCAACGCAAGCGGCAGCTGCGCGTGCGGTGACTCGTTCCACTAATTCCGCGAATTTCACACGTGCGAGAACAAAATGAACCGTCCGTGGGCGGTTCATTTTTCTGTCCGCAATCGGGTGTCTGCGGTTCGAACATACAACTGGTCGCGGTAGGCTCATGACGTTCAACAGACTGGGAACCATCACAGTCCGCGTCATCCGAAAGGGTTTACCGGTGCGCTCTAACCGCCGTCTTCGATGGGTAACCATCCCGATCGCCATCGCGCTTGTCGCGGTTCTTGCAGGCTGTACGCAGGTGCAGCTTCGCGGATTCCTTCCCGGAACTGACGGCATCACTAACCACACTGACCGGGTGACCGGGCTGTGGGTCACCTCTTGGATTGTGCTTCTCGCAGTCGGCCTCGTCACCTGGGGGCTGATCATCTGGGCTGCGATTGCTTACCGTCGCCGTCGGGGCCAAACCGGGCTCCCCGTCCAGCTTCGCTACAACCTTCCGATCGAAATCTTCTACACGATCGTGCCGCTCATTCTGGTTGTCGGCTTCTTTGCTTTCACCGCGCGCGATCAAAACGTGATCGAAACCAAAACGAAGAACCCCGACGTTACCATTTCCGTCTACGGCAAGCGTTGGGCCTGGGACTTCAACTACCTCAAAGAAGGCCCCGACGGCAAGGGTGTGTACTCCAAGGGCGTTCAGGCGACCGAGATCGACAACGGCAAGAACGTCGACTACTCCAAGCTCCCGGTGCTGTACCTGCCAGTGGGCAAGAGTGTCGAAATTGACATTCATTCTCGCGACGTCATTCATTCTTTCTTCGTCGTCGACTTCCTCTACAAAAAAGACATGATCCCGGGCAAGACCAATTACATGTTCTTCACGCCGCTGAAGACGGGTACCTACCAGGGAAAGTGCGCAGAATTGTGCGGTGAGTACCACTCGCTAATGCTCTTCCAGGTCAAGGTCGTCGAGCAGGCCGAATACGACAGCTACCTACAGAGCCTCGCGGCAGCCGGACAAACCGGAACCCTGGGCAGCGAATACAACTCGAACCAGAATCAGCCCGGCAACAAAGCCCCGACGAACGACTAAGGGTCCAGCAGAATGAGTACAGCAACTCCCACCCGACCGGCCACCGCTACCCCGGCAGCCCCACGCACGAGCGTTCCCCGACCGACCACCAAGGGCAACGTCTTCGTCAACTGGATCACCTCCACCGACCACAAGAAGATCGGGTACCTGTATCTGATCACCTCGTTCCTCTACTTCTGCCTCGGCGGAGTTATGGCACTGGTCATTCGAGCGCAGCTGTTTGAGCCGGGACTGCACGTCATCGCCACCAAAGAGCAGTACAACCAGCTCTTCACGATGCACGGCACGATAATGCTCCTGATGTTCGCGACCCCCCTGTTTGCCGGGTTCGCTAACGTTCTCATGCCACTTCAGATTGGTGCGCCGGATGTCGCGTTCCCGCGACTGAATGCTTTCGCCTACTGGCTCTACAGCTTCGGTTCCTTGATCGCGGTCGCCGGTTTCCTCACGCCTCAGGGCGCCGCATCCTTCGGCTGGTTCGCCTATACGCCGCTGTCGAGCACAACATTCTCACCCGGGCTCGGCGGAAACCTCTGGGTTTTCGGACTCGCCTTGAGCGGTTTCGGAACCATTCTCGGTGCCGTCAACTTCATCACCACGATCATCACCATGCGCGCTCCGGGCATGACGATGTTCCGCATGCCGATCTTCACCTGGAACACCCTCGTCACCTCGATCCTCGTGATCATGGCATTTCCGGTACTGGCTGCGGCACTCTTCGCACTCGGCGCCGACCGAGTGTTGGGCTCTCATCTCTACAATGTGGAGGCTGGGGGCGCCATCCTGTGGCAGCACCTCTTCTGGTTCTTTGGCCACCCAGAGGTATACATCATCGCGCTGCCGTTCTTTGGAATTATCTCCGAGGTTCTTCCGGTCTTCAGCCGCAAGCCGATCTTCGGTTACAAGACTCTGGTTTACGCCACGATCTCAATCGCTGCGCTGTCGATCACTGTCTGGGCTCACCACATGTATGTGACCGGTTCGGTGCTGCTACCGTTCTTCTCGCTCATGACCATGTTGATCGCCGTTCCCACCGGAGTGAAAATCTTCAACTGGGTCGGCACCATGTGGCGCGGATCTGTGACATTCGAGACTCCGATGATGTGGGCGATCGGGTTCTTGATAACCTTCACCTTTGGTGGTCTGACCGGCGTCATCTTGGCGTCACCGCCGCTGGACTTCCACGTGTCAGACACCTACTTTGTGGTGGCCCATTTCCACTACGTGGTGTTCGGCACCGTGGTCTTCGCAATGTTCGCTGGTTTCTACTTCTGGTGGCCGAAATGGACCGGCAAGATGCTCGATGAGCGTCTCGGCAAAATTCATTTTTGGTTGCTCTTTGTCGGTTTCCACACAACCTTTCTGATTCAGCATTGGCTGGGTGTGCTGGGCATGCCTCGTCGCTATGCGACCTACCAGCCCGAGGATGGCTTCACCTGGATGAATCAGCTTTCCACCGTGGGAGCGATGATTCTTGGGTTATCGATGCTGCCGTTCCTCTACAACGTGTTCATTACCGCGCGCCGCGCACCCCTGGTGACGGTGAACGACCCGTGGGGCTACGGACGATCACTGGAGTGGGCCACGTCTTGTCCGCCCCCGCGCCACAACTTCACTTCGATTCCCCGCATCCGGTCCGAGTCTCCGGCGTTTGACCTGGCTCACCCCGAAGCCGGGGTCGCCGTGGGAATTGGACCGTTGAAGGATGCTCCGGATGCTCCGGTATTCGACCTGTCCGACGAGAAAGTAAAGTAACCGCGTGATCGCCAACGTTCGATTGTTCTGGGTCCTCTGTGGATTCTTTGGTGTTGCCGCAACTGGATACCTCATCTGGAGCTTGAACGATCCGCTGCACGCTCAGCGCATCGAGTATGTCGGTTTCGTGGGGCTTATGCTCTGTGGCATCCTCTCCGCGCTGATTGCCTTTTACCTGGGTCGCACCCACGCGGCTCAGGGTGGCGAGTTGCCCGAGGATCGACTGGATGCCAACATCGACGACGGCGATGCCGAACAGGGTTTTTTCAGCCCGTGGAGCTGGTGGCCGATCATGTTGGCCGGAGGCGCAGCACTGTTGTTCTTGGGAGTCGCAATCGGCGTCTGGATTGCCATTATTGGCGCGGCCGTGGTCGCCATCAGTCTCGTGGGATGGACCTACGAGTACTACCGTGGCAATTTCGGTCACTAGCTAAGGGACTTCACGAGACGCACGAGCGGATCGGCGAAATGGGCCTCGGGGAATTTTCCCGGGGCCATTTTTGCCGTAACTGTTGTTTGTTGGAAATGTGACTGATATATCTGTGACATATCAGTAATCTAGATTTCGATCACCTTAATCGAATGGAACCCAATGGCCAGTTCGCACACCGCTGTCTCGACTCCACCCCATCGGCTGCAAAAAGGCGTATTGACGGTCCCCAACGGCATTGCGCTCGGCGCGGCCGCCATGGCGCCGGTGCTCGCCGTCGTACTCAACGCGCCCGCTGCGGCATCCTCGGCGGGGGCAGCGTTGCCCCTGTCGTTTCTGATCGCTTTCATCGCCTGTTTGCTGGTGGGAAACACCGTGGTGCAGTTCACCCGGCGGTTGCCTTCGGCAGGATCGTTTTACACCTTCAACTCGAAGGGACTTGGCCCAACCGCCGGATTCTTCACCGGGTGGCTGCTGTGGATCGGCTACGCCATGCTCGCCCCCGGACTGTTCACCGCCTTCGGGGCTTTCGTTGAGGACTACGTTGTCTCGACCTTCCACCGTGATATTCCGTGGTGGATCTTTAGCCTCGCCGCGATGGCAATTGTGTTCGGTCTCTCGGTGCGCAGCATCAAGGCATCCGTCAATATCGACCTCGCGCTGTTGGTGATCGAGGTCGTCATCTTCCTGGTCCTCGCGATCGCGGCGGTTTCCCACGCGGGCACCGTCAACACGGTGGCCGCCTTCCTGCCGTCATCAGCTCCAACCGGATTCACCGGTGTAGGCCTCGGAGTGGTGTTCGGCATCTTGTCGTTCATCGGATTCGATGCCTCGGCGACCCTCGGTGAGGAAATGAAGAACCCGAAGCGTGCGGTTCCACTCGCCGTTGCCGGCGCCCTCCTTGCGGTCGGCGTGTTCTACGTGTTCGTGGTGTACGCGCTCACTGCCGGCTATGGACTGTCTGACCCCGCCAAGCTCGACGCGTTTTTGAAGGACCCGAACCCGTTCGTCACCCTCGGACAAAGTGTTACACCGTGGCTGATTCAGCCCATCCAGCTGGCGGCGATTGCTGGAATCTTTAGCTGCCTGCTCGCCGTACACAACACGACCGTGCGGGTCATGTTTGCCATGGGACGCGACCGTGTGCTCCCGGCGTCGCTCGGACGCGTACACGCGCGTTGGTTCTCGCCGTTCCGCGCGATTGTTGCTCAGACGGCATTCACCATTGTGGTTGGCCTGGGAGTCGGCGCCTGGATCGGCCCGGGAGCCACCGGCGCCTACGGCTTCACCGGATCCATTGCCACCGTCGCCATCGTGATCGTCTACATTATGGCTAACATCTCGTTGATTCGTTACTTCTGGCGCCTCGCAGAACGCAACATTTTCACGCACATCATCATTCCGATTCTCGGCGTGATCGCGCTGCTTTACCCGCTTTACGCGGTGAGCACCCCCGACCAGACGTACCCCTACAACTACGTGCCGTGGGTTGTTCTGGCGTGGATTGCCTTGGGCGCGGTGCTGTACTTCTACTACCGGGCGAAGTCGCCGGAGAAGATTGCCGCCCTCGGTTCTTTTGTGGCGGAGGACGACCTTCCGGCGGAAGAACAGACCGCAGCGTTGATCGGTGCGCGGGCGCCATCCGTGCAGCATCCGACGATCGCCGAGGAAATTGCGCGTCACCCCGACCTCGGCGCCTAGAAAATGATTACCATCGACGGCAAAACCGTTTTCACGGAGCTTGCAGAAATCGTTGACCAAGCGCACACGGCACTGCTGTTGATCGACATGCAAACGGACTTCGTGGGTGACGACGGGGTGTTCGGGCGCCTCGGAATTGACCTGTCGATGTATGACAGCTCCCGAGAGCGGTTGGCCGCGCTGCTCGCATCAGCCCGCCGTAACGGAGTGCTGGTGGTGCACGTGCAAAACACAGCACTTCCTGGGCGAATGAGCGACTCTCCCGCGCAGATTCGCTTCAACCTGCGCATGCACGAGGCGGCCCGTCGCGGTGGGCCGCCCCTGCGCTACACCGTTCCGGGAACGGCGGGCCACGAATTCATCGCCGAACTCACGCCGCGAGCGGATGAACTCGTTGTCAGCAAATACCGCTCCAGCGCGTTTTGGGGAACCAATCTGCAGCTCCTGCTGCAAAGTAACGGCATCACCTCGGTGGTGATCGGAGGTTGCACAACCGAGGGTTGTGTCGAGTCCACCGCTCGTGACGCGATGTTCAGCGACCGCTACGTTGTGATCGTGGAGGACGGGGTCGGCAGCGACGACCCCGCCCAGCACGACGCATCGATGTTGTTGATGCGCCACCGATTCGACCTTGCATTCGCCGACGAAATTGACGCGCTGTGGAGCGCCAAATCGAGCGCGGCTGAGGGCGGTTCGTGACCGCGCTAGTCGGTCGGGTGGCGGTGGTTACCGGCGCGGCATCCGGGATCGGGCGCGGGATTGCCCTCGCTTTTGCTCGAGAGGGGGCACGCGTTGTTGTGGCCGATCTCGCCGGAGCTGATTCGGCAACCGCGTCGAGTGTACTGAGCGAGCTTGCTGCCATTGGTAGGGAGTCCGTCTACCTGCGCTGTGACGTGACTGACGAGGCGAGCGTTGCCGGTTTGGCGGATGCCGCGATCGAACGGTTTGGCCGGGTCGACATCCTGGTCAACAACGCGGGCATCTTTACAGAGTCCCTCGTGCAGAACATGACCGCGGCAGACTGGGATCGGGTGATCGACACCAACCTGCGCGGAACCTTCCTGTGCACGCGAGCGTTCATCAATCCGATGCTGGAGCGCGGCGACGGCCGGATCATTAATATCGCCTCCCAGCTCGGCCAGATTGGCGGGGTGTCGGCCGCCCACTACGCCGCGAGCAAGGCAGGCGTGATCGGCTTCACCAAATCCTTGGCGCGGGAGGTCGCGGCACGCGGGGTTTTGGTGAACGCCATCGCCCCCGGGCCCATTGAAACTCCGTTGCTTGCCTCGGAGACCGAAGAATGGCGCAGCATGAAACTCGCCGAGTTGCCGATCGGGCGCTTTGGCACCGTTGATGAGGTCACCCCGACCGCCGTGCTGCTTGCTTCAGCGGGCGGCTCCTATTATGTCGGCCAGACCCTCGGACCCAACGGCGGAGACGTCATGCTCTAGGCCGTGAGCCTAGAGCGGAAAGACCACATTATGAACATTTCCGACGTTGTTGCCGCCGCCCGCGAGGCCGGTGTGAAACTCATTCGTTTCGAATACTGCGATGTGAGCGGGGTCGCTCGCGCCAAGTCAGTGCACGTCTCACAGCTGGAACACAAACTACTTGAGGGGGTCAGCCTTTCTCGGGCCCAGATGTCGCTGAATCTGCTCGACAAACTGATTCACATTGAGGGCATGGAACCGGTGGGCGAGATTCGACTGGTTCCCGACCCGGCGACCTTTACGGTGTTGCCGTGGGTGCCCGCGAGTGCGAGCGTGCTCTGTGACCAATTCGATCATGACCGCCTCGACTGGGGCGCCTGTCCGCGCTCCTATCTGAAGGCGATGATCGCCCGCGCCGACGCGCTCGGCTTTCGGGTGCAGGCATCGTTTGAGAACGAGTATTACCTCGCGACGGAAAAAGACGGCGAATTCCTACCTTTCGACGTGCCGACCCACGCCCCGGTCACCAGCTCCATCGGGCACGACCTCAACGCCTCGCTGATGGTCGACTCGGTCGACGCCCTCGTCGCACAGGGCATCTCGGTGGAGCAGTCCATCAACGAGTACGGGGCTGGCCAGCACGAAATTTCCATCCGGCACTCCGACGCCCTGCGTGCCGCCGACAATCAGATGAAATTTCGCGACACCATTCGTGGAGTCGCACTGAACCATGGGCTGTACGCGTCGTTTGCCCCCAAGCCCTATCCCGACCAGATCGGCAGCGGTGCGCACCTGCACTTCAGCTTGTGGGATGCCGACGGCAAGAGCCTGCTCTACGAAAAGGGTGCCGAGCGCGGGCTCTCCAAACTTGGCCGCCATTTCATCGCCGGGGTCGTCGAGCACCTGCCGGCTTTGGTGGCGCTGACCGTGCCGAGCTACAACTCCTACCGGCGGTTACAGCCGAGCGCGTGGGCATCCGCCACCACCGCCTGGGGGTTTGATAACAAGGAGGCCGCACTTCGGGTGTGCTCGCCCTTCTTTCAGCGTGAAGAGCAGAGCTACAACGTCGAGTTCAAGGCCTCGGATGCCAGCGCCAACCCCTACCTGTCACTGGGCGCCATCATCGCCTGCGGAATCGACGGCATCGAGCGCGAGTTGGAACCGGGCGAGCCGACCGAGCACGATCCGGCGCGGTTGACCGTCGAGGAACGGGAACGCGGAAACGTGCGTGAGCTGCCCACCTCGATGGGTGAGGCGCTCACCCACCTCGAAGCCGATAGCTTCTTGCTGGGCACCCTCGGCGATCTGCTCTCGCGTTGTTATCTGGCGGTGCGCCGCTCGGAGAACGAGACCTTCGCTGCCGAAGATCTTGAGTTCGAGCTTCGCAACCATTTTTACAAGTTCTGATGGCGCTTCCTGAAACGCGGACTGCGACGGCGATCGACCTCAGCGGTGTGTCGGTAATCGATAACCACTGCCACCCGATCGAAACCATCCAACCGAGCACGCGGGACGACTGGCGGGCCTGCTTCTCGGAGTCGCCGGATGCCGAGATGCGCTCTATTGGCGTCGCCGACACGGTGTTTTACCGGCGGATGCTCGGCGCTTCGGCAACATTCCACGGAATCGACGCCGCCGATCCGGAGGCTGAGGCTTTGGTGCTTGCAGCCCGGGCCTCGCTCTCGAGTGTGGAGTTGACGGCGCAGCTCTTTCGCGATGCCACCATCGGCGGCGTCGTGCTCGACACCGGGTATCCGGCGGCGAACCTCGTGATTGCGACACCCAGCCTCACAGCCGCAACCGGCACCAACACGGTCGTCCTCGCCCGGCTGGAACTGCATTTTCAGGATCTCATCGCAGTGCACGCCGACTTCGACGAACTGATCGCTGCGGTGCGACACTTCGTCGACACCGCCCGCACCGACGGCTGGGCTGGGTTTAAGAGCATTGCCGCCTATCGCACCGGGCTTGCCATCGAGCGGTGGAGCCCGGATGCCTCCCAAACGAGCTTCGCGGCGGCCAGAGCCGAGGTTGCCGCAACCGGCTCTGTGCGCCTCGGACACAAGCCACTACTCGACACCCTCCTGCACCTCGCCTTCGCCGCTGCGGCCGCGCAAGAACTGCCGGTGCAGTTTCACGTCGGCTACGGCGACCCCGACGTCGACCTGCGCGCCGCGTCTCCGCTGGAGTTACGGGCAATCTTCGAAGATCCCGCCTACCGGGCCATGCCGGTCGTACTCCTGCACGGCTGCTGGCCCTACGTTCGGGAGGGCGCCTACCTCGCCTCGGTGTACGGCAACGCCTATCTCGACCTGTCCTACGGCATCCCGTTCCTCTCAATCGGCGAAATGACCGCCGTGACCCGGGCCGCGCTCGGCGTCGCCCCGCTCGGCAAGCTGATGTACAGCTCGGATGGTGCCCGGGTGCCCGAGCTGCACTGGCTGGGCGCGCACGATGGTCGACGCATTCTTGGGGCTACCCTCGGTGAGCTCGTAGCCGCCGGGGAGCTGAGCCGCGCCGACGCCGAAACGGCGGGGGAGCGCATCCTTAATTCCACGGCCGGTGCTCTTTATGGCCTGTGCGGGGTGCGCGAATGAATCAACTGATCGGAAAGCGCGCGTTCATCACCGGCGCCGGCGGTGCACTTGGCCGCGCCAGCAGTCTCTGGTTTGCCCGCGAGGGGGCCGCGATCGCGGTCGTTGACATCAGCGCGGAGGCCGCCGCCGAAACCGTCCGATTGGTTGAGGATACAGGGGGTACCGCGACTGCCATCGTCGCCGACGTGCGCGAAGAGGTCGAGGTCGCACGCGCGGTGGCCGAAGCCGTCGACGAACTCGGCGGCCTCGACACGCTGTTCAACAACGCCGGGGTGATGCCGCACCAGGATCGCTCCTTTCTCGATGCCGACTTAGAGCTCTGGAACCTGATCAGCGGAATAAATTTGCACGGAACGGTGCTGTGCTCTAAACATGTGGTCCCGCATATTGAAGCCGCGGGCGGGGGAGCGGTAGTCAACATGAGTTCATTTTTGGCCGTCGTGGGCTGCACTTACCCGCAAGACGCCTACTCCGCCAGCAAGGGAGCCATCTCGGCGCTGACCCGCTCGATGGCCGTGCAGCTGGGGTCTCGCGGCATCCGGGTGAATGCCTTGGCTCCCGGCCCGATCCTCACCGAGCACGTCGAAAAGTTTTTCCCCGACGAAGACGCCCGAGCCGTTCGCCTGGCGCGGGTGCCGCTTAGGCGCTTTGGACAGCCGGATGACGCGGCGGGACTCGCCGCCTTCCTCGCCTCCGACGCGGCCTCTTGGCTAACCGGCCAGGTCATCACCCTCGACGGTGGAATTTCCACCAACTACCTCTGAAAGACGTTTCGACCATGTGCCGACTGCTGGGCTACGCCACCCGCCGCCCCACCACCCTTGCCGAGCTCATTGGCGAAGACGAGCTCGCCGAGTTCACCGAACTCTCGCAACTGCACGGTGATGGCTGGGGTTTCGGCTGGGCCACCGTCGACGGAGCGGAGATTTTCAAGGCACCGGATTCCGCGCGGCACTCGCGAGAATTCGGCCGCCACGCCCGGGGGCACCGGTCCGATCTGGGGCTAGCGCACCTGCGCTGGGCAACACTGAACCTCGCGGTGGGCGCCGGCAACACGCATCCGTTCACAGATGGCACCATTGCCTTCGCCCACAACGGCTCAATTCGCGAGGCTGAGCGCCTGGACGAACTGATTCCGGATGACCTCCGGGCTAAGCGTCAGGGGACCACCGACAGCGAGCGCTACTTCTTGGCTGTGCTCGCCGAGGCCCGCCGGAGCAATTTGCCGGCGGCTCTCGCCACTACGGTTCAGCGGATTGCCGAAAGTCACACGTTCAACGGGCTGAATGCCATCATTGCTACTCCCGCGGAGCTCATTGCCGTTTGCCGCTACACGGCCTCGGCCGATGCCGCCGCCGAGGACACCGAATACTACGACCTGCGCTATCGTGTGGCGGACGACGGTGTGATCGTCTCCTCGAGCGGCTGGGGTGCGGGCTGGACTTCGTTGCGCAATGGTGAAATCTTGGTCGTTAATCGCCAAACCCTCGACGTCGTAGTGCGTACTCTGGCCGAGGCAAGTGCAGACATGGCAACGGCGTCGGCAACAGTCGCGACAACGCTCGCGGTCGCGATCGCATCGTGAGCGGTACTTCCCTGAGTGGTACCCCTATGAGCGGTAACGCCGGGAGTTCGGCCATCGTGAGCACCTTTCCGCTGCGCGCCAGTGATCGAGCATTCGCCCTTCTACAGGAGCGCATCCTGGATCTTCGGCTGCCCCCGGGATCGCCGATCAACGAGCAGGCCCTCGCCGAAGAACTGGAGTTGGGCCGGATGCCGGTGCGTGAAGCTTTGGCCCGGCTCGCATCAGCTAATTTCGTTACGATCCTGCCACGTCGCGGCACCGTGGTGAGCGTGCTCAGTCTTGACGACATCATCGCCATGTTCGAGGCGCGAGAGGCTATCGAGTGCGGGGTTGCCTTTATCGTCGCGCAGCGGGCGACCGATGCCGATCTCACCGCGCTACGAGCGTTGGTGGAAACGGCCAACCGCGCGCGGGAATTATCTGACCAGGAAAGCTACCTGCGAGATGACTATGCCATTCACGCTTTCCTTATCCAAATGGTGCGAAATTCCTGGCTGCAGGCGGCCGCCGAGAATCTTCTCCGGCATAACCTGCGATTCTGGCGCACTTACTGGGTGTCCCGGCCGGCACAGCAGGCCACAATGATCTCGCATGCCGAGCTTCTCGAGGCGTTAGAGACTCACAATCCTCAGGCAGCCGAAATCGCGATGCGCCACCACCTCGAGGTGTCGAGACACCTGCTGCAGGCGTCTTTCTAGATCCCGCCCCCCGTTCAGTACTGTCGCCTTGGGTGCACCTCGGATCAAACGGGAGTGTCAGTCATTCCGATCGCGATTGGGACTCGACATAGCGGTGCATTACCGCGAGGTCGAAGTCTCCGAGCCCCTGCGCCACCAAAGCGTCGAACGACACTCGAAGCCCGTCCAATACCGGGGTGAACGACGCAGTTTCTGCAGCGGTGGCTGCGGCGAACCCGAGGTCTTTGACCATGTAGCGGGCAACGCCCGACGCCGTGTAATCCCGGTCGACAAGCCGTTGCCGCTTCGTCTCAAGAACACGGGACCCGGCGTACCCCTGTTGAAGGAGGGATAACAGCGCATCGAGGTCAATCCCTGATCGCTCTGCAATCACGCTGGCTTCGCTGATCGCGGCGATAGTGGCAGCGACGATGAGTTGGTTACAAGCTTTTGCCACGTCACCGGAACCCAGCGGACCAAGATGCACGGGGGTTCCGAACAGACGAAGCACCGGTAACACCGCAGAGACAGTCGTAGCATCTCCACCCACCATGATCGATAGGGTGGCCGCCGCGGCGCCCTCGACTCCACCCGAAACAGGGGCGTCAACGATCCGCATGCGATCGTCCGTCTGGCGGCGAAGCCGAAGGTCGAGTTCGCGAATTCCCGCGGGGGCCACCGAGGAGCACACCACGACGGCGACGTCGCCTTCAGCTTCCGCAATCCCGCCGGTTGAGAAGAGCAGCTCCATAACCTGGGGAAGATCCGGCACCATCAGCACCACGATTTGGCTCGCCGTCGCGACTTCTCTCGGGGTTGCAACCCAGCGTGCCCCTGCCGCAATGGCGCGCTCTGCGCGCTCTTTTGATCGGCCGGTCACTGTCATCCTCTGTGGATGCACCGCGAGGAAATTCAGGGCCATGGGCATTCCCATGTTTCCCAAGCCGATGAATCCGAGCGAGGGCATGGGCTGAACAGAGATTGACATTCGGTCAGCATACAGAACTCTGTTCACCAGGGTGAATAATTGACTATGATCAAGTCAGCTATTTTTTCCCCTATGACGATTGAGAGCATCGATGACCTCAGACATACGAATTCGAGTAGTGGCGTCTACTCCCATTAGTGAAGAGCTGATTGCTCGGGTTATATCGATTGAGCCGCGCGTTGATTTCATTTCTCGGCAAGACCTACTCCCGCCCATGCGCCATCCCGGCGATCACGGCGGCGATCCTGAGTTCCGGCGAACAACAGAGCAACAAGCAGAGTTTGATGACCTCGTTGATTCGGCCGAGGCTCTCTACGGCGTTCCCGGGGAGAATCCTTCCGAGCTTTCTCGCACCGTCAGCGCGAATCCACGGCTGCGCTTCGTGCAAACCATGCCCGCCGGCGGGGGTGCGCAGGTCGCCAAAGCGGCGCTCTCAACCGAGCAGTTATCGCGAATCGCCTTCAGTACCTCGGCCGGAGTCCACGCACAACCACTCGCCGAATTCGCGCTATTTGGTCTCCTCGCCGGTGCGAAGTCTCTTCCACGACTGCTGAATCAGCAGGCCGATCGTCAGTGGTCGGACCGATGGACAATGGGCTTGATCTGCGAACAAACCATTCTCATCGTCGGCCTCGGCTCCATTGGCCGGGCCACCGCGATCAAACTCAGTGCGCTGGGGGCAACGGTCATCGGTACGAGCCGGCACCCGGTAGAGGTCGAGGGCGTGAGCCGAATCATTCATCCCGACGACATCGTCAACGTTATTGGAACTGTTCATGGGGTCGTTATCACGCTGCCCGGCACCGCCACCACCGAGGGTCTCCTGAGTGCAGCCGTGTTTGATCGGGTGACTCCGGGAACAACCCTGGTGAGTGTTGGCCGAGGGACCGTGATCGATGAGACGGCGCTCATCGCAGCTCTGGCTGACGGGCGAATCGGTTTCGCTGCCTTAGACGTCTTCGCTTCTGAACCGCTGGTATCAGACAGCCCGCTGTGGTCATCACCACGGGTGCTGATCAGCCCGCATACGGCAGCACTGAACGTCGCCGAAGACCGGCTCATTGCGGAGCTTTTCGCCGAGAATTGCCGCCGTCTTCTAGACGGTGAAGAACTAATCAATCGGGTGAACACCCACGAGTTCTACTAAATGCCAGCGACCGGCCACAAGCCATCACCTGCGCCGAAGGGTGCATCGCCCATGAGCGAGGTCGAATCGGAACGCGCGACGCTCGCGCCAGCCGTGGTGAAAGCCCTGCGGATCCTCGACCTGCTTGCCACTACACCCAGTCGCCCAAAACCACTGAGCGACATCGCCCGTGAACTGGGAATCGCAAAGTCGTCAACATCGAATCTCTGCGCGTCGCTCGAAGACGGAGGGCTCATCCGCCGCACGGAGGGAGGCTTCCTGCTGGGTCGACGAGTCGTTGAGCTCGGCAGCGCCTACCTCTCGGGTTTTGACCAGATTCGGGAGTTTTACCGAATCTGCGAGGAGTCGGAGGTTTTGCGGCGTCAACTCGTGCAAATTGCGATGCTTGACGGCGCGCGCGTGCTGTATCTCGCAGTTTTCGAGGGTCGGGAACGGTTCCCGCTTTCGGCCAGCGTAGGTGATCGTTATCCGGCATCAGCGACTGCTGTCGGTACCGCCTTGCTGTCGGAGCTGTCCCGGGGGCAAATTGAGGCGCTTTTTCGTGACCCAAACAGTCTGGTGAGCCTGACCAATCGATCCACCGTGGATCTCGCCAGTTTGCACGCCAAACTCGAGCAAACTCGGCAACGGGGGTATTCCACTGACGATGGCGAAGTTCATCTCAGTGTCTTGGGACTGGCAGTCCTCGTGCCGTCCAGTGGTCAGGGGGAACCGTCGTTTGCCATTGGAGTGTCGCTCGTTCACCCCAGCGATACCGCTGAAGAGCAGCAACTGGTGCTTTCGGCTTTGCGACTGGCGGGAGCCGACCTGGGGCGACCGGTACTAGCCACGCTTGCCGCTCCCGCTACTAATAAGACAAAGGAAGTACGATGACGACCCTGTTTGATCTCTCCGGCCGCGTTGCCCTCGTTACCGGCTCCAGTCGTGGAATTGGGCTCACCCTGGCACGGGGACTGGCTCAGGCGGGCGCTCGCGTGGTCGTTCACGGTCGCAATCCCGACTCAATTGAGTTGGCCCGTCAAAGTGTGGGCAAGGGCTTCGCCACCGAGGTGGATATCGCACGGTTTGACGTGACCGATCCGGAGGCTGTCGACGATGGAATCTCGCGAATTGAGGCGGAGATCGGTCCAATCGAGATATTGGTGAACAACGCCGGAATTCAACGCCGAGCACCGTTCGCCGATTTTTTGATCTCCGACTGGAACGATTTAGTCGCATCAAACTTGACAAGCACCTTTTTGGTGAGCCAGCGGGTCGCCCGGTCGATGATTGCCGCCGGATCGGGAAAGATCGTGAATATTGGATCGGTTCAGTCCCAGCTCGGCAGGCCCGGGATCGCGGCCTATGCGGCAACAAAGGGTGGAGTCGCGATGCTTACCAAGGGGATGTGCGCCGACCTCGCACCGCGCGGTATTCAGGTGAACGCGATCGCGCCCGGCTACTTTGCAACCGAACTTACCGAGGCGCTCGTGAACGATCCGGTCTTCAGCGATTGGGTTCGGTCCCGGACACCCGCCGGGCGGTGGGGAAACACCGAAGATTTGGTGGGGGCATTGGTGTTCCTCAGCTCAAACGCATCAAATTTCGTCAACGGGCAAATTCTTTATGTCGATGGCGGAATGACCGCGGTCGTTTGAGGTCTCGTGTCCGACGAGCTGATTGACTTTCGCGGCAGCACAACCGCGCAGTAACTAAACTCACCCCCGATTTTAGAGAGACACCGATGACTGAGATCCACACCCCCCAGACCACCGCGGTTGGCGTGGTGGCGTACGCCAAAAATGATTTGCGGGTAGCACCGGTGATGGTGCCGTCGCCCGCGGCCGACCAAGCAGTGATTGCTATTGCCTATGGCGGAATCTGTGGCTCTGATTTGCATTATTGGATTCATGGTGCCGCCGGGGAGTCGATTCTGCGGGCGCCACTCCTTCTCGGGCACGAAATTGTCGGGACGGTGGCGGTGGCGGCGGCAGACGGCCCCGGACCGGTCGCCGGTACGCGAGTGGCCGTGCATCCAGCTACCCCGGGCCCAGGCGACGGCGCGCGTTTTCCGGCGGAGCGGCCCAACCTCTCGCCCGGCTGCACCTACCTGGGCAGCGCCGCTCGGTTCCCGCACACGGAGGGTGCCTTCGCCAGCAGGGTCGTTGTGGACTCGCGGATGCTGCGTGCGCTTCCGCCCGGGCTCTCCCTTCGTACCGCGGCGCTCGTCGAACCGGCGAGCGTTGCCTGGCATGCGGTCTCGCGTGCGGGGGAGGTGCGGGGCAAGCGGGTGTTGGTGGTGGGTAGCGGACCCATCGGATGTCTCATCGTTGCCGTTCTACGCCGAGCGGGCGCCGCAGAAATCATCGTGACCGATATGTTCGACCACCCCCTCGCGACCGCTCGGGAATGCGGTGCCACCGGTGTTCTTCACGCCACGGACGCCGAGGGGATTGCCGCGGTGGATGCAGATCTCGCGTTCGAGTCATCCGGAAGCTCTCGCGGGCTCGCGAGCGCAGTGCGTGGCACGACTCGCGGCGGTCGGGTAGTCATGGTGGGGTTGCTGCCCTCGGGCGAGCAGCCGGCCCTCATCTCCTTGGCGATTACGCGAGAACTGGAGCTCGTGGGCTCATTCCGGTTCAACGACGAGATCGATGAGGTCATCACCGCCCTCAGTGATGGTTCGCTGGTTGTCGACGCGGTGATCACCCACGAGTTTCCGGTGGATCAGGCGCTAACTGCTTTTGAGACCGCGAAAGACTCCGCGGTCTCCGGCAAGGTGCTGATCAGCTTCTAGATGGTTCGCCTTGGTGCCGCAACGGTGCGAGCCCATCGCGCCGTAGTGAGCACCTCGGGGTTGAGGAGATTGTGCGGCGTTTCGCCCGCTGCCACGGCAAGTATTGAGGCAATGGCGCTGCGCGAAACGTCTCGGGTGAACTCCTCTGTCCAGGGCAGGGAATGCGGGGTCACGATCACGGTGTCGAGGCACAGCAACGCATCGGCTGACGCAATCGGCTCGACTTCGAAGACGTCGAGGGCGGCACCGGCAATTCGTTGATCGATAAGTGCCGCGGTGAGGGCTCTCTGGTCAACCAGTCCGCCGCGGGCAACGTTCACAAAGTAGGCGTCCGGTTTCATGAGCGCGATTCGTCGCGCATCGATCATCCCGCGACTGTCGTCATTGAGGGATGCCGTGAGCACCACGTAGTCCGAAACGCGCAGCAACTCGTCTACCTCCATCAGAGCGACCCCCAACGCGGTCGCTGCGGTGCTCTGCCCACTCCGGTTGCTGCCGATCACGGTGAACCCGAGGCCGAGGCAGAGCCCTGCCAGGTCGGCCCCCACGCTGCCGAATCCCACGATTCCGAGCACTTTTCCGTCGATGCCGTGTCCGCGATACTGCGAACGATCGCTCCAGCGTCCGGTGCGGGTAATGCGATCCTTGGCGGGCAGATTGTGGGCCAGCGAGAGCACCAGCGTCAATGCGGCGAGAGCCAGGGGCCGTCGTACCCCGTCCGGAGTGTTCGTAACCGCGACTCCGGCGCGAGTGCAGGCGGCGAGATCAACGCTTTCAAAACCGGCCCCGAAGCGAGCAATCAACTGCAAATCCCGCAGATGGCACACCGAACCTGCATCAAAGGTGGTGTGACCGAGCGAGAGAACAGCGTGAAATCCTGTTAGGTCGTCGACGGGAAGGGGATCCAGGTAGCGCGGCAATACCTGCCATTCGACGCCGCGTTCGGTGAGCCGGTCAAGGCCAAGATCGCCGAAAATGGAAGAACCGTCGGGGGATGCGCCGTCGGCGGTGATGGCAACCCGAAAAGGTGTCGCGGTCATGCGACCGTCGGGTCCTCAACAGCCGAGCTCGTCGAGTGATCATCCACACTCATCTCATATTCGCTAATGGCGTCGATTTTTGCGGCAGAGGCAGACGCCGGGTCGAATCGATACTCGAGCCATTCCAACACCAGACGTTTGGCGAGTTCAAAACCGATTACGCGCTCTCCCATAGTGAGCACCTGCGCATCGTTGCTCAGCACACCGCGTTCAACCGAGTAGCTGTCATGGGCGGTCACAGCACGAATGCCGCTCACCTTGTTTGCCGAGATTGCCATGCCGAGGCCGGTTCCACAAATGAGCAGTGCCCGATCGGCGTCTCCGGCAGCGACGATCCGTGCCGCGGCCACGCCGACATGAGGGTAGTCGGTGTCGGTGGCGTCCGCTGTAGACACTCCGACATCGTGCACCGACTCGACCCGTGGGTCTGCATTCAAAACGGCCTTAAGGAGATCTTTGTAGCTCAGCCCTGCCGAGTCACTTCCAATAACAATGCGCAGCAGAGTGGTCATGAGGCGAATCCCTTCGAAATGTTGTCGGTAATGCCCGCGACGATGAGTGCGAATGAGGTGGCTCCCGCGTCGGGGTGTCCAAGGCTCTTCTCGGCGAGGGGGCGGGCGCGGCCCAGACGCGGGCGAAGCGTGGCGGTGTCGCGTGCAGCCAGCGTTGCTGCTGCTGCTGCGGCATCCAGCGCTCTGGCAAGTGGATGCCCGGCAGTAACTTCACTCGTGAAGGCATGCCGGAATGGTTCCATCGCGTCGACCATGGTTTTGTCTCCAACGCTCGCTTTACCGAGGGTGGTGATGGCGGCTACGGCCTCGGTCAGTGCATCGGCAATGACGCTCGCCGGATAGTATTCGCGGTCGCCAAGAGTGTGACCGAGGGCTACTAACGCCGCACCCCATAGTGCTCCGGAGGTGCCGCCCGCGCGATCAGACCACGCCTTTCCCGCCCTAACGAGCAATTCGGTTACTCCGAGCGCCATCTCCAGCGATTCTGCGGCAGAGTTCGCGGCCGCCGTTAGCCCGCGCACCATCCCGGTGCCATGGTCGCCGTCACCGGCGATGGCATCGATTCGCCCGAGCTCGACGGCGTGGGCGGTGACTGTGGTTAACGCCGCGCTGATCAGGGTGACGGCGATTCCCGCAACCCGGCGGGATTCTTCGCCGGCACTGAGATGATCGTGGGCGGTTTCCACATAATCGATCACAGAAATCACGTCGCGCGCAGCACTCGTGCCTTTTCGAAATCCCGGGGTATCCGCGGGATCACCCCAGAGTTGTTCTAGTTCGTCCGTGAGCCAAAATAGGGTGAGGGAAAGTCCGGCCATGTCGAGACTCGTCACCAGTTCACCGCACTCCGGCTCTACGATGGTAATACCTGCGGTCGTTAGACCGCGGGCAACATGATTGTAGAGCACGAATAATTCTTCGTATTTCACGGTACCGAGGCCGTTCAGAAGCACGGCAACCCGGGAGCCGCGGTTTTCGGGAACATCCGTTAACAGTCGCGTAAGCATCAGCTCGGCAAGATCTACGGCGGTGGGGATTGGCTGTTCACTGATTCCCGGCTCTCCGTGAATACCGAGACCAATCGACATTTGTCCGGTCGCAACGGTGAAAAGTTCGCCGGTTGCTCCCGGAAGTGTGCATCCGGCGAAGGCCACCCCCAGAGTCCGGGTGCGTTCATTCGCGGCACGGGCAACTCGTTCCACCTCGTCGAGAGGGAAACCGCGCTCACACGCCGCACCGGCAATCTTGAACACGACGAAATCCCCGGCGATTCCGCGACGCGAACCGCGCTCATTGATCGGTGCACTAGCGATGTCGTCGGTGCAGAGCACCGTTCTTGTGTCAACGCCATCCGCCAGGAGCCGCGTTTGGGCCTCACCGAAATGCAGCACGTCTCCGGCGTAGTTGCCGTAGCTGAAGAGCACGCCTGCCCCACGTTCAACGACCCGCGCCACGGAGTAGGCCTGCGCAGCCGACGGCGAGGTAAAAACATTTCCGCACACGGCACCGGCGGCAATTCCCGCTCCGACCACACCGGCAAACGCCGGGTAGTGTCCAGATCCGCCGCCGATGACCAACGCGACCCGACCGCGGTCGGTTGCGGTCGATCGCACCACCCCACCGGCGACTCTGGCCACGTAGCTCCTGTTTGCTGCCACGAAGCCGTCGAGCGCGTCATCCGCAAAGTTGGTCGGGTTGTCAAAAATGCGCGTCATGTGGATGCTTCGATTCGGGAGGCGGGCGAGGGAGCAAGCTGAAGGCGACGACTCGTGCCCGGGAAGTAATTCGCTGACTCGGGAAGAATGCTCTTCAGATATCGCCGATTGGCCGCGCTGACACTCAACCCGTCACCGCCGTACTGCTCGCAACAGAGAACACCCTGAAAGCCCACGGAGATTGCGATCTCGATCGCCTCGCGATAGCTGATTACGCCGCCCTCCAACGTTGATGGCACGGCTACGTAGCGCGAGAGTGCCCGGTCTTCGTCGCGCTGATAGTTCTTCATGTGCCAGTAATTTGCGTAAGGGAGGGTGCGCTCAAGGAGCTCCCGCCAGTCGTCAATTGCCCGGTGCAGTCGGAGGAGGTTGCCGGTGTCGGGGTTCAACCCCACCCCTGGCTGGCCGATCTCCTCCACCAGCCGAACAGCGGAATCTGCGGTACCAAGGTAGGTGTCTTCGTACATTTCCAATGAGAGCAGCACGCCGACTTCGGCGGCATGCGTGCCAAGCTCACCGAGGCGGGAGACGGCCCGTTTCCACATTTCCCGGTCGCCGACCGGATCGTAGTGACCAGGCGCCGTCCAAAACCAGAGCTGTTCCTTTTGCTGGGGTGTGAGCTCCTGATGAAGACCCACCGATACGACGGCGGCGCCGAGGGCCGCTGCGGCATCAATGGCGCGATGGCTGTAGGCCAGATTGGCTTCGCCATTTTGAGCATGGATCACACTGCGCCGAATAAGAGATACCGCCGGAGTGGTGAGCCCGACCGCCGCGGCAGCCTGGCCAAATTCTCGAAGCCTCGGGGGAGTGAGATCACCGATCCGCACCCAGACGTCGGTGAGGTCAACTTCGGTGAATCCGGCGCGAGCGACCTGACGAAAGGATTTTTCCCACTGCTCGGGTTCGGCCTCCTGGGCAACCGTACCGTCTCGAGAAATCGCGGCGAATTGCAAAAGTGCGACGGCAATGGGCCAGCCTTCAGCGCTGAGAGCCATGGTGATCTTCTTTCGCAGTCGATGATGAGGCGGATGCCGCGGCACTATGCACCGAATTTTGCAAATACCCGAGGCCGTCGATTTCCAGACGAACCCGATCACCGGGAAGTACCGCGGCGAACGAGCCGGGGCACCCCCCGAGAATGATGTCGCCCGGGCCCAGACTCAGATAGCGGGTGACGTGAATAAGTTGATCGATCACGAGGTTGGCGAGTTCGGAGGTCGACCCGGTCGACGCCTTCACCCCGTTAACAAACACGTGCATGGTGAGGGCGTCAACGCTGTTGAGGGAGGTTTCGATCCACGGTCCGAGCGGAGTATACCCGTCACCATTTTTCGCCTGAAGCAACAGAGTGTCTTCCGACGCCTGATCAGCGGCCGTCACGTCGTTGCCGATGGTGTAACCAAAGACGGAATCCAGAGCGTTGGCACGAGTCAGATTACGGGCAGCACGACCAATGACGATGGCAAGTTCTGTTTCGACGTTAACCGTGCCGAGGTCGGGGTTGACGAAGATGGGATCCTCCGGCCCAATCACGGTGCGAGAAGACTTGAGAAACGCCTGCGGGGGTAAAAAGCGACCCTCGGGAAGGGCATTGTGTGCCATCCCGACGATGACACGCGGATCACAGGGAGCCAGCATCCGCGCCGTGGTCGGTACGCGTTCTCCGTTCGGCGTCAGTCGGGTGGCTATCTCGCCGTCAAGAAACTGCCAATGGGAGTTTTGCCATTCCGCAAAACGCGGGCCGTTATGAGTGGAGAATCGAGCGAATCGCAAGACAGGGGTCCAATCGAAAACCGGAGACGGGATACCTACCGGTGGGTGAAAAGCGACGACTGCGTGCTGGGGCGACCGAAAAGGGCTCGCCCCAGCGCGGGGGTAGTGGGTTACTTGCCCCAGACCTTTTTGAATACGTCGCGGTAGCCGCTCGCGGGGTCGAACACGTCGCCGGTCGGAACGTTCTTAACCGTGATCAGGCCCGGTGCGGGCACGAAGGTCGAGCCCTGCTTGCCAGCGAACGCGCGGTTGATTTCGTCGATGAGCTGCCAGGATTCGAGGATGAGCGGCTCGGCAACGGTCGCTGCCTGGTAGTCGACGCTGCGGATCCGCTGGAACTCGGCCGGGTCACCGTCGCCGGCGGCAACGGATTTGGGCGTTCCAGCCGGGTCGGTCTTGGCGGCCTTCAACGCCTGCTGCGCTCCGCCAAAGTAGTTACCGTTGATGGCGAGCAGGTAGGTAAGGTTCTTACCGTCCTTCTGGAGCATGTTGGAGATGAGCCCGGGCATCCGGGTGTTGGCATCGGCGATCGGTGAGTCGTTGTAGCTCAAGACCTTGCAGCCCGGGCAGGCTTCGATGTAGGCCTTCATGGCTTGCGCCTTTTTCACAGCGATGGCGTACTGGCCATCCGTGAAGATTGCGACGCCGGCTTTGCCATCGGAGTCTGCCACCGCGAATGCTGCGGCGATCTGTGACACCTTAAGCGGGTCGGTGCTTACGTTGGTGAACAGGCCGTTGCCGGGGCCGGTGCTCGCACCGGCGTGCCAGCCGAGAACCGGAATGCCGGCTGCCGTCGCCAGCTTGATCGACGCAGCGGATTCCGTCGGGTCTGATCCGCCCAGGATGATGGCGTCGGATTTCGCGGCGATGGCCTGGCTGATGGCCGCGGTGCGCCCCTGTGCGGATGCTTGACCATCGTATACATTCACAGTCCACCCCATCACGGTTGCGGCTTCTTTCAACCCGGTTGCGACGGCGTTGACACCGCCGTTGGTGAGGTCGCTGCCGACATAGGCGATTTTCGCGCCCGGCTTTTGGGCTGTGGGGCCGTCGGTCTGTGGGGTGAAACCGGCGGAGGCCGAGAGGGAATCCGAAACGAGTTTTTTGGAGGCAGCAACGATGTCGCCAGGGGGAATGATCGAGGCGAATTCGGAGGATGCTGCGGCAGTGGTCGCTGCTGCGGCGGGCGTTGCTCCGGCGCTTGCCCCCGAAACGCTGCCGCTCGAGCAGGCGGAGACCCCGAGGAGGGCAGTGGCAGCAAGGGTCGCGAATGCGATCCGGCCAACCGTGGTTGTTACCTTCATGGTCAGTTCTCGTTTCTGTGAGTGAAGGACGCGGCGTCGTCGTCGCGCGATTCTTCTGAGAGAGGTACGCCTGTGCCGATTGGCACAAACGCCGGGAGGGTGCTGTGATCACCTGTGCGAGGTGGCACGCCTAACGATTCGGGGGTTTGAGCTGCCGGTGTCGGAGCGCCTGCGCTCACCGGAGCATCTGCGCGGGAGGCGCGTCTGCGACTGGCAAGGGAGGCGATGGTGATCGCCGCCACGAGAGTGAGACCGTTGAACAGCGGTTCCAAAAAGAACTGCCCGGGAATCAGCTGCTGCAGCCCAGAGATACCAATGGTTGCGATGACAACCCCGAGCACCGTGCCGAGAGCGTTGACGCGTCCCGGCCGAATGGTTGTTGAACCCAAAAAGGCAGCGGTGAGGGCGGGCAGAAGATATTCCGGACCAATGTTCGCCTGGGCGACACCGCCCTGCTTGGAAGCAAGAAGAACACCCGCGACCGCGGTCAGCACGCCAGAGGCCACCATTGCGCCGACAACGAACTTGCGGCGACTGATTCCCGTGAGCTCGGCCGCGCGGGGATTCGCCCCAACCGCGTATAAATAGCGACCGGCCGGCAGAAATTCCAAGATCAACCAGAGAACTACTGCTAGCCCGAGAGCGATGATAAAGACGCCGGGGATGGGACCAAGAGACCAGGTCGAGAGGTCGTCAAACGCCTTCGCACGAACCCCAGCGTTGTCGGTTATTTGGCGGCCGCCGGTCGTCCAGTAGGTGATGGCGTAGATGACTTGGCCCGTGGCCAACGTCGCGATGAAGGCATCCACTTGCGCGAGTTCCACCAACAATGCGTTGAAGAGTCCGGTCAGCGCGCCACCGCAGAGGCTGAGAATAATCACCAGACGGTAATCCATGCCTGCAAGCTGCCACTGCAACGCCATAACCTGCCAGAGTCCCACTCCGTAGCCAATAGACAGGTCGATTTTTCCGGCCACCATGGGTACGGTCACCGCGATCGCAAGAATTAGGAGGGTCGATTGGTTCGAGGCCAGAAGCTGAAAGTTAAGCAGGGTTGCGAAGGTATCCGGTCGCGCGATTGCAAAAATAATGAAAAGTACGGCGGTGAGCAGCACCATTCCGTAAACCGTGGTGAGCTTGCGGTACCAGGGGGCCGAGCTCGGCGGCTCCAGGGCCGTGGATTTCAGTGAGGTGTTCATTGTCATGAGGAGCTCCCTTCGAGCGCTGAGTGGTGACGATCAAGGTCGGGGGCCGCCGCGATCAACGTAGTGATGGTCAGATCGCTGCCGGAAAGTTCGGCGACGACCCGGCCGCGACCAAAAACAATCGCGCGATGCGCAATCGCGACGACCTCTTCCATGTCGGTGGAGACCACCACCGCAGCGGTGCCATCTCGGGTGGCGTCTCGCAGCAACGCGTAAATATCGGCTTTAGCTCCAACATCCACGCCCATCGTCGGTTCTTCGAGCACAACCGCTTTTCGACCGACACCGAACCAGCGAGCAAGAATCACCTTTTGTTGGTTACCGCCCGAGAAGGTGTCCAAGGGCAGCTCTGGGTCGGCTGGCCGAATACCAAAATCTCGGATGTACTGCTGAGCGGCGGCCTTCTCAGCCTGAGCCCCGCGAAACTGCCAGAATTTTCGACCCCACACTGCGGGATTGAGAAAAAGATTTTCTCGAACCGACAGACCGGCGCCGACCGCCTCGCTTTCGCGATTGGAGGTGGCAAAACCCACCCCAGCGGCGATCGCGACCCGAGGATTCTTGGGGTTAAAAGACGATTGGTCAAGCAGCATCGTGCCGGCAGTGATCCGGCGACCGCCGACGATTGCTCGCCCGATTTGTTCGTGCCCCGCGCCGCGGAGCCCGCAGAGAGCCACCACTTCTCCGCGCTGCACGGTCAACGACACCGGCCCCACACCCGCTACCTCCACCTGATCGAGCGTCAGCCGAACCTCCGGGTGTGGTGCATCGAAGGCGGGGTTGCGGGTGTCATGCCCGACGATCAGGTCCACGAGGTCACGGTGACTCAGGTTGCTTACCACTCGGTCACCGACGACCTTCCCGCTTCTCATCACCACGGTGCGAGTGGAAATTTGGTAAATCTCGTCGAGGCGGTGAGAGACGTAAATCATTCCCACCCCGGTGTCGCGCAGCTGCCGCAACACCGTGAACAGTCGTTCTACGTCTTCCGCCGGGAGAGATGCGGTTGGCTCGTCGAGAACCAACAATTTCGGCTTGGACACCAATCCGCGAGCGATTGCCAGCAGGCTGCGCTCGGTTCGCGGCAGATCGAAGATTCGGGCATCCGGATCAATACCGCCACCCACCAGCTTCAACACTTCGCTCGCCCGACGACGCACCTCGGAGTGGTCAATGAGTCCCAGGCGCCGGGGATACCCCAGTACCTGGGCGATGTTTTCGGCCACCGTCATCCACTCAATGAGTCCGAGATTTTGGTGAATAAACGACACACGTTTGCGCGTTTGCGCGTTAGACAGATCGTCGCCCGATAGGGACATTGAGCCCCTATCTGGTTTGTAGACACCGGCGAGCATTTTGATCACTGTGGATTTGCCAGCACCGTTTTCACCGAGTAGGGAGACGATTTCGCCCTGGTGAACGTCGAAGCTCACATCGCTGGCCGCGCGGGTCGCGAAAAACGATTTCTCGAGATTTCTTACTTCGAGTAGCGGAATCATCTAATTTCCAGTTCCATCTATATGTCCGGGATGTTAGGGGCATAGCGGTGACGCAATCCGACTGAATCGAACTGGCGGGCCGTGCAAAGTCGCGTCTAGGCGGCGACTCGCGAGAGCTGCCGAGCGAGTGAACGAAGGTCGAGAATGAGGCGATCGCGCAGCTGCGGGGTAGCGCGGTGAGAGATCATGGTCGAGCTCACCGCCGTTGGCTGGTTGAGCCCGGTAATTGCCACTCCAAAACAGGTAATCCCCGAGGTATTTTGCTGGTCGTCAATGGAGTAGCCGCGCACGCGAATATCATCCAGATCGCCCCGTAACTCACTCATCGTGCGATACGAGTGGTTGGTAAGTCGCGGCATTTCTCGAATCGTGGAAAGCCGATCGAGCATTTCGTCTTCGGGAAGTGAGGCCAGCATCGCTTTGCCGAGGGAGGTAACAACGGCGGGAAGTCGTTGTCCGATGTCGATCGCAAGTCGCACGGGTTGGTTGCCGTTGTGTCGAGCGAGGTAGAGAACTTCGAGGCCATCGAGTACACCGATGAGCGCAGTTTCCTCACGGAGAATATCGAGCATCCCCACCTTGCGACGAAACTCTGAGATGAGATCGGTTGAGGAGAGGACAGATTGACCCAGTTCAAGTACTCGAAAGCCAAGAACCCATCCACGAGAGACCTGTCGGGCCATTCCTGCGGTTTGCAGAGTCGCCAGCAGGTTTGAGACGGATGATTTCGCCAGCATAGTTTCGCGGGCGATGTCTGAGCTGCTCATCGGCCCGTTGTGGCGGGCCATCACCTCGAGAATTTTGGTGGCTCGAAGCACCGCAGGAACCGGAGAGTTTTCTGCCCGGTAAGAGTTGATGTCGGCGACACTCATCGGCTTCCTCGCCGGCTAGGTGCTGCGGATCGCGCTGCGATCGCGGTGTCCTGGGTAAGGGTGCGAATTTTGTAGAGGCTGGTGGATGCGGTGATGTAGAGGTCAGTGCCAGCCGGCCCACCGAAACAGACGTTCGACACTTTTTCGGGCACCGGAATGTCTCCAAGCTTTATACCGGCCGCCGAGAAGACGAGTACGCCGGTGGCGCTGGAGGTCCACACGTTTCCCGCAAGGTCGACTCGAAATCCGTCGGAGAGACCATCATCGATCACGGCGAAGGTTCGGCCGTTCTTGCATCGACCGTTGGCGACGTCATAAACCCGAATATGGTGATTTCCGCCGCCTTCAGGGTGTGATGCCGCCGAGGTGTCGGAAACGTAGAGCAGCGAGCCGTCGGGGGAAAAAGCGAGACCGTTCGGTTCTTCGACATCGATGACTGCAGGTCGAGTTTCGCCGGAGAGTGGATCATGGCGAAAGACGAAATGGTCCCCGTATTCCCGTTCTCCGGGGTGTCCCTCGATTGGCACGGTGATGCCGTAGGGCGGGTCACTGAACCAAATGCTGCCATCGGCCGCAACAATGACGTCATTCGGCGAGTTGAGCCGCACCCCGTTATACGAGTCAATGATGGGAGTTATGATTCCGTGATCGTCGCGCTCAATACGCCGTAGCCCGTGCGAGCACTGAATAACGCTTCCGTCATGGTCGAGGGTGCGGCCGTTGGTGAACTCGACGTTGCTCGCGTACACCGTGAGGTTCTGTGTTGTTTCTGAATAGTCCAGAATTCGATCACCGGGAATATCGCTAAATCGAACCGACTGGGTTTCTGGCAACCACACCGGCCCCTCCGCCCATGTGCTTCCCGTGGCGCACAGCACGAGATCAGCCCCGATGGGGACCAGCCCACTTAGACCTGATATCTCGAGAACACGAGCGACCACAATTACCTCCGTTGGTAATAAATACCCAACCACGTTGATCTTGCGAAGGCTACGCGCTGTTCGAAATACCGAACGCCGTCTACCTGACTGGATAAACAGAAGTATCCACCCATTTTCGGGCACGGGGACCCCTAATCAGGGCGTCTTCTCAAACTGGTTTTCCCTCACGCAATTCGGATGATTCGTCTTTGGGAAATTGAGCAACTGACAGGCAATCGCGGGACGCGTAGTGCCCAGGCCGCTGGCGTTCACGCGAGGCATTGTGCTGTTACCGTGTGCCAATGAACCAGCATCCGCTACTCGTCGTGATGGGCGTCAGCGGTTCCGGAAAATCGACAGTTTCTGCCGCCCTTGCTCAGGAGCTGGGCCTACCGTTTGTCGACGCTGACAATCTGCATCCCGCCACCAATGTTGCAAAAATGGCCGCCGGTCGGGCACTCACTGACGCGGATCGTATGCCTTGGCTCGACCACGTTGGAGCTGCGCTTGTTTCGTCCCGCGACTCCGGAATGGTAATGGCTTGCTCAGCGCTTAAGCGTCGCTATCGCGAGGCGATTCTGACAGCGGCATCGGCCACTCAATTCGTTTTTCTCGATGCATCACAGGAACTGTTGGAGAACAGGCTTCGGCAGCGCCGCGGGCACTTCATGCCTCCCGCATTGCTTTCGTCGCAACTGATCGCCCTCGAACGTCTTGACTCGGACGAACCAGGAATTACGGTGATCATCGACGAGTACCCGCAGCTGAAGGGGCTCGTCACAGCCATTTGCGGCCGCCTTGCCGTGGCCCCCAAGGCCGACTCGTGAGGGACATGCTTGAGGAGTAGAGGAGTCTAGCGCTGCTTCGGTGCACCTCTCGCCCGTTGACCGTTCACAATACCCCGGACATAAGGTTGGCGACCCGGCGTGTGACCGCGTCGGGCGTTTGGGGCTGTTGCCGCGTTGTGGAAGGCACGCCACGGCAACAACCCCCACGGGGTGTTAGGCGGGAAGAATGACCGCGTCGACTACGTGGATAACGCCGTTGTCGGCTTCGATGTCAGCCTGAACAATGTTTGCGCCGTTGACCTTCACGCCATGGCTGGTGTCGAAAGTCAGTTCGCCGCCCTGAACGGTGGTCGCCTTGGTGAGGCCGGCAACATCTGCTGCCATGACCTTGCCGGCAACCACGTGATAGGTGAGGATTTTCGTGAGCTGTGGGATGTCTGCCAGCAACGCCTCGACGGTGCCGGCGGGAAGTGCCGCGAAAGCTTCATCGGTCGGTGCGAAGACGGTGAACGGGCCTGGGCCACTCAGAGTATCAACGAGTCCGGCAGCCTGCACAGCAGCTACAAGGGTCGTGAATGATCCGGCGCCAACAGCAGTTTCCACAATGTTTGACATTGCATACTTTCTCTTAATCGTTACAGGAATCGGGCAGGCATTCCTTGGGAATGCGCCCCCGATGAGACCCAGATTCGGTACTCCCCGTTTGAGGCCGACTGAGCGTTCATCGAAAGCATTGGGGACGTGGCTGAATGCTTGAGGGCAGATCTGCGGTTACAGGGGGGATGCGCAGTTGGTGTACATCTGGGTTGTATTGACACCAGCCGCGCGGCGCTGGCCTTGACCCCGTGTGGTGGACACCTCGCAAGAGAGAATGTTCATCATGGCAAGAACACGTCGGGAGTTCACTCCTGAGTACAAAGACGAAGCCGTAAAGCTCGTCATTAACACTGGCCGGGCCGTTTCCGTGGTCGCCCGGGAGCTCGGTATTA
>JACMPQ010000048.1 GCA_014377425.1 Microbacteriaceae bacterium | reverse complement strand
TACTACCGCGGCGTCGAGCGCGACATCACAGTAGACAACACCACGACCTTCGGCGCGGCAGGCGATCACGCCATAGTTTTAGTGGGACGGATGCAGAAGCCCACCCTCAAAGCGCTCGACTACGCCATCGCCGCCCGGCACATCAGTATTGAAGCCGTGCACGTCAACATCGACGACGACGCCTCAATCGCCCTCGATACTCAATGGGATGCCATGAACATTCATGTTCCGTTGCGCATCGTGGCCTCGCCCTACCGCGACATCAGCCTGCCGCTGATCTCCTACATCAAAGCGCGTCGAGCGGAACACGGCTCCGAGGTCATCACCGTCTATGCCCCGCAGTACATCGTTGGGCACTGGTGGGAGCACCTTCTGCATAACCACAAGGCCCGGCGCATCCAGAGAAAGCTCATGCTCGTGCACGGTGTAACTATTGCGCTGGTGCCCTGGCTTCTGGATTCCACCCGCAGCATTCAGGTGCTCTCGAATCGCCCGCTTCCCGGTGCGGACCGCCGCGGGGAGCCGCGCCGTCCCATCTCGCGCAAGCAATTGCCGCCGGTCGCTTCGCTTGCCGGTGCGCCAACCGCTGACGACGCCCCAACGACAATGGCAGCCGCAGCCCGATCTACTCGGCCGACGACCGCGGGCAAGGGCGCGCACAAGGTGGCCGTAAAACCGGCTGCGCGCAAGAAGCCCACCAAACGGCGGTAGCTGAGCGCATAGCTTGGCGGATACCGGGGGCCAGACACATGGGTTTGGCCCGGACTGCAGTGACAAGCTGGAACCATGGCACATGCAGACCCGGTCGTGAGTGTTCGAAACCTCCAGAAAAGTTACGGCTCGGTCACCGCCCTCACCGGGGTCACATTCGAGATCCAGCGCGGCGAGACCTTCGCGCTGCTCGGCCCGAACGGTGCCGGCAAGTCCACCACAATCGAAATTCTGGAGGGGTACCGCGACCGCACGGGAGGTGACGCCCGTGTGCTCGGCATCGATCCACAAAAGGGCGGGGTTGCCTGGAAGGCCCGCCTGGGCATTGTGCTGCAGAGCACCGGCGAGATCGGCAACGCCACCGTTCGGGAGCAACTCTCCCATTTTGCGTGCTATTACCCGAATCCACGATCGGTTGAGGAGGTGATCGCCGCCGTTAGTCTCGACGGGCACGAGAGCAAACGCATCCGCGCTCTCTTGGGCGGGCAACGTCGCCGGGTTGACGTCGCCCTCGGCATTATCGGCCGGCCCGAGCTGCTGTTTCTCGACGAACCGACCACCGGCTTCGATCCGGAGGCCAGACAAAACTTCTGGCAGTTGATTCGCGAACTGAAACGGGAGGGAACCACGATTTTACTCATTACGCACTACCTCGATGAGGCCGCACAGTTGGGCGATCGAGCGGCGGTGATTTCCGGCGGCACGGTGATTGCCCAGGGGCGCATCGACGAAATCGGCGGACCGGATGCCCTCACCCCAGTCGTGCGTTGGCGAGACGATTCGGGCACAAAACGATCTGAGCGCGCCGCCGAACCCGCCGCGTTTGTCGCCGAGTTGCATGCCCGAGTCGGCCGCGAACCGGACGCGCTGGAAATCATCCGTCCCAGCCTGGAAGATATCTACCTCGACCTCGTTGGTGCGCATGAAAACAGAGCACAGGGGAACAGTGCACGGGAGAACGGGGCGCACCCGCAGGGCGTCTCTCGCGACCCCGAAGAGACGATCCGACCGTGACCACTCCCCGTTCCCGCACCCACGCTCGCACCGGAGCTTCGACTCACGCCCCTGAGCGCGAATTCGCCCGTACCGTGCGCCTCGGTGCCAGGCGCGCGGCGTACGAGGCGAAGCTGTACTTTCGCCAGGGCGACACCATTTTCTTCACCTTTCTGTTTCCGGTGGTGATGCTCGGCATCTTTGCCCTCGCCTTCTCGGCCACCGGGCTGGTCGGTAAGAACCCCGACGGCACCGGCGGCATTACCCAGGCTGCGCTGTACCTTCCGGGAATGGTGGCCGCTGGAATTTTGCTCAGCGGTGTGCAAAATCTGGCCGTCGACATCGCAATGGAGCGCAGCGACGGCCGTCTCAAGCGTCTCGGCGGATCCCCGCTGCCGGTCGTGTCGTACTTTCTCGGCAAATTTGGGCAGGTTCTCACCACCTCGCTGCTGCAACTCATCGTGCTGCTGCTCGTCGCACGGGTGGCCTTCGGCGTCGTGCTTCCTACGACCGGCGAGAAATGGCTCACCTTCGCCTGGGTGTATCTGCTGGGCATTGTGACCAGCGCGGTGCTCGGCATTGCCCTCAGTCGCATTCCCCGCAGCAGCACGAGCGCGACGGCTGTGATCATCCCCATCGTGCTAATCCTGCAATTCATTTCGGGCGTATACCTACAGTTCTCGATGCTGCCCACTTGGCTACAAAATATTGCCGGATTCTTTCCGCTCAAGTGGATTGCGCAGGGCATGCGTTCGGTATTTTTGCCGGAAAATTTTGCCGCCACCGAGCCCGGCGGCGCGTGGGAGCTTCCCGCGGTCGCGACCGCTCTCGTACTCTGGCTGGTCGTGGGCGTAATAGTGAGTCGGCTGACCTTTCGCTGGATTCGTAAAGACAGCTGACGCGAAACGGACGCGCCCGCGAGGTCTCAAGCCGAAAGCTCGCCCCAGGGCTGTGCACCCGGGGTCGGATGCAGCAGGGCGGGGTGCTAAACTCTCCCTTTAGTAAACAGCACACCTTGTTGGCCACTGCCCACCGCCCAACGCGCGCGGGGGCTGAATTTGTGAGGGGGTCATCCATGGGACGCGGTCGCCAAAAGGCTAAGCACACCAAGGTTGCCCGGGACCTGAAGTACTACAGCCCCGACACCAATTACGGGGCTCTGCAGCGTGAACTCACGCATTCCGAAGACGCTGAGCCGGATTACGTTGACAAGTGGGCGGACGCCGCCGACGAATCTGCGCCCGCTAAGACCTTCGCGATGACCTTCGAGCCTCAGCCGAGCTACGACCAAGCCGAAGAGCTTGTCCCCGAAATTCCGGTAGCCATTCAGCCGGATGTTGCGGAGCCAGACGACGGCTCCGACCTTGAGCCCGAGCGGCATCGCAACGCCCGATCCGCGTAACGCAACCGCAGGTATTGCTCTTCAGCCGTCTCCATCCCGACAACGGCCATGCAACCAGCGCCCCGATCACGACCCGATCGAGTAGCCGTTTCCGCTTCCTGTGCCACCCTGCCAAGCCGTGTACCCGGCGATCCCCACGCTCAGCAGAACCACGAGCAAGACCAGGCCAATGAACGCAATGGCCAGCATCACCGTGTTGGTCCAGATGCCGACTAGGGCAAAAGTGCGACCCGTCGGCTCCTTGCGAAGCCCGATAATGCCAAGAATCAGGCCAACCAAGGGCGCGAAGAAGGTAAACCAAAATGCGATCGAGCAGAAACCGATAATCAGGCTTGCGGTGCTGAGCGGTCGAGGAGCGTCGGATGCCACGGCGACGTGGTCGGCGTACGGGGTCTGCTCGGAGCCGCGTGGCGAAGAATTTGCAGAATCAGTCATACAACAACGCTAACCGTCCGAGGAGGACAGACACCGAGCCCGTGCCCGAATCTCAGCGCCCCTACCTTCCCTGATTCCCTACCGTCCGCGAAATGCGCGAGTGGCGGTTACGCGAACGCCCCGACTAACCGCACCGCACCGCCGTTAACGCCCTTGGCACCCTGCTCAAACCCGGTGAGGTCGCGCGCAGCGGTGGAGACCACGCCGAGGCTCCACGAGGCGATACCGGCAGCGCTGAGTGCCGCGGTAACCCCAGCTTCGGCATCCGCGGCAACGACCGCAATCATGCCGACGCCCAGGTTCCAGGTGTCTTCGGTCTCGCCGAGGGTCATTTCGCCGAGGGCGGTGAGCACCCGAAATACCGGGTCGGGGGACCAGCTGCTGCGCTCGAGCTCGGTCCAGGAGCCGACCGGCAGCACGCGGGCGAGGTTGGCCGCGATACCGCCCCCGGTCACGTGACTGAGGGCGTGCACGGCCGAACCGAGTGTGTCGTCGGCCAAGAGGCTCACCAGCGTGCCGGTGTAGAGCCGGGTCGGCTCGAGTAATATTTCGCCCACCACCCCGCCGAGCTCGGCGGAGGTGTCGGTGAAGTCAATTTTGGCGTCGCGCAGAATGCGGCGCACGAGCGAATAACCGTTGCTGTGCAGACCGGATGACGCCATCGCGATGACCACGTCGCCGTCGAGCACCCGGTGCGCGCCGAGAACCGCGTCGGCCTCGACCGCACCGGTGGCGGCCCCCGCCACGTCGTAGTCATGGATTCCGAGAAGCCCCGGATGCTCGGCCGTCTCGCCGCCAACGAGCGCCGTTCCCGTCTCGGCGCAACCGCGGGCAATGCCAGCCACGATGTCGGCGATGCGCTGCGGAAAGACCTTGCCACAGGCGATGTAATCGGTCATAAACAGCGGGGTCGCGCCGACCACGATGATGTCGTCAACGACCATTCCCACCAGGTCAAGACCGATCGTGTCGTGCTTGTCGATGGCCTGCGCGATGGCAACTTTGGTGCCGACACCGTCGGTGGAGGTCGCCAGAAGCGGTTTTTTGAAACTCGTGAGAAAAGAAACGTCGAAGAGACCGGCGAAGCCCCCCACCCCGCCGATCACCTGCGGGCCGTGGGTTTTTGCCACTGCAGCCTTCATTAATTCGACCGCGAGGTCCCCTTGAGCGGTGTCCACACCGGCCTCGGCATACTTGCTGGTCATCGTGGTCCATTCCCCGGCATGAAAGACTTGTCTTCTAAAGCACGCCAATTCTACGGTCTGGAGCGCGTCAAGCGAATGTGTGGGATTGTCGGCATTGTTTCTTCGGAACCGGCCAATCAGCTTATTTACGACAGCCTTTTGCTGCTTCAGCACCGCGGCCAAGACTCGACCGGAATTGCCACGGCAGACGGTCGAACCTTCCACATGGTCAAGGCCAAGGGGCAGGTTCGCGAGGCATTCCGCACCCGCGATATGCGCTCGCTGCCCGGCACCATGGGTCTCGGGCACGTGAGATATGCCACCCGCGGGTCGGCGGCCAACGAGCAGGAGGCGCAGCCGTTCTACGTGAGCGCCCCCTACGGGATCGTGCTCGTACACAACGGAAACCTCACCAACACGCGTGAGCTCACCCAGGAACTCTTCGACATTGATCGTCGGCACCTGAACACCGACTCCGACACCGAGCTGCTCGTCAACGTACTCGCGCACGAGTTGCAGCAGCAGGTGAGCGGAGCAGAACTTGACCCCGCGCAGATCTTTGCCGCGGTCGAGCGCGTCCATGAGCGAGTCGAGGGCTCCTACGCCACGATCGCGATCATCCCCGGTCACGGTCTGCTGGCCTTCCGCGACCCGTTCGGTATTCGCCCGTTGGTGCTCGGGCGCAGGCCCCGCGGAATGATCGGTTACGAGTGGGTCGTGGCATCCGAATCACTCGTGCTCGAAAGTGGCGGCTACGAACTGGTACGCGACGTTGAGCCCGGCGAGGCGATTTTCATTGCCGTGGACGGCGAGATGACCTCGAAGCAGTGTGCCAAGAATCCGCGCCTGATTCCGTGCTCCTTTGAGTATGTGTACCTGGCTCGCCCCGACTCGGTGATGAACGGCATCTCGGTATACGAGGCACGGCTGCGCCTCGGCAACCGCCTCGCCGACACGATCGCCAAGTTCACCCCGATGGGCGACATTGACGTGGTCATGCCGATTCCGGACTCCTCCCGCCCGGCCGCCATGCAGGTGGCGCAGAAGCTCGGCATCGAATACCGCGAGGGCTTCTACAAGAATCGCTACGTGGGGCGCACCTTCATCATGCCCGGGCAGGCCGAACGCAAAAAGTCGGTCAAGCAGAAGCTCAACGCCATGGGCAGCGAGTTTCGCGGAAAAAATATTTTGATCGTGGATGACTCGATTGTGCGCGGCACCACGTCGAAGGAGATCGTCGAGATGGCGCGTCAGGCCGGGGCCAACAAGGTGACCTTCACCTCGGCCGCTCCGCCAGTGCGTTTCCCCCACGTCTACGGCATCAACATGCCCACCCGGCACGAACTCATTGCGCACGGTCGGAAGATCCCGGATATCGCCACCGAGCTCGGTGCCGATTACCTGATCTTCCAGGAGGTTGCCGACATGGAGGCCGCCATCATCGAAGGCTCCGACGTCACGGCTCTGGAGATGAGCTGCTTTACCGGCAATTACGTCACCGGAAGTGTGTCGGAGGAGTACCTGTCCTACGTGGAGCGCAACCAGTACAGCTGAGGAAGACATCGAGGTGTGGACGGAGATCGCACCCGTCGATCGACGTGTAGGCACCCTGCGGCCGTCGTTTTGGCGGCCGCAAGCGCCCAGTTGGTACCGATGGTTGCCCCAGCGCTAGAGCGTGCCCACGCCCCCGGCGCTAGAGCGTGCCCACGCCCCCGGCGCTAGAGCGCTCGGCGGTGAGTGACTTGCGGCGGCGGGTGGAGATGATGTCGAGCACGCTCGCGATGATGCCGCCCAGAGCCGCTCCGGCCGGGATCCCGAACAGCAGAAAATAGCCAAAAAGCGGGCCAAAACCCACCTTCTGGTCGATCGGGAACAGCCCGGTAAGAATGAACGTCACGATCGCGCCAAGGCCTGCGCCGAGAATGAGAAACCGGGTGATGCGGGGCGCGCGGCGCACCGTGACGCGATCCTCGGAGACCACAATCTCGCCCGCATCCCGCACGGTGGGCGGGGCGATCGGCGTGCCTGCGGTCTCGGGCTGATCCTGCGAAGCATTCTCGGTCATCACCCCATTGTCCCCGACGCGTCGCCGGGTTGGCTGCCAGCGGCTGCCGGGTGCAGCGGCCGACACGAGGGCGACACGCGCATCGCGAGCACAGTCCGAGCGCGTGACAGGTGCCTGGCGAGCGCGTCTTTAGCACGCGCCGAGCGCGTTTCAGCGCCAGCGAATCGGCAGGAAGTCGCTCAGATCGGCACGCTGACCGGATGCCGACACGCTGCCCCGCGCCCGCGCCTCGGGCCAGCTCAACGCGCCGGTGGCCAAGCGCAGCCAGGTGGCGGCATCCGTTTCGACCACATTCGGCGGGGTTCCGCGGGTGTGGGTGGGGCCCTCAATGCACTGGATTGCACCAAACGGGGGAACCCGCACCTCCACGGTGTTGCCGGGCACGGTGTCGGCGAGCAGCTGCAGTAGATAGCGCACGGCGGTGGCGAGGGAGTCGCGGTCGGCGTCGGTCGGTGCGGTAGTCGCTGGCGAGGAGGTCGTCGCCTCCGCACTGCCCAGGGCTGCGACCTCCGGGGCCAATTGCTCCACCGCCCGGCACACGGCATCGCGCCCAATCTCTGCGGAAATCTTGGCTCTACCCATGGCACTACGGTAACAATCTCGCCGGTAATCTTGTTTCGTGAGAATTCTCGTTCTAGGCTCCGGCGCGCGTGAGCACGCCATCATCACCGCACTGCTGGCTGAAAAAGCAGACCACGACATCATCGCGGCCCCCGGCAATGCCGGAATCGCCGGGGACGTCGACGTCATTCACCTCGATCCCACCAATGGCCAGGTGGTCACCACCTTCGCCCTCGAGAACAACATCGAGCTCGTAATCATCGGGCCCGAAGCCCCCCTCGTGGCCGGGGTTGCCGACCGGCTACGGCAGCGCGGCATCGCCGTGTTTGGTCCGGGTAAGGCTGCCGCGCAGCTCGAAGGCTCCAAAACTTTTGCCAAGCGCATTATGGATGCCGCGGGCGTGCCCACCGGACTTGCCGCACGCGCTGGCACCCTGGCCGAGGCCATCGAAGCAATCGACTCGTATGGCGCGCCGTACGTCGTGAAAGCCGACGGGCTCGCCGCCGGTAAAGGCGTTTTGGTCACCAGCGATCGCGAAGCCGCGCTCTCCCACGCCGAATACTGGCTGCAGCACGGCGCCGTACTCGTCGAAGAATTTTTGGCCGGTCAGGAAGTGTCGCTGTTTCTGCTCAGCGACGGCCACAACGTGCTCCCACTCTCCCCCGCCCAGGACTACAAACTTCTGCTCGACGGCGATCAGGGCCCAAACACCGGAGGCATGGGCGCCTACTCGCCGCTACCGTGGTTGCCCGCCGGCTTCGTCGACGAGGTAATCGAGACGGTTGCGTTGCCGACCGTGCGGCAGCTCGCGGCCGAGCAGACCCCGTTTATCGGGTTGTTGTACTGCGGTCTGATTGTTACCGATCGCGGCATCCGGGTGATCGAATTCAACGCGCGCTTTGGCGACCCGGAGACGCAGGTGGTGCTGCCGCGGCTCATCACCCCGCTCAGCGAACTGCTTTTCGCCGCCTCCACCGGTGGCCTCGGCGTTCTGCCGCAGCCGGAATTCTCGGCGGATGTGGCGGTCACCGTCGTTTTGGCCAGCGAGGGGTACCCAGAAACCCCGCTCACCGGCCGGACCATCACCGGGCTCAGCGCGGCCCTCGCCGTGGAGGGTGTGAGCATTGCCCACGCCGCCACCGCTCTCAATGACGAAGGGGCACTGGTGGCTACCGGCGGCCGCGTGCTGAGCGTCGTCGCGACCGCACCGGACTTCGCCGCGGCTCGCGAGCGCGCCTACCGCGCGCTGGCGCTACTCGAGTTGGTCGGGGGCCAGTACCGCGGCGACATCGCCGAGCGGGTCACCGGGCAGTAGCGCACACTCCGCGGTCAATGCAGCACCGGTCCTCGGGCAATAGCGTGCGCTCTGCGCGGCACCGCCGCACGGGTAGTTGGGCAGCGGCGGGCTTGGGCCGACCGCGCCGCACGGAATAATGATTAGGTGACCGACACAAAGACCCTGCCCGGCTGGAACCACGCCTACTCCGGCAAGGTGCGCGATCTCTACACCTCGCCCGCGCACGCCGACCGCCTGCTGGTGGTCGCCAGTGACCGGGTCAGTGCCTTCGACCACGTGCTCGAGCCGGGCATCCCCGGCAAAGGCACCCTCCTCACCACCCTCAGCCTGTGGTGGTTTGCCCAGCTTGCCGAAATTCCCAACCATTTGGTGCCGGATGACGCCGCCCTACCCGTACCTCTTGGGGTAGCGGGCCGCGCCACCGTCGTGAAGGCGCTGAGCATGTTTCCAGTGGAGTGCGTGGTGCGCGGGTACCTCGCCGGATCGGGCTGGGTCGAATATCAAGAGACGCAGAGGGTGTGTGGCATCCCCCTGCCGGCCGGGCTCAACAACGGCGACCGGCTTCCGACACCGATCTACACCCCCGCGTTTAAGGCCCCGATGGGCGAGCACGACGAAAACATCACCTTCGAGCGCACCGTGGAGCTGGTGGGCGCGGAGGTTGCCGAGCAATTGCGCGCACGTTCCCTGCAAATTTTTGCGCTGGCGTCGGAGATCGCAGAGGCGCGCGGCGTGATTCTGGCCGACACCAAGTTCGAGTTCGGGATGGATGCCGAGACCGGCGCCATCACGCTCGGCGACGAGGTGCTCACCTCCGACAGCTCCCGCTTCTGGGATGCTGCCACCTACGCCTCGGGCAACCGCACCGACAGCTTCGACAAGCAGATCGTGCGCGACTGGCTGGCCGCCAACTGGGACAAAACCGGCACACCGCCCGCACTACCGCCGGAAATCGTGGCGCGAACGGCAACCCGCTACGCCGAGCTCATCGAGCGACTCACCACCTAGGCAGCCGCGGCGCGATAGCGAGAGGCTTCAGATGTGCGAGCTACCGCACATCCGCTAGCTGTCGCACGATCTTGAGCTCCGGTGAAAATTGCGATTTACTGAATCGCACCCTTGAGTGCGTCGCCCAACGGCACGTTTTCGAGCACCAAGATTTCCGGTTCCTTGGCGAGTGAGCCGTCCCAAAGCATTTTCAGCTCCATTACCGGAGCCGCTAGCCCGTGGGCATCGAGGTCTTCCTGGGTTGTCCACCGCTCCACCATTACCACGTGGTCACCATCGGTGTGCGCGGCGTAGAGTTCGCAGCCCTGCTCCCGATGTACCTTGGGTGACACGGTGGCAAAAGCGTTAAGAACCACCTGCATCTTGTCGTGCTTGGGCACAATGACGGCGACAACGATTACAGGCATGAAACTCCTCGAACAATGTGCAGCGGAACGACAGAACGTGTACAGGCTAGACCCGTCGCAGCCCGGCTTTGCCGAGCATCATTGTTGCACCCGGAATAGTCAGCGGGGCGGGATGGTTGCGGCAGCGGCAACCGTACCGGTTTTAGCCCTCGTGAAAACCTTCGATCACGCCCTCATCCACAGCACCTCTCGAAGCCTCGCGAACGTCCTCGTCCCCACCCTCATCCAAGGAACCTAATGACCTACGATCCGGTTCGTCCGCTTGACGTTCTTGCTGCCGCCACGTCAATGGGTTCGGTGACCCTGTTGGTTAGCGACCTCGACGGGATGACCGCCTGGTATCGCGATTCCCTTGGGCTACAGGTGTTCTCGGCCGAAGGAGGCCGGGTCACCCTCGGTCGCGGCACCGTTTCGCTGCTCGTACTGGAGCATCAGCCGACCCTGACCCAGGCAGCACTCGGTTCGGCAGGCCTCTTCCACACCGCGATTCTGTTCGACACCCAGGCCAGCCTCGCGCTGGCCATCGAATCGATCGCCACCTCGTCCCCGCAGAGTTACACCGGCTGCGCCGACCACCTCGTCAGCCAGGCGTTCTACTTCACCGACCCCGAGGGCAACGGGGTGGAGCTGTACTGGGATCGCGCCCGCGCCGAGTGGAGTTGGGCGAACGGGCAAATTGAAATGGCCAGTCTGCCGCTCGACCCAAACGTGTTTCTGCACGAGCACCTGCCTGGTGCTGTCAAGGGCGCCAGCAACGGTGCGGGGCCGCGCGCATCCGTGCAGACGTCGAGCGTGGCCGTGGTGGGTCACGTGCACCTTGCCGTGGGCGACATCGCCTCGGCGCATGAGTTTTACGTAACGAAGGTCGGCTTCGAGCAGACCATTGCCCTCGGCAACCAAGCCCTGTTCGTGAGCGCGGGCGGCTATCACCACCACATGGCAATGAACGTCTGGGGCAGTCGGGGTGCCGGGCCGCGCCCGCGGGCTCTCGGACTCGGTCGCGTCGACATCGTGGTTCCGACCCTCGACGACCTCGGCGCGCTCGAACAACGGATGCTCCATCACCGCGTCGCCACCCGCAACGACGGTGCGGGGCTGAGCTTCAAAGACCCGTGGGCAAATTTAGTGCGAGTGAGCGTCGCGGGCTAACCGGATGCATCCCGACTGTCCGTTCGCGCCCCACCAAACGGGCACACTGGATCGATGACGACGATCACCGGGCACGCCGAATTGACCCGACTGGTTCGTTCTGCCGCCAAAAGCTCTGCATCCGACAGCTCTGCATCCGACAGCCCTGCATCCGACAGCTCGGCAGCCGACGAATCGGCCTCTGACAGCTCGGCGTTCGGCAGCGCAGCGTTCGGCAGCGCAGCGTTCGGCAGCGCAGCGTTCGGAAAGCAAGCATCCGAGGGTAACGGCCGACTCATCATCGGAATCACGGGATCTCCCGGGGCGGGCAAGACCACTATCGCCGAGCGGCTCGTGGCAGAGCTCGGCCACGACGCCCAGTTGCTGTCGATGGATGGCTTTCATCTTCCCCAGGCACGGCTTCACGAGCTGGGCCGACGGGAACGGATGGGAGCGCCCGACACTTTCGACGTGGTCGGATTTGTTGCGACCCTGCGAAAGCTTCGCGGGCTTCGAGAGTCGCGGGAGCTTCGCGGCGACACCGGGCAGCGGGAGATTGCTATTCCCGGCTTCGATCGCGATCGGGAGGAGCCGGTGCCCGGCGCCCTCATCATCACCGCCGCTACAAATATCGTGGTTGTCGAGGGCAACTATTTACTGCTGGATGACCCGAGCACGGGCTGGAACGCGGTGGCCGCGCTGCTCGATCTAAGTTTCTTTGTGCGTCTCGCCGACGACATCCGTCTGTCTCGGCTAATTGCTCGGCACGAGCGGTTTGGCAAGTCCCCGGCTGAGGCGCGCGCCTGGGCGATGGGACCGGATGCCGCCAACGCCGAGCTCATCGACCGCACGGCCGCGCGCGCTGACCACCTACTGGAGCTGGACTAACGAGCCAGCCGAACTAATCGCTGCCGGTGCCCCTGCCGGTGCCGGTGCCGGTGCCGACGCCGATTGCGCCGGCTGCCGCCCCGCTACCGCCGCACCACAAACTTTTCGCGACCGCCCCGCGGTGCGTCGATCCCGGGCACAACCTCCGCCGGCTCGTTCCACGATTTGATGATGGCCCAGGCGACGGCCGCGATGGGCACCGATAGCAGGGTGCCCACGATGCCGCCGAGAATTGTGCCCGCGGTCAATGCCAGGAGCACCACCAACTCGTGCAGTTTGAGCGATTTACCCAGCACCACCGGCGAGAGGAAGTTGCCCTCCAGCTGGTTGACGGCAATCACCACAATCCCGATCCAAATGGCCGCGTTGAGGTCGACGGTGACGAGCGCCACGAGTCCGGCGATGATCCCGGTGGCCGATGCGCCAACAATCGGGATGAAGGCGCCGATGAACACCAGAATCGACAGCGGCAGCGCTAGCGGAACCTTCAAGATCAGCAGGGCGACGCCGATGAAAGCGGCATCCACGAAGGCCACGATCGCCGTGCCGCGCACGTAGCCCCCGAGTACCGACACGGCACAGTCTCCCGCCCGGCGTGCCTTGGCGTGCGCTTCCGGTTTCAGCGGGCGAATCAGAAAGCTCCAGATTTGCGGGCCGTCTTTGGTGAAGTAAAACAGCACGAAAATTGCCAACACAATTCCGGTGATTAGTTCGATTGCCGTTGAGACTCCGGCGAGCGCCCCGGTGCCAAATTGGCTGCTGGTAACAAAGTCGAGCACCGACTTGCGGGCATCCGAAATCTGCTTGGCATTGATCGGTATCGGGCCGTCGTTGACAAACGCCACCACCTGATCAATGCCCGTGCTCACCGACTTCTTCAGCGCACCGAACTGGCTCTGAATGCCGACAATGGCGATGGTGATAATGCCGCCGAAGACGATAACCCCGAGCAGGAGGGCGATTGCGGCGGCGGCGACTCGCGGCATCCGGCGCTCCAAGAACCGAACCAGCGGACGCACGGCCGACGCCAAAATCAGCGCAAGGATCACCGGGATGACCACGAGCTTGAGCTGGATGATGGCGTACACCGACACCACCACCACGATCAGCACCAGCAGCGCCTGTGCGCAGCGGGTCGCGGCGTGGCCGAGAGAGTCCGACCAGATGCGCGATTGCACGGCGGCGGCGGGGGTGGGTTCGAGGGCGCGAGATTTAGCGAACATGGTGATGGTGGTTCCCTTGGTTCACAGTGTTGCCTTTGGTTCAGAAGTGTCGACAGTACCTCGGTGCACCGAATCCTCCGAGGGGCTTGCCTGCGCCGGCTAAACGGCCTACCCGGGGAGCAAGCCCCATTGCTGTGGCTAGGGCCACCCCGAAGCCGCAGGGGCCACACAGCCCCGCGGTAGACTGGGGATTCACCTCCCCTCACTTCTCTGGAGTCACCGTGCCCACAATCGTCGTCGAAGTTATGCCGAAAGCCGTGCTCCTGGATCCGGCCGGTAAAGCGGTTGCCGGCGCTCTAGCCCGCAGCGGAACCTCGCGCTTCACCGACGTTCGCCTCGGCAAACGCTTCGAGTTGAGCTTTGCGGGAGACGCCGATGACGCAGCCCTCTCCGAGGCGCGCGAGCTCGCCGAGCACCTGCTTTCCAACGGCGTGATCGAAGACGTCGTGAGCGTGCATTTTGCCAACGCCAAACCTGCCACCTCAACCTCGGCCGCCTCAACTTCGGCCAACTCGACGCCGGCCGCGCTGTAATGCGCATCGGCGTCGTCACCTTCCCCGGCTCCCTCGACGACCGGGATGCCCAGCGCGCGGTTCGCTTGGCGGGAGCGGATGCCGTCGCCCTCTGGCACGGCGAGCACGACCTGCACGGGGTCGACGCCCTCATTCTTCCCGGCGGTTTCAGCTACGGCGACTACCTGCGCTGCGGCGCCATCGCTAGCCTCTCGCCGATCATGGCCGAGATTATTGCGGCCGCAAACCGCGGGGTTCCAGTGCTCGGAATCTGCAACGGATTTCAGATGCTGGCCGAGGCGCACCTCTTGCCGGGCGGCCTCATTCGCAACAACCATGGCTCCTTCGTCTGCCGCGATCAGAAGCTCCGGGTCGAGAACACCTCCACCGCCTGGACCAACGGCTTCGCGCCCGCCGCCGAAATCACCATCCCGCTCAAGAATGGTGAGGGCGGCTTCATTGCCGACGCCGACACCATCGCGCGGCTCGAGGGCGAAAACCTGGTGGCGTTTCGCTACCTGGAGCTGAACCCAAACGGCTCACTCAACGACATCGCCGGCATCACCAATGCCCGCGGCAACGTGGTGGGGTTGATGCCGCATCCTGAGCACGCCGTTGAAGAAGGCTTCGGCCCCGACACAGCCGCGGCAATGCGCTCCGGCACCGACGGTCTCACTTTCTTCACCTCGGCTATCGCCGCCTTCGCCACTTCGGTCTGAGACGAGGCGGCGTCGGGATGGCGTCGGGTCGGGATGCCGTCGACCGAAGTCACGCGCCCGATCAGCGGGTCTCTTTGAACCCAGAATTTTGTTCCTCACGAGTGCCCGAAATCATGAGCGTTTAGCGGGTAATCCGGCGTCAAAACTCGTCCACCACGCGGAGCGCCGGTTCAGTAGTATGGGGGCGCACATCGACCGTCGGTCAATGCGCCTGGGGGCCACTTCACGAGACAGCTACTCGTCGGTGATCACCGAAAACCGTTCGTTGCCTTCTCGGCAATTTCGTCTGGAGCGACTGTGGCTACTGCCCGATCAGGAGCGTTCTCAACAGCTCCGCAGGCCGGTTCCTCGCCGCGACGCATTACGAGCTTCACGGTGGCTGCCGCTGCCGGAGTCTCCCAGTCCACCGTCGCCCGCGCGCTCCGCGGTGACCCGAGTCTCGACGCCGAGACGATCGAGCGTGTGCTCAGCGCCGCAGCCGCCCTCGAATATGTTGCTGCCGAGCCGGCGAAACCGGCCCCGGTACTGGGCACCAAGCGCATCGCGCTCGTGGTGGACCTAGAGAACCCACAGTGGTCGCTTCTGGTTCCTCCCCTGCACGACGAATTGAGCGCCAAGGGCTACGACCTCACCCTCATCACCGCCGACGCTGAAACCGAAGAGGTGCAGCGAAAGCTGCTGGGCGGCGGAATCGACGGTGTCATCCTCGCCACCGTTTTGCTCGACTCGCCGCTGCCGCTTATTCTTCAACGGTTGAAAATCCCCACCGTTCTTCTCCAGCGCTACACCGACGGGGATGAACTCGACTCCAGTATTGCGAACGACTTCGCCGGCGGGGAACTCGCCGCCGGGCTCCTCCTCGATGCCGGGCACACGCACATTGCCGCCCTCTTCGGACCGGTGGATTGCAGTACCGGGCGCGATCGCGCCGAGGGTTTCCGCCAGCGACTGGCCGACGCCGGCGTGCCGCTCGACGAGCGCTTCGCCCACGTGGGCGCCGCCGATTATGACCACGGATTCAACTCGGTGGACGCGTTGCTCGCCCGAAAGCCCGCTCCAACCGCCCTGTTCTGCGCGGACGATTCCATTGCATTCGGCGTTCTCAACCGCGCCTATGAACTCGGGCTGAACATTCCGCAAGATCTCACCGTGATCGGCTTTGACGACCTCGACCAGGCGTCGTGGCCCACCATCGGTCTGACCACCATCAGCGTGCCGTTTGACGACCTACTGCACAGCGCGGTCGCACTGTTGCTTGATCGGATTTCCGGCTGGGCTGGCGGCACCCGTCGTGTCGTGCACGGGGTCATCCCGGTTCTGCGCGACACCCACGCTCAGCTTCACGCGGCGGCCTCGCCACCGAGTTTCGTCGCAGCTATGACTGCGGCGCGCACCGCATCCGCATCCGCATCGCCATTTGGCGTGGACGGCGGTCGACGCCCGGCAGCGCCGATTCATCACCGGCCGCTCCGCACCGGCACGCGAATTAGCTGAGCACCGCCACACGAACCAGCTGAGCCGCACCAGCTCGCCCGGGGGCACGCTCGACCGCTCGCTAAGATTGCGAGGTACGGCATCCCCCCAGCTAGGAGCCCCACCCCGTGAGCGCAGCGACCACCGGCATGACCCGATCCGCCCCCGATTCGGTGGCCAACGCCATCGCCACACCGGGGAAGGAACAGCCGTACGCAGCGCTCGGCCTCAAGAGCGACGAGTACGCCAAGATTCGCGAGATTCTGGGCCGCCGCCCCACGAGCGGCGAGTTGGCCATGTACTCGGTGATGTGGAGCGAGCACTGCTCCTATAAGAGCAGCAAAAACTACCTGCGCCAGTTCGGAACCAAGACCACCGAGAAGATGCGCAAGAACCTCATGGTGGGCATGGGCGAGAACGCCGGCGTCGTCGACGTCGGCGAGGGCTGGGCGGTCACCTTCAAGATCGAAAGCCACAACCACCCCAGCTACATCGAGCCGTTCCAGGGCGCCGCGACCGGCGTCGGCGGGATCGTGCGCGACATCATCTCGATGGGCGCCCGCCCGGTCGCCGTCATGGACGCACTGCGCTTCGGCCACATTGACCACCCGGATACCGCGCGCGTCGTACACGGTGTGGTCAGCGGCATCAGCGTCTACGCCAACTGCCTCGGACTGCCGAACATCGGCGGCGAAACCTACTTTGACTCGGTCTACCAGGCCAACCCGCTCGTCAACGCCCTCGCGGTAGGCGTGCTGCGGCACGAAGACCTGCACCTGGCCAATGCCCGCGGCGTGGGCAACAAAGTCGTGTTGTTCGGCGCGCGCACCGGCGGCGACGGCATCGGCGGGGCATCTATTCTCGCCTCCGACTCCTTCTCGGCCGGTGGCCCCACCAAGCGTCCCGCGGTGCAGGTCGGCGACCCCTTCGCCGAGAAGGTGCTGATCGAGTGCTGCCTCGAGCTGTTCGCCGGTCGACTGGTCGAGGGAATTCAGGATCTCGGCGCCGCCGGCATCTCCTGCGCCACGAGCGAACTTGCCTCCAACGGCGACGGCGGCATGTTCATCGAGCTCGACAGTGTGCTGCTTCGCGACCCATCGCTCACCGCCGAGGAAGTCCTCATGTCGGAGAGCCAGGAGCGCATGATGGCGGTTGTGACCCCGGAGAAGCTCGCCGGGTTCCTCGCCGTCACCGCCAAGTGGGATGTCGAAACCAGCGTGATCGGTGAGGTCACCGACACCGGCCGGCTCATCATCAACTGGCAGGGCGAAGAAATCGTCAACGTGGAGCCGCGCACCGTGGCCGTCGATGGCCCGGTCTACGATCGCCCGGTGGCCTACCCCAGCTGGATCGATGCGCTGCAGGCCGACAGCGCAGCCCGCCTCGACCGCCCCAGCACCCCCGAGGCTCTGCGCGAGCAGTTCCTTGCCCTCCTCGGCAGCGCCAACCTCGCCGACAAGAGTTGGATCACCAACCAGTACGACCGCTACGTGATGGGCAATACCGCACTGAGCTTCCCGGATGACGGCGGCATGGTGCGTATCGACGAAGAATCCGGTCTCGGCTTCGCGGTTGCCACCGACGCCAACGGTCGCTTTTGTCAGCTCGACCCCTACCGCGGCGCCCAGCTCGCCCTAGCCGAAGCCTTCCGTAACGTCGCCGTCACGGGAGCCACCCCGGTCGCCGTCAGCGACTGCTTGAACTTCGGTTCCCCGGAGAACCCAGAGGTCATGTGGCAGTTCAGCCGCACGGTGGAGGCCCTCTCCGACGGCTGCCTGAAGCTCGAAATTCCGGTCACCGGCGGCAACGTGAGCTTTTACAACCAGACGGGCGACGTGCCTATTCATCCGACCCCGGTGATCGCCGTTCTCGGCATCATCTCCGACGTCGGTATGCGCATCCCCTCCGGCTGGCAGGACGAGGGCAACAACATTTACCTGCTCGGAACCACCGTGCTTGAGCTCGACGGCTCCGCCTGGGCGGGCGTCGTGCACGATCACCTCGGAGGTATGCCCCCCGCGGTCGACCTCGCCGCTGAACAGACTCTGGCGGCGCTGATTGCCGCCGGAGGCGAACAGAGCCTTATCGCCTCCGCCCACGACCTCGCCGACGGCGGGCTCGCTCAGGCACTGGCCGAATCGGTCATGCGCTTCGGTGTTGGCGCGCGCGTCTGGCTCAACGAAATTCTCGAACGCGATTCGGTGGATGCCGCAACCGCACTGTTCAGTGAGTCCACCGGTCGCGTAATCGTGTCGGTGCCGCGCGAGGACGACGTAAAGTTTCAAGGACTCTGCGAGGGCCGCGGCTATCCGGTACTGCGCATCGGCGTCACCGACAACTCGGGCGAACTCGAAGTGCAGGATCTCTTCACCGTGAAACTCGACGAACTGCGCGGCGTCCACCGGGCCGCCCTCGCCGACCGTTTCGGTACGGTCGTCGTGCAGTAATCTCCGGACCCTTTTTTATCCCCGTCTCAGCGCCGCGACGTGCTCTTCAGAAAGGCACAACAATGGCTGAGACAACCACCGAGCTGCACCCGGAACGTAAGAAGCTCACCCGCATCCCCAGTGACCGCGCGCGAATTGCCACCCTCGCATTCACCGGGCTCATTGCAGCGTTTATGCAAACACTGGTAACTCCGATTTTTCCGGAGTTACCAGCGCTGCTACACACGACGCCCGGGGACGCCTCGTGGGTGCTGATCGCCACCCTGCTTTCCGCCGCAATTACCACCCCCATCTCGGGTCGCCTCGGTGACATGTTCGGCAAGCGGCGCATCCTGATGATTCTGATTGTTTTGATGATTGCCGGATCGGTGCTTTCGGCGCTCTCCAACACCGTGATCCCGATGATCGCGGGTCGCGTGCTTCAGGGGATCGGGCTTGGAACGATTGCCATGTCCATCAGCATTTTGCGCGATATCATCCATCCAAAAAAGCTTGGCGCTGCCATCGCACTGGTGAGCGCTACCCTCGGCGTAGGCGGTGCGGCCGGGCTTCCGATTTCGGCGGTGATTGCGCAAAACCTCAACTTTCACTATCTGTTTTGGCTCTCTGCGCTGCTCGCCCTACTGGCACTCGTTCTGGTCTGGGTGAAGATTCCGGTGAGCACTCTGCGCTTCGGTGGCCGTTTCGATACCGTCGGTTCACTCGGGTTCGCCGTCGGCCTGGTCGGAATTTTGCTCGCCCTCTCGAAGGGGCGCGAATGGGGTTGGGGCAGCCCACTCACCCTTGGTCTTCTCCTCGGCGGAACCGTGGTGCTCGTGCTCTGGGGCTTCTTCGAACTGCGCACCCGGGATCCGCTCGTAGACCTTCGAGTGGCGGCGCGCCGACCGGTGCTTCTCACCAACCTTGCCTCGATCTGTGTCGGCTTCGGCTTTTTTGTTACCGCGGCGACCCTCCCTGTGCTGTTGGAGTCGCCGACCAACACCAACGTTGGGCTCGGTGTGAGTCTGATCACCGCAAGCCTGTGCCTCATGCCGAGCGGACTCGTGATGTTCTTCCTCTCTCCCTATGCCGCTCGTCTCTCGGCGGCGAAAGGCCCGCGCACCAGCCTCGTGCTGGGGCTGGTGATCATCTGCGTCGCCTACCTTCTCGCCATCGTGCTCGACCATGAGGTCTGGCATGTCATTTTGGTGGCCACCCTCGTCGGATTTGGGGTGGGTTTTGCCTATGCCGCGATGCCGACCCTGATCATGCGGGCCGTTCCGGCATCGACTACCGCGGCCTCCAACGGGCTCAACTCAGTTATGCGCTCGCTCGGGTCCACTCTGGCCGCGACCCTCGCCGGAGTCATCCTGTCGTCGGCCGTCACCGTCACCGCGGGGGTCGTCATTCCCACCTCCGACGCCTTCCATACGATCTTCGGGGTGGCCGCGGGGGTTGCCGCGCTCGGTGTGCTCTTCGGATGCTTCATCCCCAAGCACGTCGTCTCCTCCCGTACCGAGAGTATCCCCGAAATCCGCCCGACGTAGCCGCAAGCCCGGCCAGTCACGGGCCCGGTTTACCGCAACCACGGCCTCATCGCAACGACGAGACGCCCCGCCGGCAGCAGCCAGCGGGGCGTCTCGGTTTCGGAGGCCTACGGGATGTTGGACTTCGCAGCTTCGGCAACCAGAAGGCGGGCGTCATCCGGGGTCAAGAAGCGCTGGGTAACCAGCGACAGAGCCGACGTGCCTACCTTCGTGATGTAGTCGCGGTGGCTGCTGTACTGGCTTGCCAGTACTTCTTTGCTCAGCGGCACCTCGTACCCGGCGATGAAGCAGAACGATGCTCCGGTAGCGGTTCCGTACCAGGTGCTCGTCGGCACCTCCAGCAGGGTGGACCGCACCCCGCCCTGCACGTTTCCAAACTGGTCAAGCACCGGTGCGCCATCTTTCACCAGGATGGGCGCTGCGTGCGGTGGGGCGACGTTATAGCGAACCCACCAGTCGAGGTTGCGAAGCGCAGCGTCGAAGAAGATCGCGCTCGGAAATCGGCTGCGCGGTCCCTCGTTGCAGGCCACCGGCGGTACCGCACGGTTGGCCTTCACGATGTCTGCCGGGGATGCCGAGAAATACAACTCGTCGGGGGTGGCGTGGCCTGCGCCGGCCATCTCATAGTGCCGGTAACGGTCAATGCGGCTGTCGCTGTCCGATCGGCGGGAATCGATGCCATAAAGGTAGTCGGACTGTGACATGATCCGCATGATCGGCACCCCAACGTTCAAGAATTGGCGGCGAGCATCCGTGGGCAACGGGGCCGGTTCGCACTGGTTCATTGGGTAGGCACCCGCAAAAGCGCCACCCGCCACGGCCACGATGTAGGCGTCGTACATGGGCCGGCCATCGGATTTCACCACGCGGGGGTGGATGGCGTTGATGTAGTTCACCAGGTAACCACCGGTTTGCGAATAGCCGAATCCGTAGGCGTGCTGCACCCGTGATTTCGCCGTTCCGTATCGCAGCGGGTTGGTATCGGCCGGGCTCTTGAGCCAGGCACCCACCTGCGTGTAGATGTCCCAGATCAGCCCATTCTCGGTGGTTCGGGCGCTGTCTGCGGCAACGGTGAGGCAATTAGCCGGATCGCTGAGCGCAAGGGGGTTCGCGAAGGAGAGCGCCGCATAGCGCGTGGGGTCGAAACTCTTCAGCGCGTCGACAGCTATGGGTTTGGCGGTAATCCCCACCCAGGCGTCACCGTTTTTAACCATCTGCCGGTGGGCCATGGCCCAGCCGATGTTGAGGTCAAAGTAGTTCGACGGATTCAGCATCTCTACGACTACGTTCCCGCTGAACTTTTGCTTCGCTAGGGGCAGTCGCACCAACACGCGGGTTGTGTAGGGAGCATCTGCGCTGCGCACCTCGCCGGGTCCGGCCGGAGTCCAGGTGTAGACGTTGGAGCGCCCACTCACGAGGTATTCCTTCTCGGTGTACCCAACTGCGGCCAGGTTCTCTGGGACGCCCTGATGGTCGGCCGCACCGAACGGGTAGGAGGTGGCGGTCACCGGGAGTGGCCCGACCGCCGTAGGAATAGCCGTGCTGCCCGGCCGGGCGGCGGATGCTGCAGCGGGGGCCACAGTATCCGGTGCGGCCTGCGCAGCGGGGGCGACCGCCACCAGCGTCACGCTGGCCAGAACAAGGGTCAAAGCTGACCCGACAAAACGTAAACGTTTCACTATCGCTCCTTTCGGCGCACGTCTTCGTGCGTCGAGCTGGATCGGACGCGACGTTCCCTCGTCGACGTCGTTGCCGTCCCGGTTTACGCCGGCCCAATCCGGGACAGAGTTCGAAGGATTAGCGAAAGACTAAGAAGATTTCGAGGGAAGATCAACACAAAGCCCAGCGATGGGCAAACGTGCACAAACAGACATCAAGCCTGAGCGCATATCACCGAGAAGTGGCGTCGAGTTGAGTTTCGATCGTACCGGTGCTGGCGATTTGCTCGTGGTGATGAATAACCTCCGCCACGATGAAGTTGAGAAACTTCTCAGCAAAACCGGGGTCGAGATGAGATTCCTCTGCCAGCGAGCGCAGCCGCGCAATCTGTACCGCTTCACGGGAGGGGTCGGATGCCGGTAGCCCAGTGGTCGCCTTCAACCGGCCGACCTCCTGCGTGAACTTGAACCGCTCGGCGAGTAAATGCACGAGAGCCGCATCGATGTTGTCAATGCTGCTCCGGAGGCTCGCCAGTTTGTCGGTATTGCTGAGCGCGCCATCACGGCTGAAATCGTTCATGGATCAAACCTAGGGGACACCGCGCCCTGATGCCGCGGGCACAGTTCCGCACCGGCGCAGTTCCGCACGGCGGCCGGGGCTCAGCGCGGGGACGGCCGAAATGTGACCGGTTGTCCGGCAAAGGCGTCGAGGCGCGCGCGAAGGAGCGCGGAAACATTCGGCCAATCGTCAATGATCACGGAAAAGACTGCGGTGTCGCGAAAACTGCCGTCGGCGCGAACTTTGTCTCGGCGCTGCATTCCCTCGAAGGTCGCGCCGAGACCGGAAATGGCGGCGCGGGAACGCTCGTTGCGGCAATCCGCCTGAAGGCGCACCCGCCCGAAACCGTTTTCAAAGGCGAGGCCGAACAGCAGGAGCTTGGTCTCGACGTTCACCGCTGTGCCCCAAACGCGCGGGTCGTAGGCGGTCCAGCCGAGGTGTGCGACTTCGTTGGCCAATTCAAAATCACTGAGCGTGCTCGTTCCCACCAGTTTGCCCTGGTGCTCTCCGCCCAGCAGAACGATGACATAGGGGTTGCCGGCAACCCAGTCAAAATATTGCCCAGCCCACACCGTAAAGTCGGCCAGGGTGGGGCGCAATCCGACCGGCCCACCGCCGTATCCGCCCGCAAACACCTGGGGATGCCCGATCGCGGCGTAAAGTGCCGGAAGATGCTCCCGCGTCAGCGGCTCAAGGCGAACAAATTCACCGGTCAGCGTCTGGTGCGGGGGGCGGGTTGCCGTCACTACGGTCAGTCGATCAGGTCGTGGCGCACCACGATCGCATCGCGACCGGGGCCGACGCCGATCGCCGAGACGCGGGAGCCACTCATGGCCTCAATCGCGAGCACGTAATCCTGCGCGTTCTTCGGCAAATCGTCGAAGTGGCGCACCTCGGTGAGATCTTCGGTCCACCCGGGAAACTCTTCGTAAATCGGTACGGCATGGTGGAAATCAGATTGCGAGACCGGAACCTCTTCGACGCGCACGCCGTCGACGCTGTAGGCAACGCAGACCGGGATGACTTTGAGTCCGGTAAGCACGTCGAGCTTGGTCATCACAAAGTCGGTGACGCCATTGATGCGCGCCGAGTAGCGCGCAATGGGCGCGTCGTACCAGCCGGTGCGACGCGGACGACCGGTGGTGGTGCCGAATTCGAAGCCCTTCGAGCGCAGAAATTCACCGGATTCGTCAAATAGTTCGGTGGGGAAGGGCCCTGAACCAACCCGAGTCGTGTACGCCTTGACGATACCGATGACGCGTTCGATCCGGCCCGGGCCGATGCCAGAGCCGGTGGCCGCTCCCCCCGCAGTGGCGTTACTGGAGGTGACGTAGGGGTAGGTGCCGTGGTCGACGTCGAGCATGGTGGCCTGGCCGCCCTCGAACAGCACGACCTTGCCGGCCTCAAGCGCCTGATGGAGTTCCAGCGCGGTGTCGGTGACCATCGGACGCAGTCGCTCGGCGTACGACAGCAGGTTATCGACGATCTCATCCACGGTGATGGCCCGGCGGTTGTAAATCTTCACCAGCAAGTGGTTCTTTTGGTTGAGGGAGGCCTCCACCTTTTGACGCAAAATGTTTTCGTCAAACAAATCTTGGATGCGGATGCCGACGCGGTTGATCTTGTCGGCGTAGGTGGGACCGATTCCGCGGCCGGTAGTACCGATCTGCTTCTTGCCGAGAAAACGCTCGGTGACCTTGTCAAGGGTGCGGTGGTAGTGCGTGATGACGTGTGCGTTGGCGCTCACCTTGAGCCGCGAGACATCCACTCCTCGCGCGGTCAGCGCCTCGAGCTCGTCGAAGAGCACTTCGATGTCGATCACGACACCGTTGGAGATCACCGGGATGACGCCCTCGGTCAGAATTCCGGAGGGCAGCAGGTGCAGTGCGTATTTCTGGTCGCCGATGACGACGGTGTGTCCGGCATTGTTTCCGCCGTTGAACTTCACGACATAGTCGATGCGGCTGCCGAGAAGGTCGGTGGCCTTGCCTTTACCCTCGTCGCCCCACTGGGCGCCGATGATCACGATTGCTGGCATGGCCGAGTCCTTTGGTGACGGGGGCTGGGAAAAAAATTTCCTGAGGGCAGCACACGCCTACCCAAAAACAAATTCTACCGGGCAGCGTATTTCCGGGATGATTCCGGAAGCAGCGGGCGCGGCCGAGCAGCGCTGTTAGGAGTATTCGCCCTCGATGGCAGCAATGACCCGGTCATCGGCATCGCGCAGAAAGTCACTGAGTCGATCAACCTCGTCGGTTTCGTTGATGACCCCCGCGGCCCGACGCAACGCGTAGAGCGAGCGAAGAACGCCACGGTTCGGAACATGCGACCACGGCACGGGGCCGTGACCTTTCCAGCCGGCGCGACGAAGTGCGTCGAGCCCACGGTGGTAGCCCACGCGGGCGTAGGCGTAAGACTCCAGCGGGCGCCCGGCATTGAAGGCGTTGTTGGCGAGGATGGCCCAGGCCAGCGACGAGGTGGGGTGAGCACTTGCCACCTCGGAGGCGTCGAGCCCAGTGTTGGCGATCGCGGCAAGGACCGCAGGTTCTTCGGGTAAGAGCGTCACAGCGACGCCGAGCAGATTATTAGTCACACCTGAACGTTACCGCTCGGCGCGGGCTCACCCTAACATAACTGAGCAACACTCCTAATATACCGGCCCGGCGTCAGAGCCCAGCAGCGGTTCTTGGCGCAAACCGCACGTGCTGCGTGATCCAGGCGTGCATCGCTACGGCGGCGGCGGCCGAGGCGTTGATGCTGCGGGTCGACCCAAATTGGCTGATCTCCACGATGGCTTCCGCCGAGGAAATGGCCTGCGTAGACAGACCCGGGCCCTCTTGGCCGAAGAGCAACACGCAGCCGGCCGGAAACTCGAAGGTTTCGATGATGACCGAGCCGGGCACGTTGTCGATGGCAATCACCGGCAGTGCGGCATCTGCAGCCCAGGCCGAAAATGCCTCGACGGTCTCGTGATGAAGAATATGTTGATAGCGGTCGGTTACCATCGCGCCCCGCTTGTTCCAACGCCTGCGTCCAATGATGTGCACGGTGTGGGCACCGAAGGCGTTGGCGCTGCGCACGATTGAGCCGATGTTCATGTCGTGCTGCCAGTTTTCGATGGCCACATGAAACGGATGCCGCTGAGAATCGAGATCCGCCACAATCGCTGCCATGTTCCAGTAGCGATAGCGGTCAATGACGTTACGGCTGTCGCCACGGCTCAGAAGTTCGGGATCGTAGCGCTCATCGGTGGGCACCTTTCCCGGCCAGGGGCCCACGCCGTTGGTCGTGAGTTCAACACTCGGTGCTGCCGCGGCAAGAGCTGCGGTCGGGCTAAAAAAGGTCACGCTCCAAGGTTAGCCGTCGCCCGTTACCTCACCTCGTTACGATGGCTGCATGGCAAATCGTAAAGAAATCGAATGCTGGCTTACCGATATGGATGGGGTTCTGGTTCATGAAAACCACCCCCTTCCGGGAGCCGCCGACCTCCTGCGCCAGTGGCGCGATCGCGGCAACCCCTTCCTCGTACTCACGAACAACTCGATTTTCACCCCCCGCGACCTCAGCGCACGGCTCCGGGCCTCGGGTCTCGACGTTCCCGAAGAATTTCTCTGGACTTCAGCCCTTGCCACCGCAGACTTTTTAGCTTCCCAGATTCCCGGCGGCTCGGCATTCGTGATCGGTGAGGCCGGAATCACCACCGCCCTGCACGAAGCCGGCTTTGTGATGACCGACGCCGATCCCGACTATGTCGTGGTGGGTGAAACCCGCAACTATTCCTTCGAGGCAATCACCCGAGCGATTCGGCTGATCTTGGGTGGGGCGCGATTCATTGTGACCAACCCGGATGCCACCGGCCCGTCAGCGGAGGGTCCGCTGCCGGCCACGGGCGCCGTAGCCGCGCTCATCACCAAGGCCACCGGCCGGGAACCGTATGTGGTCGGAAAGCCGAACCCGATGATGTTCCGCTCCGCAATGAATAAGATTGGTGCCCACTCCGAGAACACCGCCATGATCGGCGACCGGATGGACACCGACATCGTTGCCGGCATTGAGGCGGGGCTTCACACAATCCTGGTGCTCACCGGGATTAGCGACCGTGCGGAAATGGAGCGTTACCCCTTCCGCCCCGACGAAGTACTCAACAGCGTGGCCGACCTCGTCGACAGCGAGCCGGTCGAAACCGATTTGGACTAAACGGATTCGGCCTGGGCGGGTTCTGCCCAGCCCAGCCCGGCATCCGGTCTAGTACTGGATCGCTACCGAACCGGGGAGAACGTCTCCCGATAGCCGGCTCACGAAGCAACGAAACCCGTGGTCTCCGGCGGTCCAGGCGGCAGCGTTCGAAGCAAAGCTCGCCTGCATGACGACATCGGCCAGTGAATCTAAGGGCTTCAACGTGTCGGAGCGTGAACACAGTTCGGCGACCTTCGCCTGCAGGATGGAGGCCCCGGGATAGCTTGTCGAGGAATCCGAGAATGTGGAGCGAAGCACGAGCTGTGCCGTGTGTGGTGCTGTGCACGCGACGACCAACATTCGCGGCGCCCAAGCATCCGAGAACTGCTGGAGGCATTCGCCTCCGTTGAGCTCGTTCCAGGGGTGTTCTCCGGGAGCTGCGGGCGCAGCGGTTGGTTCGGCAGACTGAGCGACCGCTGCAATCGGGGCGACAACCGGCGACACTGTGGGGCTGGCGACCGCTGAACCAGCGACTGTGGCGCTGACACTGGGAGAAGCGATGCTCGCCGCAGCGGTGGACGGGCCGATGATGCGATTCCCGACCAAGAACAACACGACCATGATGGCCACGAGCACCACGGCTAGGGTGACCCAAAGCACCACTTTTTGCGCCGTTGACAACTGCCGAGACGACATCGGGCTATTCGTCTCCTTCTGGTCAGTTGACACGCCCGCACCGGTGGCGGGCTCCGAGGCGGTTGCCTGCGCCTGCGCCATTTCAGCGGACTCTACCGGGGCAACCGTGGAGGATGCGCCGAAGGGATCCCAGCCCGGCTGCTCGGTTGCCGCTGGCGTGGTGAAAGCGGAAATGGCTGGGGATGAAATCAGTGGGGCAGAGAAAGCCGAAACTGGACTGGATGCTTGCGGTGCCGGTGCCGGTGCCGGTGCCGGTGCCAGTGCCGAGTAATCGGTAGAACTCGCGCCTGCCGCGCCGGAACCAGCGTTGGCATTGGGACTGGCATTGGCACTCGCGTTGGCACTGGCTGCGGCTGAAGCGGCAGCGGCAGCGGCAGCGGCAGCGGCAGCGGCAGCTACAGCCGCGGCGATAGTGTCGAGGCGCAGCAGCCCGGTGGCGGTGGCCACCTGCCGCTCTGCTTCTCGGGCGGCGCGGCGGGGTGAGGGCGAGTCGAGCACTTCCTGCATCGTCAGCGGTGCGGTGACGGGATGCGACTCATCGACCACGAATCCGCCCACGCCGAAGGCAGCCGGTTCGATCAAGGCTGGGATGGCGGCGCTCAGCGCTTCAGCATCGGGTGCGGCGGGCGCTGGCTCGGCAGTCGCTGGCTCGGCAGGCGCGGTCGGATCGGAATCGACGGGCAGGTCGACTGCTGCCGGTTCGACCGCTTCCGGGTCGACTGCTTCCGGTTCGACTGCTTCCGGGTCGACGTCGAAGCGTTCGGCGTTCACCCGCGGCGGTGGATAGTACGGGCGGAGTGCGGGCTCTGACGACACCTCACCCGCGGAATCCGTGTCGACGATTACTTCCTGATTCGGTAATTCTTCCGCGGGACGATCGACCTCAGCGTTCGGCCGGGCGACGGACTGATTGTTGTCGGCTGCGGCCGCCGAAGACACATTGTTGTTCCGCTCAGCACTATCCAGATCAGCACTATCCAGATCAGCACTATCCAGATCAGCACTATCCAGATCAGCACTATCCAGATCAGCACTATCCAGATCAGCACTATCCAGATCAGCACTGAACGGTTCAGCGGCCGGGGTGAGCTGCGGAGAGTCGATTGCCTTGACGAATACGGAGGCGGGAACAGGCTCAGGCTCAGTGAGCGAGGAGGGGCGAAGCCCCCACTGGAACGACGGTTCCGAGTAGTCGTTTTCTTCGGAAAGCTCGTCGTTCATAGCGGTAGGTGCGGTGACCTCCGGCGAGGTCACATCCGGTTCCGAGCCCGTTGCCACGTCATCTGCGGGTGGCACGCTTGCGCGACGCGATTTTCCCCAGATCATTTCGACAACCCGAGATCGGAGAGGCCAATCGCCGCCAGATAGCGGTAACCCGCGGCCTCGATGACCTCCTTGGCACCGGTATCCCGGTCGACCACAACGGCAACGGCAACCACAACAGCACCCACCTTCTCCAGCGCGACGATGGCTGCCAGCGGCGACCCACCCGTGGTCGAGGTGTCTTCGAGCACGATGACACGTTTGCCCGCGACATCCGGTCCTTCCACCTGACGGCCACGGCCGTGGTCTTTGGGTTCCTTACGCACGACAAAGGCGTCGAGACTCACACCCCGTGCCACCCCCTGATGCAAAATGGCCGCGGCGACGGGGTCGGCACCCATGGTCATTCCGCCAACGGCAGCGACATCCGGAATCTCAGCAATGAGATCGAGCATCACTTGGCCGATGAGCGGTGCGACCCGATGGTCGAGGCTGACCTTGCGCAGGTCAACGTAGTAGCTGGCCTCTTTGCCGCTGGTGAGGATGAAGTCGCCGTGGAAGACAGCTCCGGCCGAAATATGGTCGATCAGTTGCCTACGAGCGTCATTCACGACTCTCACTTTAGGGGAGAGGGTCAATGTTCGCGTGACGGTAGCGTTGGCACAATGCGAATAGCCACCTGGAACGTGAATTCCATCAGAACGCGGGTGGGCAGGGTTATTGACTGGTTAGTGAGCGAAGACGTTGATGTTCTGGCTCTGCAAGAGATCAAGTGCAAAGAGAACCAGTTCCCGTTCGAGGTCTTTCAGGAGGCCGGTTACGAGGTGGTTCTGCACGGGCTCAGTCAGTGGAACGGCGTCGCCATCGCCAGCCGACTACCAATCGAAGATGTCTCGGTGGGTTTCGATTCGGCACCCGGCTTCGGTAAGACGGATGACGCGGGGCGTCTGCCGCAGGAGGCTCGAGCCATTGGCGCCACCGTGAACGGCGTGCGGCTGTGGAGCCTGTACGTTCCGAACGGTCGTGACCTCGCCGACCCGCACTACGACTACAAGTTGCGCTGGCTGGCGAACCTTGCCGAGGAGACGGCCGGTTGGCTGGCTGCCGAACCCGAGCTGCCACTGGCGTTGATGGGCGACTTCAATATTGCTCCGTTCGACCACGACGTCTGGGACATTGGCGCTTTTTCCGGCCGCACCCACGTGAGTAGGCCGGAACGCGACGCCTTTGTCACGTTTGAGACCCTGGGGCTCGTCGATGCGCTGCGCAGTCGCAACGTGTCGGGCTACACCTATTGGGATTACCAGCAGATGCGGTTTCCGCGCGACGAGGGAATGCGCATTGACTTCATTCTCGGTTCGAACGCATTCGACGAGCTCGTGTCATCCGCTCATATCGATCGCGACCAGCGCAAGGGTGACTCGCCCAGCGATCATGTGCCGGTGGTCGTCGACCTCGATCTCGAACTGGGCGACGACGACGATCGTCCGATGATTTTCTAGAGCGCGGGGATTAGAGAACCGGCGGTCGAGCACCGGGGTAATGCGCCTCAAGCCTTCCCTTGGCTGCAACTGCGGGGCTAGCCTTAAAGACATGCCACACCTCGAGCGTTCCGGGGCAACCCTGTACTACGAGATTGCTGGGCCGCGTTCGGCACCCGGCATTCTGCTGCTGCATGCCGGAGTTGCGACGCTCCGGATGTGGGATCCGGTAGTTCCGACCCTCAGCGACAACCACTTCGTCATCTGCGTCGACAGCCGAGGTTTTGGCTCTAGCACCGCACACGACGGCGAATTTTCGGATCGCGCCGACGCGCTCGCCCTGCTCGACGAGCTAGGAATCGACTCCTGCACCGTGGTGGGGAGTGCGCGCGGCGCGGGCATCGCCATCGACCTCGCCCTGGAATCGCCGGAGCGGGTGGCGGGGCTGGTAACCATCGGCGGCGGCCCCGGCGGCTTCCCCGTTGTAGAGCCAACGACAGTCGAGAACCACCTCTTTGATCGCCTCGATGTCGCGTTTCTGGAGCAAGACTGGAAAGCGCTGAATGAGCTCGAGGTGCGACTACTCAGCATCGGAGCAACCCGCGACCAAAGCCAACTCAACGAAGAATTTGTAGAGTTGGCCTACCGGCTTAACCGAGCCAATCTGGTTCACGTGGGCCAACGGCTGCAGCCGCTCCCCCTCGATCCGCCCGCCTGGGATCGCCTCACCGACATCACCGCGCCGACGCTGGTGACCGTCGGCGACTTTGACCTCACCGAAACGCTCGCAGCCTTCGAATATCTCGCGTCGACAATTGTTGAGGCCGACAGCGCGCGCTTCACGGAATCTGCCCACCTCCCCAGTGTGGAGCAGGCAGACGATTTCACCGCCCTCATCACCGATTGGTTGGTGCGCTACTCGCTCTAACGACAGGTCATCGGCGTCGCCGACACCTACGGCAGGCAAATCGAGCGTTTCAGCCACGGAAAGCGCGGCTATCTTGCGCATACCGCAATCAAAACGCGGCTAATGCTCGTTACGGTGGAAATTCGGGCGCAATGCCCGGGCAATTTCTGTTGGAGGGCATAGTGCCACACATTATTTCGGATTCCAGCGCCGGGCACACCCCAGCACCCGCTCGCATTCCTGGCCACAAGGGCGATCCCTTGGCGCATCGGCCCGAATGGCATGCGATAAAGGCGGCCGTATCCCGGCTGCAAGCTTTGCAACTTCCTGATGGCAGCATTCCCGGAGTTCAGAGCCGTGACGCCGCCCGGCCACTAATCGATTCGATCGTAGAAAATCTGCTGGAATTTCGTCAGATTCTTCCCCACGACGACGCCTACCTCGGCAAAGCAGCGCACGATTTTGAGCGCTGGCACTCGGAAGGCCTCGGAGTGCCCGACTTTTTAGATTCGCTACGCGCTTTTCAGCCACAACAGCAACAGCAGCGGGTGAACGGGCGGGAGCACCTGGTGATTTTTCCGATGTTTACCCAAAATGGCTCGACCAGTCGCCTTGTCGAAGCGGTGCTCGTGGAGGTTATTTGGCCCGATTTCGTAGCTCAGCTCGAAGCGGGCGACTATTCAAACCCCCTGTTCGTGCCGATCCGTTTTTTGGATTTCACCGCCGGGTACGACAGCAACTCTGCCGTGCTGTTCCCCGAAACCATTGCCATTCGTCAGCTCGAATCATTCAGCTGGGGAGCAATCTTCGCCGATCGCGAGGCAGCCCGCTTTCGTCGGGTGGTGCTGGCCGCGGCCGAGGTGACGCGGCTGGAACTACCGAACGACGCAAAAGCGCTCCTGAAAAATCAAACCCTCGCCGAAGAGACCTTCGTAATGTGGGATTTGATTCACGACCGTACCCACATGCGCGGAGACCTCCCCTTCGACCCCTTCATGATCAAACAGCGGATGCCTTATTTTCTGTATTCCCTCGAGGAGCTGAGGTGCGATCTCACCGCCTACCGCGAAGCGGTGCGCCTCGCCGCCGATCCGCTCACCGATGCCGTTACCTCCGAGCGCGCCCGGATGGTGCAGTACGCCGTGATCTTCGACCGCATCTTTCGCTTCGCTCTTACCGGCAATCGGGTACGCAACTACGACGGGCTGGGCGGGCAATTGCTCTTCGCCTGGCTTCATCAGCACCACGTACTGCACTGGACCGACACTCGGCTTTCTATTGATTGGGCCGAAGTTCCGGGCGCAGTTCTCGCCCTCGGCCGAGAAATCGACGAACTGTATTGGCGCTCGATCGACCGACCGAAGGTGGCGCATTGGCTTGCAGCTCACAGACTGGTGGCCGAAACCCTTGAGCCGCATCCCTCCTCCCGCTGGGCCACGCGAGAGTTACCGCTCACCGAACCCAACCGGGCCCTCACCGACGCGGTGCTCGACGACGAATTTCCCCTGTCGATGTTTTACGAGGCGCTGAGCAAAAAGCTGGCGGCAGTAATCGAGTCAACGGCGGGAATCACCGGGAGCGCCGCTACGACCGCCGATCGAGGGCGGTTGACGTCGGTGGCGACCGAACAGACTGCCCTTGTACCGTAGGGAAATGACCTCCGCAGACACCGTGCTCGCGATCCATTCGGTCACAAAAAGCTACGGTAGTCGGCGCGTGCTCGACGAGCTGAGTTTTCGAGTGCTGGGCGGTCGTCTCACCGGATTTGTTGGCCGAAATGGTGCAGGCAAAACCACTGCCATGCGCGTAATTCTTGGCGTTTTGGCCGCGGATTCCGGGCACGTGACCCTTGACGGCGAAGCGCTGAACATCGAAACTCGGCGCCGTTTCGGCTACATGCCCGAAGAACGCGGGCTTTATCCCAAAATGCGCGTTCTCGAACAGATCGTTTACCTCGGGCGATTGCACGGGATGACCGCGACCGCGGCGCGCACGAGCGGGCGCTCGCTGCTCACCCGGCTCGGCCTCGGCGAGCGACTGAACGATACGGTGCAATCGCTGTCACTCGGCAACCAGCAGCGGGCGCAGATTGCCGCCGCATTGGTGCATTCGCCCGCGGTGCTTGTGCTGGATGAGCCCTTCTCCGGACTCGATCCCCTCGCCGTCGATACCGTGGTGTCGGTGCTGAGCGAATTCGCGGCCGGCGGGGCCCCGGTAATTTTCTCCTCCCATCAGCTCGACATCGTGGAGCGGCTCTGCGACGACCTCGTGGTGATCGCTGACGGCCAGATTCGGGCATCCGGATCGCGAAACGCACTGCGAGCCGAGCACGGCGGGCTTCGATTCGAGCTCGCGCTGGATGGGAGCGGGCTGGATTGGCTCGCTGCCGTACCAGGGGTAAGCGACCTAGAGCGGATTGCCCCGGAGTGCGATGCCCCAAGCAGCACCGCACACGTCGTGTTTGCCGTCGACAGCGCGGCCACCAGCCAGCTCGTACTGCGCGAAGCGCTTACTCGAGGAGAAGTCACCCGGTTTTTGCGGCATCAGCCCACCCTGGCTCAAATATTTCGGGAGGTGATTCGATGACCGAAACAGGACGGCTCACGACTGGCGCGCCCACCACGACCCCGCTGGCCGCCTTAAGCGTCACCCAGACCATTCGGCTGGTCGCTCAGCGCGAGGTGCTCACCCGCCTGCGCAGCAAAAGCTTTCTGATCTCCACCGGTGTACTGATGCTCATCGTTTTGGCGTCGATCATCGTCGGCGCATTGGTCAGTTCCAACGCCGAGCTGCCAAAGGTCGCCGTGCAACGCTCTGTCACCAACGCTTTGCCGAAGATAGTCGGCTTTGACCTGCAGTACATCGACACCTTAGTCGAGGCGGAACGGCTGGTTCGATCCGGTGCGGTCGAAGCCGCCGTCGTGTCTAATTCCACGGTGTCAAAACTCGGCATTACCGTAATCGCGCTACGCGAGGTCGACCCCGCGGTGGTAGCGGCTGTGAGCTTGGCGCCGGATGTCCGCATCCTGACCCCCGAGACCACCAACCCGTTCCTGGCCTACCTTGTGGCTCTTGGATTCGGAGTTGTGTTCTTTCTTTCCACCCTCACCTTCGGGTCGACCATCGCCCAGAGCGTTGTGGAGGAGAAGCAGACTCGCATCGTAGAAATTCTGTTGGCTACGATCTCAGCCCGGCTGCTGCTCGCGGGCAAGGTGATCGGTAACAGCCTGCTCGCCTTCGGGCAGGTCGCCCTCATTGCCACGCTAACCTCACTGGGGCTGTTAATCACCGGGCAGCACGCCATCCTGGGTGACATCGGGCCATCAATTTTGTGGTTCATCGTTTTCTTCGTGTTCGGTTTTGTGCTGCTGGCGGCACTGTTTGCCGCGGCCGCATCCCTCGTCTCCCGCCAAGAGGATGTCGGTAGCGTCACCTCCCCGGTGACCACCCTTGTGATGGCGCCCTACGTCGCCGTCATCTTCTTTCACGACAACCCGGTCGTGCTAGCCGTAATGTCGTACGTTCCCTTCTCGGCTCCGGTTGGGATGCCGATGCGCCTGTTTTTGGGAACAGCGCAGTGGTGGGAGCCGCTGATCTCCCTGGTCATACTGTTGGCGAGCACCGCTGCGGTGGTCGGGCTGGGCGCCAGAATCTACTCCAATGCCCTACTGCGGATGGGCGCCCGGGTAAAACTCTCCGAGGCGCTGGCACGCCCGGCTACTTTTCGATCCGCGGCACAATCCCCTGCTCAAGCGATTGCACATTCCACTGCCCGATCCGCTGCGAGACTGGACAAATGACCTCATTGCACGATACCTCCAGCCGTGGTTTCGCCTCGGATAATTACGCCGGGGCGCATCCCGAAATTCTGCAGGCCCTGAGCGACGCGAACGGTGGGCACCAGACCTCTTACGGCGGCGACGCCTACACGGCCCGGCTGCAGGAGGTGATGCGCGCACACTTCGGAGAGCAGGCCGAGGCGTTTGCAGTGTTCAATGGCACCGGGGCCAACGTGTTGAGTTTGCAGTCGATTTTGCCGCGCTGGGGTGCGGTGATCTGCTCGGCCAACGCACACATTCACCTCGACGAGAACGCCGCGCCGGAGCGCATCGCTGGCCTCAAGCTGCTCACGGTGGCCGTGCCCGACGGCAAGCTGACCCCGGCACTCATCGACACCGAGGCCTGGGGCTGGGGCGATGAACACCGCGCCCAACCCTTAGCGGTAAGCATTACCCAGACCTCCGAATTGGGAACCGCCTATACGGTGAGCCAGGTGCGGGCAATTGCCGATCATGCCCATGCGCGCGGGATGAAACTCCACATGGATGGCGCCCGGCTGGCCAATGCCGCAGCGACTCTCGACGTGCCCCTCCGTGAATTCACCACCGATGCCGGCGTCGATATCGTGAGCTTCGGGGGCACCAAGAACGGGCTGCTGTTCGGCGAGGCGGTGGTGGTGCTCAACCCCGAGGTATCCGAGGGCCTGCACTTTTTGCGCAAAATCAACATGCAGTTGGCGTCGAAAATGCGCTTCGTGTCGGCCCAGCTGGTGGCCCTTTTGGAGGGTGACCTGTGGTTGCGTTCGGCGCAGCATGCCAACGCGATGGCCCAGCGACTGCGCGCCGCGGTGAGCGACATTGACGGTCTAACAATCACCCAGCCCACCGAGGCCAATGCGGTCTTTGCGATTCTTCCCACCGGAGTGGCCGAGAGCCTGCGCCGAGAGTTTCGGTTCTACGACTGGAACGCCGCCACCGGGGAGGTGCGATGGATGTGCGCGTTTGACACCGTCGCGGCCGACGTCGACCGTTTTGCCGACGCCGTGCGGCGTGAGATGGTGGCAACGCGGGCGCTGTCACCCGCCCAGTAAAACTCGCCTAGGGGTTGACCGAGAGGTGTTCGTGGGCACACAGCCACGAACCGTCAACCTGTTCGAAGACGAGGGTCTCCCGTTCAAACTTACGATCGTGGACCCCGTCGAAATGGAACTGGGTTTCTAAAATGTGCGTGAATACCGCCGCAGTTCCGACAAATTGCACTCGGCGGTCGGTGGAACGGGCGCTCGATATCGTGAAATTATGGTCACGAACCCAGGTTTCCAAGATCAACCGAAATTCATCGCGGCTTTCGATTCGACCGGTGACGCCGTAGCAGACCAGGCTCGCGTCGGCGCGATATCCGTCCAAGAATGCTTCCCACCGACCGTGCAAGCAGTCAGCCATGAGCTTGTCTACCGCCGCAAATATTTCAGCCTCGTGCTTAGCCACAATCGTCCGTCCAGTTGTACCGACCGAGCAGCCCCACCGAGCGGTGGTCCAACCTCGAGGTTGACGGCGCCCGATTGAGAGTCGCCACCTAAGCCTCGTACCCTAGTCGATTCCGGTGTCGGAACCCGGGCACTGTTTCAATTCTCAGGCGCGGGTGCTTTGGCAACAGCGAGCTCATCGCCGCCCTCCGCCAACGACACTAAAACGGTGTCTCCGTCGCGGATGCTTCCGGCCAGCAGTGCCATCGCCAATCGGTCGTCGATTTCGTGTTGCATGAGCCGGCGAAGCGGTCGGGCGCCGAAGTTCGGATCGTAGCCGCGCTCGGCCAGCCACGTCCGGGCATCCGGTGTCACCGCGAGCTCCAACCGCCGCTCGCCCAGCCTCCTCGAGAGGCGATCAATGTACAACTCGACAATCTGGCCCAGATCGGCGTTGCTGAGGGTGGAGAAGATCACCATATCGTCAAGCCGATTGATGAACTCGGGCTTGAACGCCTGACGCACCATGGCGTTCACCGCCTCGTGCTTCTGCGCCTCGGTGAGCTGCGGGTCGACCAAAAACTGGCTCCCCAAATTGGAGGTAAGAATCAAAATGGTGTTGCGGAAGTTAATCGTTCGACCCTGGCCGTCGGTGAGGCGGCCGTCATCCAGCACCTGCAGCAGCACGTCGAACACCTCGGAGTGCGCCTTCTCGATCTCGTCCATGAGAACCACCGAGTACGGCCGACGGCGCACCGCCTCGGTGAGCTGACCGCCCTGCTCGTAGCCGATGTACCCGGGAGGCGCTCCGAGCAGGCGGGCCACCGAGTGCTTCTCGCCGTATTCGCTCATGTCGATGCGAATCATGGCTTTCTCGTCGTCGAAGAGAAACTCGGCGAGCGCCTTCGCCAGCTCGGTCTTCCCCACCCCCGTGGGCCCGAGGAAGAGGAACGAACCGGTGGGGCGCGCGGCATCGGAGATTCCGGCGCGGCTGCGGCGCACGGCATCCGACACCGCCCGCACCGCCGCTTTTTGCCCGATCAGTCGCTTCCCCAACTCTGCCTCCAGATTCAAAAGCTTTTCGGTTTCTCCCTGCAGTAGGCGGCCGACGGGGATTCCGGTCCAGGCGGCAATGACTTCGGCGATATCTTCGGCGGTCACCTGCTCGCCCACCATCGGCTCGTAGTCGGGAACGTAGGCTTCGGCCTCGGCCAACTCCCGCTCGATGGTCGGGATCTCGCCGTACAGCAACCGACTCGCCTCGCCCAGATTTCCGTCGCGCTGCGCCCGGTCGGCCTGCACCTGCAGCGCCTCGGCACGCTTTTTGAGGTTACCGATGCGGTTGATTGCGGTTTTTTCTCGGTTCCACCGAATGTTGAGTTCGTCAAGTTCGACGGATCGCAGCGCGATGTCGGCCTGCAATTTGGCCAGGCGGGCCTTCGATGCCTCGTCTTTCTCGCGTTTGAGCGCGAGCTCTTCGATGCGCATCCGCTCCACCCCACGCCGTAACTCATCGATTTCGATCGGTGAAGAGTCGATCTCCATTCGCAAGCGGCTCGCCGCTTCATCAATGAGGTCAATGGCTTTATCGGGAAGCTGCCGCCCGCTGATGTAACGATCCGAGAGGGATGCCGCCGCCACAAGCGCCGCGTCAGAAATCGTAACCTCGTGGTGGCTCTCATACCGCGGGTTCAAGCCGCGCAGAATCGCAATGGTGTCCTCCACGCTCGGCTCGCCCACGAAAACCTGTTGGAAGCGGCGCTCTAATGCGGCATCTTTTTCCACATACTGGCGGGATTCGTCGAGGGTAGTGGCACCGATCAGGCGAAGCTCACCGCGGGCGAGCATCGGTTTGAGCATGTTCGAGGCGGCGATCGAGCCCTCCCCGGCACCCGCGCCCATCAGGGTGTGGAGCTCGTCGACGAAGGTGATGATTTGGCCGTTCGCGGCGGTTATTTCTGCCAGCACCGCCTTCAGTCGCTCCTCGAATTCGCCGCGATACTTGGCTCCGGCGATCAGCGCGGCAAGATCGAGAGTGACTAGGCGCTTATTTTTGAGTGAGTCGGCGACATCTCCAGCCACGATGCGTTGGGCCAGACCCTCCACTACGGCGGTTTTTCCCACCCCCGGTTCGCCAATGAGTACCGGGTTGTTCTTGGTGCGCCGCGTGAGCACCTGGCTGACCCGACGAATTTCGACATCTCGGCCGATCACCGGATCGAGTTTGCCCTGACGGGCTATTTCGGTGAGGTCGACCCCGTACTGCTCAAGCGCCGACTTCGACTCCCCGGCGAACCCAGACGCACCCTGCATGTTTGCCACTGTTTCTGTCCCTTCGGCGAACTTGAGCCTTGCTGACTCAATTTTACCCCCGGTTGCTGGGGGGCGGCTAGTGCGTGCCTCGGAGGCTTCGACCGGGCCCGCTCCGTTGGGAGAAATCGCTGCGGTCGTTCCTGCGCGGGCTTCGCGGTAGACCGGGGCCGGCCGGTAGCGAGAGACTATGGAGCATGCCCGCATCCGAGGTTCCTCCCGCCCCCTCCCGGGTGGCCAATTACGTCGTGGCCTTCGAAGCCAGTGAGCGCGGCAACGAGTCGATTGAGTTGGGCGTCGCCCTCGCCCGATTGACCGGCGCCGAATTGCGGATTTGTGTGATTTTGCCCTCCCCCATCCCGGGAGCCACCAGCAATAATCGCGACGCCGGCCAGGCTCGCGAATGGCTGGCGTTGGCCGAGGCGCAGATTCCGTCCGACATTGTGGCCACCACCCATCTTGCCTGGGCGGAGTCCACGGCGGAAGGGTTGCTCGAAATTGCCCAGCGCTTTGGCTCCGACCGACTCGTGATCGGTGCGGCGCGCACCCGCGGCGGCATCCTCAACCGCTTCACCATTGGCACAGTGGCGCACGCCCTTTTGCTCTCCTCTCCGATCCCGGTAGCGCTGGCACCTCAGGGCTACAAAGCGCCGGCCACCCTCACTCGCGTCACCTGCCTAATCGGCACCCGGCCCGGCTGGCAGTCGGTACTCGACTCGATGCTCTCCATCTCCGAAGACCTGAGCGTCGAGCTGCGATTCGTGACCCTGATTGAGGTGGACGCTGCCCGCGCCGGCAGATCCGACGGTACCGACGAATCCAGCACCGCGCACCTCTCCAACGTGCTGCACTACTTTGAGGAACGATCCGAGGCCACCGGAACCGTGAGCACCGCGGTGGGAAGGGGTGCGTCGCTGGAGGCCGCCGTCGACGCCCTTGCCTGGCGCGACGACGAAATCGCCTTCGTCGGTTCGATTCGCCTCGCGCAGCAGAGCAAAATCTCGCTCGGAGTTACCGTTCGGCGCATCCTGCAATCGCTACCGGTGCCGCTCGTCGTAGTGCCGCTCGCGGCAACGTCACGGTAGAGCCGCCGGCTAAAAGCTCAGTCTTCCCAAAGGCAACTAGTTAGCTTTTTAGCTACAGAGCAAGTTAGCGCTTTACTGATACGGTCACGCTGAATTTCGGCCCGCGAGCAACCTGTCGGGTAAACCCAACGATGCGCGACAGCGCCGGGCGGTAGGTGAGATGCGAGTTGAAGACCGTCCACAGTTCGCCGCCCGGCTTCAGAATGCGGGCCGCCTCATCAAATAACTTCAGGGCGAGCCCGGTGTGAACGGTCGAACCCACGTGAAACGGCGGGTTGAGAAGCACCAGGTCTACGCAGGAATCCGGCTGGGTCGAGGCACCGTCGTCGCGCACGACCGCAAAGTCGAGACCGTTAGCGGTGGCGGCCGCCCGAGCGGAGGCCACGGCAGCCGCCGACTCGTCGGTCGCCAGAATCGCCAGCTCCGGTCGGGAGATCGCGAGGGCGGAGGCAAGAATCCCGGTTCCGCAGCCCAAGTCGACCGCGGTCTCTGCATCCGCCTTCATCTGAGGTAAGAAGTCCAGCAGATACCGGGTGCCGATGTCGAGCTTGGTGCCGGCAAAGGCCGCACCGTGGGCGCACACCCAGAGGTCGAGGTCGGTGTGAAACTCTTTTTGCGGAAAACGGTCGGTAATGATCTTCGACCCGCGGGCAATGATCGCGCGTGATTTCTGCCGGCCGAGCGAGGCATGCACATCGGCGAAGTGCCGCGCGAGCATTTCGTTCATCGCCATCGACATGTGCTTGAGCCGTCCGCCGCTGATAATTACCACCTCGGGGTGGGCGAAGCGGGCCACGATACCGGCGATCTCGTCGAGTGCGGCAAGGCTTCGCGGCAACTGCATCACCACAACGCGGGCGCCTGCCAGCAACTCCTCCCCGAGTTCGTGGCTCGTAAACGTGCCGGTGAGCTGTGCCGCCTCGGCATTGCGGGCCAGCGCGAGCTCGCCGGAGAGGGCATCCTGATGCACGCGTACCGCGGTGGCACCGTGTAGTGCGATGAGTCCGAGGGTGAGCGCGCCGTAGTGGTCGCCGATCACTACCACCTCGCCGGCTTGAGCCGCCGCGACATCCGCCGCCGCCTCGTCTAGAATCAGCCGATCGCTCGCGTCGACGGCAAAAAGGTTGGGTGCTTCGACATCGGGGCGGCGGCGCAGGGCGTCGAATGAAAATCCAGGCATCCGTTCAGCCTAGGCGCAGCGAGGCCCGGCCGTGTTGCTCGGAGCGCCAAAAGCTACTGCAGAAAGCTGGGTCGCCAGACGACGACTTCGGTGTTGCGCTGGGCCCGTGTGCCGAGTCGCATCGAGACCACGTCTCCCGACTCTTTGGCGGCGAAAACCCGCCGACCCGGACGGTTGAGCATCTCATCGGCCAGAGCGATTTCTAACTCGCGCACCCGCTGTGCGAGCGAGGCAACTTCATTCTCCAACTCCACGATGCGCCGGATGCCTTCGAGGTTGAACCCCTCGGCGCTGAGCCTCGCCACTTCCCGCAGCTGGGCCACGTCGTGCATCGAATAGCGACGGGATTTTCCGGCTGTTCGTCCCGGGCTGACCAGCCCAAGTCGGTCATATTGCCGAAGCGTTTGCGGGTGCATGCCGGCAAGTTCCGCCGCCATCGCGATGGCGAAAATCGGGGTGTTCTCGTTCATCTTTGCTCCACGGGTTTCGGGTCAGAAATTCGAAAGGGCAGGGACCGCTTCTCAGCAGACCCCTGCACCTTCGAAATCTCGTTCATTCAGCCCCGCGCGCGATCGATCAGATCGAGGCGCGGGTTCTCTTTCGGGAGAGCCGCGGCAAACGCGTTCAGTGCACGCTCGGCATCCGCACTCAAATGAGACGGCACAGCCACCAGCACGGTTGCCAGCAAATCGCCGGTTCCCTTCGCCGTTTCAACCCCCCGGCCCTTCACCCGTAGCACGCGTCCGCTCGGAGTTCCGGCGGCCACCCGCAGCTTCACGGGCTCCCCCCCGAGCGTCGGCACCTCAATTGTTGCGCCGAGGGTCGCCTCTATGAAGGTGACCGGAACGTCTACCCGAAGGTTTAATCCGTCACGATCAAACACCGGATGCCTGCGCACCGTCACCGTGAGCACGAGGTCGCCCGGCGTTCCGCCGTCGCGACTCGGTTCACCCTTTTCGCGCAGCCGAATCTTCTGACCATCGGCGACCCCGGCCGGAACCTTGACGCTGAGGGTTTTGCCCTCGGCCGCCTGCAGCTTGACCGTGTCGCCTTTAATAGCCGTGAGGAAATCGATGGTGGTGGAGGCCGAAACATCGCGACCCTTACTGGGGGCCCCGGTGCCACGAAAACCGCCGCTCGATTGGCCAAAGCCCCCGCCGCCGAACATCCCGCCAAACAGGTCGTCGAATTGGCCGCCGCCGCCACCGCTACCGCCACGGGCACCGGGGCGCTGGCCACCGAACATCCCGCCGAAGACATCGTCGAACCCGCCCGACTGGCCGCCTCCGCCCGCCGTGAAGCGCGCCCGACCCGGGCCCATGGCCCGCATCTGGTCGTACTCCTGGCGCTGCACCGGGTCACCGAGCACCGAATTTGCTTCGCTGATTTCCTTGAACCGGGCCTCGGCTGCCGCATTTCCGGTGTTGGTGTCGGGGTGGTACTGCCGCGCGAGCTTGCGATAGGCCTTTTTCAGCTCTGCCGCGGTTGCCTCTTTCGAGACGCCAAGAATCGCGTAGAAGTCCTTATCGAACCAATCCTGGCTAGCCATTGCTCGGCGCCCTACTCAGCCGGAACGTGAACAGCAACCTTGGCTGCGCGCAGTAACCGGTCACCCAGCGCATAGCCGGGCTCGATCACATCAGCCACCGTGTTCACGGTGACCTCTGCGGTCGGGAGTTGCACGATGGCCTCGTGAAAATTGGGGTCGAACGCTTCGCCCTTCTCCCCCACCGAGCGCAGTCCATACTTTTCGAAGCCGGCACGCAGCTTCTGCCCGACAACCTCCAGCGGGCTTCCCTCAAGATCGCCGTGCTTTTCGGCGCGGGCCAGGTCGTCCATCGCGGGCAGCAGCGACCGAATCACTTCGGCGATCACCGCTTCGCGGTTGGCGGCGCGGTCGCGCTCGACGCGGGTGCGGAAATTCACCAAATCGGCTTTGGAGCGCAGCATTTCGTTGCGCATTTCGGCAACGAGGTCGACTTCTGCCCCACCGAGCAACGCCTGGTCGGCGTCGCTCAGTGGAGTGGAGCCCTGGGGCGCGGTCGGAACCGAGCCGCCGGGGATGTCCGAGGTGGACACCTCGACGTCGGCATCCTCGGCCTGAATAAGATCGTCTACACCGTCAACGGAAGCCGTGTCGCCGTCTTCGGAGTGCGGCTCGTTGTCTCTCTTTTTTGACATCGGCTACTTCTTGTCGTTCTTGTCGGTCTTTTTGGCGGCGTCAGGCTCATCGTCGATAACCTCAGCGTCGACGATGTTCTCATCTTCTGCCTCGGTCTTAGCTTCGGCGGGGGCATCCTCGGCAGCGGTCTGTTCCTGCGAGTAGATTGCCTCGCCGAGCTTCTGCTGCGAGGCAACCAGCTTGTCGTAGGCCACCTTGATGGCGGCGTCATCTTCTCCGACGAGGGCGGACTTCAGAGCGTCCACGTCGTTCTGCACGTCGCTCTTCACGTCTTCCGGCAGCTTCTCGGCGTTTTCGCGAATCAGCTTGTCGGTGGAGTAGGCGAGCTGCTCGGCCGTGTTGCGAATCTCGGCGGCCTCACGGCGCGTCTTGTCTTCTGCCGCGTGCTCCTCGGCTTCGCGCACCATGCGCTCGATGTCTTCCTTGGGAATGGATGAGCCACCGGTGATGGTCATCGACTGCTCCTTACCGGTTCCCTTGTCTTTCGCCGAGACGTGCACAATGCCGTTGGCGTCGATGTCGAAGGTAACCTCAACCTGCGGGATACCGCGGGGCGCCGGTGCAATGCCCTGCAACTCGAAGGTTCCGAGCGCCTTGTTGTCGCGGGTGAACTCGCGCTCGCCCTGGAAGACCTGAATCGCGACCGAGGGCTGATTGTCATCCGCGGTGGTGAAGGTCTCGCTGCGCTTGGTGGGGATCGCCGTGTTGCGGTCGATGAGCTTGGTCATCATCCCGCCCTTGGTCTCAATGCCGAGGCTCAGCGGGGTGACGTCGATGAGTAGAACGTCTTTGCGCTCGCCCTTCAAAACTCCGGCCTGGAGAGCAGCTCCGACGGCGACAACCTCATCCGGATTGACGCCCTTATTGGCTTCCTTGCCGCCGAGCAGCTTCTTGACCATTTCGGCAACAGCCGGCATGCGGGTGGAGCCACCGACGAGAACAACGTGCGCCACGTCGGCAACCGAAACTCCGGCCTCCTTGATGACGTCGTTGAACGGCTTCTTGGTGCGGTCGAGCAGGTCGCTCGTGAGCTCCTCAAACTTGGCGCGGGTGAGGGTCTCATCGAGGTTGGCCGGGCCGTTCGCGGTGAGCGAGAGGTAGGGCAGCTGAATCGTCGTGCTCATCGACGACGACAGTTCCTTCTTGGCCTGCTCGGCGGCTTCCTTCAGACGCTGCTTGGCAATCTTGTCGGTCGTGATGTCAACGCCGGTGGCATCTTTGAAGCGCTTCGCGAGGTAGTCGACAACGCGCTGGTCCCAGTCGTCGCCACCGAGGCGGTTATCGCCCGAGGTGGAGCGCACCTGAATGGTGGAAAAGTCGTCGTCTTTTCCGACCTCGAGCAGGCTCACGTCGAAGGTTCCGCCTCCGAGGTCGAAGACCAGAATGAGCTCGTCTTCCTTGCCACGGTCTAGGCCGTAGGCCAGTGCTGCCGCGGTGGGCTCGTTGATGATGCGCAGCACGTTGAGGCCCGCAATCTCACCGGCATCCTTCGTGGCCTGACGCTCGGCGTCGTTGAAGTAGGCGGGCACGGTGATGACGGCATCGGTGACGGCTTCGCCGAGGTACTGCTCGGCGTCGCGCTTGAGCTTGCCGAGGATGCGCGCGGAAATCTCCTGTGGCGTGTACTTCTTGCCGTCGACATCCGTAGTCCAGTTGGTGCCCATGTGGCGCTTCACGCTGGAGATGGTGCGGTCGACGTTGGTGACGTTCTGGCGCTTGGCGGTTTCTCCGACGAGAACTTCGCCGTCTTTCGTGAAGGCCACAACTGACGGGGTGGTGCGGAAGCCTTCGGCGTTCGCGATGACGGTGGGTTCGCCGCCCTCGAGTACCGATACCACCGAGTTGGTCGTTCCGAGGTCGATTCCTACTGCTCGAGCCATCTGGCTGTGCTCCTTTGTTTTTCGTGCGTGTATTCGCGCGTGGTGTTCGTCGTGTGTGCCGGGTGAAACCCGATTTAACGGATGCCCGTTTCGGCCGGATACATCCGACTTGAGCCCCGTTGTATCAAGTTTGCGGGCGAAGGAGAGTGCTGTCAAGTCATCCGCCTCAAACTTGAGCCACTCCGACTCAAGTCACAGTTTCGGGCGACGCGAAAGAATCGCACCCCAGCCAGAGCGACACCCAGTCCCAGACCAAGGCCGCATCAATCAGCACCCGGCTCAAAACCGCAACCCCGCGATATCCGGCCCCCTCAGGGTTAATCTCGCAGAATGACCGCAACTCCTGCAGCCTCCGCAGCCGCACCCAGCCCCGTAATCGACCGCCGGATGGTGCGTGCTTGGGCCCTCTGGGATTGGGGCTCCGCCGCGTTCAACGCCGTCGTTACCACCTTTGTCTTCAGCACCTACCTGGCCAGCTCTCTGTTCGTCGATCCGGCCATCGTCGCGGCGGCATCCGACGACACCCGCAACCCCGTGCTGCTTCTCGCCAAGGCGCAGAACGCCACCGTCATTTCGGCCGCGCTCACGGTTGCCGGAGTTTTGGTCGCCCTTTTCGCGCCCATTCTGGGTCAGCGGTCCGACGGCACCGGGCGCCGCAAACTCTGGCTCGGCATCAACTCTGCGCTCGTGGTGCTGGCCATGGCCGCCATGTTCTTCGTGGCGCCCGCCCCCGGTTTTCTCGTATTGGGGGCCGCGTTGCTCGCTGCAGGCAACGTATTTTTCGAATTCGCGAGCGTCAACTACAACGCGATGCTCGTGCAGGTCTCCACCCCGGCCACGGTTGGGCGGGTCTCCGGCTTCGGCTGGGGCATGGGCTACGTCGGTGGGATCGTGCTGCTCATTCTGCTGCTGGTGCTCTTCATCCAAAGTTTTGGCAGCCCCACCGCCAACGGGCTTCTCAACGTGCCCTTCGGAACGGATGGCGCGTCGCTGGACGTGCGCTTTGCAATCCTGCTCTCCGCCGGCTGGTTTGCTGTCTTCGCAATTCCGGTGCTGCGTCGCGTGCCCGAAATCGCGGCATCCCCCGCTGCCCAGGCACTCCCCCGAAGCCAGCCATCACCCCAGGCCCAATCGTTCCCCCGGAGCCAACGTCAAGGGGTGTTGGCCAGTTATCGCCGGCTCTTTGCCACCGTGCGCATGTTGTCAAAAAGGAGCCCGCAGGTACTGCTGTTTCTCCTAGCGAGCGCGGTTTTTCGCGACGGACTCGCCGCCATTTTCACCTTCGGCGCGATCATCGCCGGCCAGGTTTTCGGATTCTCCTCCGCCGAGGTGATCTACTTCGCCGTGGCCGCGAATGTCGTTGCCGGCCTCGGCACCTTTGTCAGCGGCTGGCTGGACGACCGCATCGGCGCCAAGGCAATCATCATTGGCGCCCTCGTCGGCCTTGTTCTCGCCGGAAGCGCCGTGCTGTTCATCGGTACCGCAAAATCCGGATTCTGGATCGCGGGCCTCACCCTCTGTCTTTTTGTCGGCCCGGTGCAATCCTCCAGCCGCAGCTTTCTTGCCCGCATAACCCCTCCCGGTCGTGAGGGCGAGATTTTTGGTCTCTACGCCACAACCGGGCGCGCGGTGAGTTTTCTCGCGCCGCTCCTTTTCGGGATTGCCGTGGCCGTCACGGGCGACACCCGCTACGGAATCGTGGGCATCGTGATCGTGCTCACCGCGGGCCTGCTGTTGATGCTGCCGGTTCGCGCCATCCAGAGCCGAATCGACTGATTGAGCAGGATTGCGGCACGAGCGAGGCCCGCTCTCTAAAGCAACGCCGCCGAAACCCTGACACCCACAACCCCCGCCGGGTTACGGTGGAGCATGGACCGTCCGATCGGATTTTGGCTGAAACTTGTCGACCAGCTCATTGATGAGCGTTTCGACACCACCCTCGACGAGCACGGCGTCACCCGGCGGCAGTGGCAGATGCTCAACCTGCTCAGGCGCGGGCCGGCAAACCGGGCCGAGTTGGATGCCGCTGTGGCTCCCTTCTTGGTGCGCAGCGGGCCGCGCTCTCCGGGCGACCTGTCCGGCGAACTCCCCGGCGTCCTTCCAGACGAACTCCCCGGCGACCTCCCCCTCGGTCACTCTGCGCACCCCGACATAGATTCGCCCGCCGAAACATTGGTCACCGAACTCGACGAGCTGATTGAGAGCGACTGGGTGGTGGAAGTTTCCGGCAGCCTCAGCCTGACCCCACGCGGTGAAATTTCGCACGAAAAGATTGCGCAACTGGTCGACACGATTCGCGAGGCGATGTCGGCAGAGGTTTCCGAGACCGACTACGCGGCCACGAGCCGCACGCTGGAACGGATGGCGCGCAACCTCGGGTGGGCTGAGGCCTAAATATTTGCGCTGAACAAAATCAGTGCGTGCAGTACCAAATCAGAATCATCGTGACCACGAATCCGCTGGCGAAGTTGACGAAGAGAAACCGCCGCCAGCCGCGATTGGCGGTCTCGGCGCGGGCATCCGAGATTGATCGAAACGGCCAAACGATCCCGGCATAGGCCACGGTGAGCGCTGCGGCGATCGCACCGGGAAACCCGATAAACAACAATAACAACCCGGCGAGTAGATAGGCCCCGAGGGCGAGCCGTACCGTAGCTCGCCCACCGATTACGGTGGCGATCGAGGAGATCCCCCCCTCCCGATCGGCCGCGATGTCTTGCACCGCGCCGAAAGCATGTGAGGCGATGCCCCAGAGGAAGAAGGCCGTCAGAATTGCCCACAGAGCCGGAGTAAAACTGGCCCCGGCCAGCACGAGCGCGAAGACGGCGGGTGACACGAAATGGGTACTGGAGGTGAGCGAGTCGATAATCGGTCGCTCCTTGAAGCGCAATCCCACCACCGAATACGCCACTACAGCAAAGACGCTTACGGCGAGCACCAGTCCGGAAAGCGGAGATCCGACCGCGAACAACACCAGAAGAAACGGCACGTTGGTAACGATTGCGGCAATGAGCGTTCGCCGGTGCTGCTGAGGCGGCAGCAGCGCACCCTCGACGCCGCCCTTGCGCGGGTTGCGAAGATCGGATTCGTAGTCGAAGACGTCGTTGATGCCGTACATCGCGAGGTTGTAGGGAATCAAAAAATACAGGGTGCCGACGATGAACACCGCGTCAATGTGCCGCGTTGTCACGAAGTAGGCCGCAGCAAACGGGAACGCCGTGTTTACCCAGCTCAACGGACGCGAGGAGACGAAGAGGGTGCGGAGTGTGTTCACGCTACCGACCGTAGTCACTGCTGCGCTCCGTTGATCTCGGCGAGCGCGGCACCCGGCGGCAGTGTGTCCGATTCGGACGGTGCGCGTTCCAAAATGACCCAAATTGATGGGAGCAAAATGACCGCAGCTACCGCATAAGCAAAGTCTTCGAGCGGCGCGAGCCCAATGTAGACGCCCGAGATCCGACTGGCGTCGTAGCCCACGAGCCCGATCCCAATCATGACGTTGTCAAACACGGCGGTCATGATCAACACGATCGCCATCACGATGCCGGTGACTAGCCCCAGACCGGAGCCACTGAGTTGACCGCGGCGGCCCCGCACCAGCAGAGAGATCGCGAAGGCAGCAACCACGGAGACGATCAGGAGGAACCAGGAGTTGATAAGCCAGTAGGTCACAGCCGGCTCCGTCTATCGACGAACAGTCCGACAGCCACGAAGAGGTTCATGGTGAGATAGCAGAGCAGCACCAGAAAAAATACCTCTTCTAGCGGAACCTCGTGGGCCACCTGGATTCCTGTCATGAAGTTTGTCTCTCCGCGGAAAAAGACGCCGGCTCCGATGCCGACAAAATCCCAACCGAGAAAAAATGTGACGCCGATCACCGTCACAATCACTGCACGACGAGCATCCCGCCAAAAGAACAGCAGAAATTTGCGATCAAGAACCACCATCCCGGTAAGCGCCACCAGCAGCGCGGCCAGGTAGAGAAGCCCCACTATCGCGGCTCAGGCGTGGTCTCGAGCGGGCGCGGTGCGGTGGCCGCAAAAGAGCTCACCAGCGGTTCGGGCAGGGGCTCGGTCGACACGTCGCCACGCAATCGTTTCAACAACACCTCGGCGCTGATCAGGCACATCGGCAAGCCGATCCCGGGGATTGTCGAACCGCCCACGTAGTACAGCCCGTCGACCTTCTTGCTGATGTTCCCGGCTCGAAAGAGGGCGCTCTGGCGGAGGGTGTGCGCAGGTCCGAGGGCGGTGCCGCGCCAAGAGTTGAAGTGGTCGACGAAGTCGCCGGGTCCGAGGGTGCGGCGAACCACAATGCGTTCGGCTAGGTCGGGGATCTTCGCCCACTCGGCTATTTGGGCGATGACACGGTCGGCAGCGGCTTCTAGCCCGGGATCACCGTCTCCGTCAACCTCACCGCGCCCGATCGCCGGGTCGGCAGGAATCGGCACCAGCACGAACAGGTTTTCGTGGCCCTCGGGCGCTACCGTCGGGTCGATGCCACTGGGCTTGCAGACGTACAGCGATGCCGGGCTCGGAATGGTGGGGTTAGCACCAAAAATGTTGTCGAACCCGGTCTTCCACTGCTTCGTAAACAGCAGGGTGTGGTGCTCGAGTTGCGGCAACTCACCCTTCACCCCCAGATAGATCAGCAGGGCACCGGGGCCGGGGATGCTGGCATCCCAATACTTTTGCGGGTAGGTCTGAAGTTCTTCCGGCAGCAGCACGGTTTCGGTGTGGTGCAGGTCGGCGGCGGACACCACGATATCGGCGTCGATGAAATGGCTGGCACCTACGGCATCCGTATATTCCACACCGGTGGTGTGCGGCTTAGCCCCGGTGCCGGCAGCCTCCGATACCCGGATTTTGGTGACGTTCGCCGAGGTGATGACGTTGACCCCCTCCGCGCGGGTGACCCGTTCGACCGCCTCGATCAAGCGGGTAAGCCCACCCATTGGGTATAGCACCCCGTCATCGAGATCGAGGTGGCTCATTAGGTGATAGAGGCTCGGGGTGATGAATGGCGAAGAGCCGAGAAACACGGCGGGGAAGCCCAAAATTTGCTGCAGGCGGGTGTCGTTTACCGTCTTCTCCGCCAAGGTTGAGAGTGGCTGGAGCAGCAGGCGGGTGAGGCGTCCGAGGCGGGAGATGACATCCCAGCGGATCAGCGGGCGGAGGTCGGCGAAGCTCGTGTATAAAAAGCGCTTTTTGGCGATCTCGTAGGTGTCGAGCGCCGAAGCAAGATACTTCTCCATCTTGATGCGTGAGCCCGGCTCGATGCGCTCGAACAGTTCGAGGTTCTCTTCCGGCGACGCGGCAACGTTGATGCCTTCGCTCTCGCCCTCAAAAAGCACGCGGTAGCCGGGGTCTAGTGTCACCAGGTCGAGCTGTTCGGCGGCGCTGGTGCCGAGAAGCTTGAAGAAATGGTCGAATACTTCGGGCATGAGGTACCAGCTCGGACCGAGGTCGAAGCGGAAGCCTTGGTGCTCCCACGATCCGGCGCGTCCGCCCAGTTGGTCGCGGCCCTCCACGATGGTGACGGTGTGCCCTTCGCGCGACAGCAGCGCCGCCGAAGCGAGGCCGCTGATTCCACCGCCGATGACAATGATGCGGCTCATGAGTTGACCTTCGTGTTTGCTGGTGTGGTTTGGGGCGTGATTACTGGGACGACCGTGCTGTGAACGGGCGCCGCACGGCGCGGCGCTCTCGGCGAAAATCCGAATGCTGCGGCGAGCGCTATTCGCAGCTTCACGGGGTTCGGCACCCGCACCCGCACCCGCACCAATTGATCGGCGGGGGTAGCGCGCAGGCGCACCGAGAGCTCTGCGAATAATCCCTGCGCGAGGGCCACGGCCCGCCGGGAGGAGGATGGGAGCATGGGGATGACGCGCGCAGACACTTCGAGGTCGGCGTCGATGTCGTCGAGCAGGCGCTGCTTCTCCACCTCACTGAAGCCCGCCACACTCACCCCGGGAAAGTAGCTGCGCCCGAGACCGTCAAAGTCCGCCGCGAGGTCGCGCAAAAAGTTGACCTTTTGAAACGCCGCACCGAGCCGGCGGGCTCCGGTAACCAGCGTGGCGGCATCCGGCTCACTGACTACATGCCCGTACAGGAATGTTTTCAAACACATCAGCCCCACCACCTCTGCCGAGCCGTAAACATAGGCATCGAAGCTCTCTGGGGTGTGTTCGGTGGCACTGAGATCGGCTCGCATGGAGGCGAAGAAGGGGCGGGTGAGCTCGACCCCAAACCCAGTTTCCCGAGCGGTGAGGCAAAATGCGTGCACGACAAAGTTGGCGCTATAGCCCTCGGCCATGGCCTGTTCCGTGTCGCGTTCGAGCGCGTCGAGCACGCGAGCGACGGCACCGGCATCGAGCCCCGCGGCGGCGGCGGCGCCGTCGACAATTTCGTCGGCGATGCGCACGAGTGCGTAAATATTCTCGACATGCTGGCGTACCGAGGCACCCAGCAGTCGGGAAGCCAGACCGAAGGAGGTGGAGTAGTACCGGATGACTCCGCCCGCGGTTTCCTCGGCGACCCGGTCATATAGTGTGCGGTGAGCCGTTCGGTTTTGTGTCACCGAACGCGGCTTAGAACGTCGAAGGCTACAGCCGAAAGCTCGGCTCGCAGAGGCTCCGGAATTTCCGGATGAGCGAGACTGGCTAGAGCACGGTCAACATGACTGCGCGCGAGTCGTTCGGTGAAGGAGCGGCTGCCGGAGACCTCCAGCGCGGTGCGCACCAGAGTGGCATCCCGCTCGCTGAGATCCGACTTGCCAATGTACGGATAAATCACCGACCACTCGGGGGTTTGTGTGGCGTGCGCGATGAGAACGGTTCGCTTGCCCTCACGCAGATCACCGAGCGTGGTTTTGCCGGTCTCGGTTTCCAGGCCAAATACGCCGAGTAGGTCGTCGACGATTTGGTAGGCAATGCCGACCTCGCGACCATAGCTTGCCAGAGCCGCCACGACCACATCTGGGGCGCCAGCAAGGACGGCGCCGGCCTGCAGCGGAGACTCGAAGGTATACACGGCGGTCTTCAGTCGTTCCATCGTCAATACCTCATCCACCCCCGGTAGCCCTGCGGTAAGAGAAAGGTCGACGTCAATGAGCTCACCCGCGGCAGAGGCGAACAAGGCGTAGTCCAGGATTTCGAGCAGGTGTTCGCGCACCTCGCCGGTCACTCCGCTGCGATCAATGAGGCGGTAGGAGTTGAAGAGGGCGAGATCACCGGCAATGATGGCCACCGACATTCCCCGGTGTTCGGCGGTGGGAATGGGGATTCCGGCTGTGGTCGCAATGTCGCGGTAGCTTCCGGAGACGTTCGGGATGCCGCGGCGCGAGAAATCGCGATCAATCACGTCATCGTGCACGATCAGTGCGGTGTGCAGCAGCTCGAATGCGGCTCCGACGTACGCTGCGGCGTGGATGTCGGTGCCGCCAAGACCCTCATAGGCCGCCATCACCATTCGTGGACGAAACCGCTTCCCACCACTCGTGTTGCACTCCAACGCTTCCCAGAGTTTGACATATTCGGCTCCGAAGGCTTTTGCACGATTCTTGGCTAGGCTGAAGAACCGATCCAGCACAGCGTCGACTTGGAGCTGCCTCCCTATGGAGATCTCGTGTAGTCGCTGAGCATTCACTCGCTTAGGGTAACTGACCAATATGCATGCAACGACAGAGTTTGTGGTGCTCGTGGATGAAGCGGGAAACGCCCTCGGAACCGCCGACAAGGCGCTGGTTCATACCATGGATACCCCCCGCCATCTGGCTTTTTCTTGCCACGTCTACCGCGCCGACGGCCGGGTTTTGGTAACTCGGCGGGCGTTGCAGAAACGCACCTGGCCGGGCGTTTGGACCAACTCGTTTTGTGGACATCCGGCTCCCGGCGAGACGCCAGCCAGTGCGGTGGTTCGCCGGTCAATGGCGGAGCTCGGAATCACCGTCACGGATGTCACCCCGGTGTTACCCGACTTTCGCTATCGAGCAACAGATGCCTCGGGCATTGTGGAGAACGAGATCTGCCCGGTCTTCACCGCGTTCACCACCGATGAGGTAAACCCGAACCCGGCGGAGGTGGCCGAGTGGTTCTGGATGGACCCGATCGAGCTACGTGTCGCGGTGGCCACAGCCCCGTTTGCGTTCAGCCCGTGGTTGGGCTGGCAGCTGGAGCAGTGGCGGATACCGGTGGCTGCGGCCTGATCTTAGGGAGCGCGGTCTCGCTCGGTGTCGCCAAGCTCGGTGCAGCCAAACTCGGTGCACCCCATTTTAACTCAGCGTGGTTCAGCGCACTTCAGCGTGGTTCAGCGTGGTTCAGCGTGGTGAGGCTCACCTAGTCGAGCTGGCTCTCATCACGGTGGCTGCTCTCGTTCGATTCAGCGCCGATTGTTGCAACATCGGACCGACTCGTGTCGGTGCGGTAAAAATTCTGGAACGAGCGCGATGCGGTGGGCCCGCGTTGGCCCTGGTAGCGGGAGCTGTACGCGGCCGAACCGTAGGGCTTTTCGGCGGGCGAGCTGAGGCGAATGAAGCAAAGTTGTCCGATTTTCATTCCGGGCCAGAGCTTGATCGGCAGGGTCGCCACGTTACTGAGCTCCAGGGTGACATGGCCACTGAACCCGGGGTCAACGAAACCGGCCGTGGAATGGGTAAGGAGGCCGAGCCGCCCGAGAGAACTCTTGCCTTCGAGGCGAGCGGCGAGGTCATCCGGAAGCGTCACACGCTCAAACGTAGACCCGAGCACGAACTCGCCCGGATGCAGAATAAACGGCTCGCTGTCTTTTGCCTCAACCAGCCGGGTGAGGTCGGGCTGATCCTCTGCCGGGTCGATGAACGGGTACTTATGGTTGTCGAAAAGCCGAAAGTACCGGTCGAGGCGCACATCCACACTCGACGGCTGGATCATGCTCGGGTCGTAGGGGTTGAGGCCGATGCGATTCGCGGCGAGTTCGGCGGTTATATCCCGGTCAGAGAGCAGCATGCGCCCATCGTATCGGGCGCCCGCAGCACCGCTGGCGAGCTACGATGGCTAAGGCACCGCGGCGATTTCAGCGGATGTGCGAATGTAGTTCAGTGGTAGAACTTCAGCTTCCCAAGCTGATAGCGCGGGTTCGATTCCCGTCATTCGCTCCAATGTGAATTCTCAAGCTAGTTG
>JACMPQ010000010.1 GCA_014377425.1 Microbacteriaceae bacterium | reverse complement strand
TCTCCCTCATCGCGGGCGTAATCCTGCTGGTGCTCTTTGCGTTTTGGGAAATCTCCCTCGCTCGCCGCGGCTCCTCACCGCTGGTTTCCCCGCACCTTTTCTCCCATGCCGCGTTTACCGGCGGCACCATTCTTGCCCTGGTTTACTTCGCGGCATTCACGAGCATTTTCTTCACCATTTCGCTGCTCTGGCAGGCGGGCCTCGGACACACGGCACTCGAATCCGGGCTTGTCTCCATCCCCTTCGCCCTGGCGAACATCGTCGGGTCGTCGCAGAGTGATCGCATTGCGCAGAAGCTCGGCCGGGGTGTGCTGCTTCTGGGCACGGTGCTGGTTGCTGCCGGTCTCATCGCGCTGTGGATTATTCTGCTCGCCATCCCGCCGGTTCAGCTCACCAGCTGGATTCTGCTCGCGCCACTTGCGGTCGCAGGCTTCGGTAACGGCTTGTTCATTGCTCCAAATGCCCGCTTCATTGTGGCCACGGTCGATCGCGCGGAGGCCGGGTCAGCCAGCGGTGTGATCAGCACCATGCAGCGCGTTGGCAGCGCCATCGGAATCGCCGTGGTGTCGAGCGTATTGTTCGGCGTGGCAAATCTTTCCAGCCTCAAAAGCGAGATCACCGACAAGGTCACCAAGGCCATGCCCGACGCCATGAAAAGCGGCGATTTCGTAAGCCCCGCTGCCGCGGCGAAGTCGCTGGGCGCATCGATCTCAAAGTCCAGTCTTGCGACGCATTTCGGTGACGCGGCCACCACGTCGATGCTTGTGAGCGCGATCTTCGCCCTGGTGGCGATTGCGCTGGTCTTCGTGTTGCCGAAGCGCGTCACCCTGCACTAAAAGTGTTCCTGCACTGAAGCTCGCGGCAGAAAGCCGGTTCCGCCCGCATCGCAGGGCGGGGCCGGTTTTTTACATTCTCGCATCCTGAGAATGATCGTAGCCGGAGTGCCCGCAGTGCTTGATGCTGACCATACAAATATCGAGAGCCTCGGTATCCGACGCAAAGGAGCATTGGAAATGAAACCGTATACAGCCGTTGGCATCACTATTGGAGTGTTAGCCGGGATTTGGACCCAGGTCAGTATCTCGCTCGGGCTCATCACCTGGGTCGCCTTCGCAGCCTGGGCATGCTTTTATGCGGCGGGCGCGAAACGCACCGGGTTTCTTAAAACCCTGCCCTCAAATCTCAGTGGGGTCGCCTACGGCTGGCTCATAGTATGGGCCGCAGGAGCGATGGGCGGATGGCCGGGGGCACTGGCGGTTTGCGTAGCAGTGGGCGCGTTTTTGATGTGCATCCAGGCAAACTGGTCGGTTCTGTCCTTCATTCCCGGAGCTTTTGTCGGCACGGCGGCATTCTTCGGCACCAGCGGCAACTGGTCCGGCACGGTCATCGCGCTCGTCGCCGGAGTGAGCCTTGCCTGGTTGTCGGGATGGACGGCAGATCTTCTGGTTCGGGCAACCACCAAGCCGACGATCACCACTAGCGTCGCGGCAACGAGCGAGGATAAACATTCTCACTCAACGAGAACTGAACTAGACGGTTCGCTTCGCAAGGCCCAGATTTAGCCATGTCACGGTCGTCAGACCGGTCGACCTCGATGAGGAGGAACGCGTGAAGGCATTACGACTGCACAAGTACGAAGAGAGGCCGGTCCTCGAGGAGGTAGCGGAGCCGACAATCGTGGGACCGTGGGACGTGATCGTGGATGTTGGCGCGGCGGGACTATGCCGTACCGATCTGCACATCATCGAGGGCCAGTGGGATCACATTCAGCACCCGAGTCTGCCCTACATTCTCGGCCACGAGAATGCCGGTTGGGTGCGATCGGTTGGTAGCGCCGTTCACAATGTCGCTCCGGGCGACACTGTAATCATGCATCCCCTCACCAGCTGCGGGCTCTGCCCGGCTTGCCGAGTGGGTCAGGATTCGCACTGTGAAAACGCCACCTTCCCCGGTATCAATGTGAACGGCGGAATGGCGCAGCAATTGCTGACCAACGCCCGCGCCGTGGTCAAGCTTGACGACGGCGTGCGCCCGCAAGACGTCGCGGCGCTCGCCGATGCGGGCCTTACCGCCTATCACGCGGTTCGCAAGGCCGCGGATGTCTTGTTTCCGGGCACCCACGCGGTAGTGATTGGTGCTGGCGGCCTCGGCCACATCGGCATTCAGTCGCTGGCGGCCATCACGAGCTCCACCATTACGGTGGTCGATCGCAGCGAGAAAGCTCTGGAGCTTGCTCGGGAGCTCGGCGCGCATCACACCGTGCTCGCCACGAGCGATGAGGAAGTGCACAAGCAAGTGCAGGACATCACAGGTGGCGGCGCGAACATTCTGTTCGACTTCGTCGGGGAAAACGGTGCCGAACTTCTGGCCCCGAAGCTCTTGCGCAACCGGGGTTCGCATTACGTCATCGGCTACGGCGGCGCCGTCAATATTCCGACAATCGAGATCATCTCCCGTGAGATCAACGTCATCGGAAACCTTGTTGGCACCTACAACGATCTCGTTGAACTTATGACCCTCACCTCACAGGGGCGAGTGAAGCTACACACCTCGGTCTATCCACTCGACGCCGCGAACGATGCGATCGCCGATCTTGAGGCTGGCCGACTGACCGGTCGCGGCATCCTCGTTCCCTAATTAATCGCACTAAATCAGATAGCAAAGGAGCACCTGATGGCTTACCCCGCCAAATATCCGCAATTGAATGACACCGAACTCACCGCTGAGGCGCGCAGCGTTCTTATCCGGGTGATCCGGGTGGCGTTTCCGCACGACAGCTTTCCTGACGGACCCTACGAACGCACCGCCGACACGATTCTCAAAGAAGCCGAGAACTCCACCTGGTTTCGGGTGGCACTTACTCAGGGTCTGCTGACCCTGAGCAACCTAGCCGGGGGCGACTTTCGCGATCTCAATGAAGAGGACGCCACCAAGGTGCTCAAGCGCATCGAATCGACAGAATTCTTTGGATTCGTGCGCCGCACGACGGTGCTGAACCTATATGACAACGAAGACGTCTGGAACGTCTTGGGGTACGAGGGCCCAAGCTTTCACAAGGGGGGCTATATCAACCGTGGCTTCGACGATCTTGACTGGCTCCCGAAGGCACGAATCGAAACCTACGTCGGGCCAAATACGCTCGTCGAGATTGCCACCAATGCATCTTCCGCCAAGGGCCAGTACGCCGCCACGATCAACCAAATAACACCCAATACGAGCAACCAGCCCGGTCACAATGACGCAGAAATGGCAGAGGTGAAAAAATGACCGCTATTGACCTGAACGAAAAAGCAATTGTCATTATTGGGTCGGGGGCAGGGGGCGGAACGCTCGCCTACGAGCTGACGGCAAAAGGTATTCCGGTGGTAGTTCTCGAAGCCGGCGGCTACATCACCAACGACGAGTACGTCAACGACGAGTGGGAGGCGTTCAACCAGATGGCCTGGCTGGACCCACGCACGACTTCGGGTTCGTGGAGAGTTGCGCGTGACTTTCCCAACCTGCCCGCCTGGATCGTCAAAGCGGTCGGTGGTACCACCACTCACTGGTCCGGAGCGACGCCACGGTTCAAGGCGCACGAATTCGCAACTCGCAGCACCTACGGTCGCGTGGAGGGCGCAAACCTGCTCGACTGGCCGATCACGCTCGCCGAGATGGAGCCTTTTTACGACCGCGCCGAAATCGCAATGGGTTCCACGCACGTTCACGGACGCAAGCCCCTTCCGGCCAACAATAACTACACGGTGATGGCCAACGGCGCCGAAAGAATTGGCTACTCGTTTTACTCCACTGGCCCGTACGCCACGAACGCCGAAGAGTACGATGGGCGTCCGGCATCCATTCAGGATGGCTTCAACTTCCAGGGTGACAAGAACAAGTCGAAGTGGTCGACGCTGGTGCGAGAGCTTCCGCGGGCCGAAGCGACCGGGTTGATGGACCTTCGCCCCAACAGTCACGTCGTGCAGATTACCCACGACTCCAGCGGCCGTGCGGATGCGGTGCTCTACCTCGACAAAGACGGCAACCTCCAGCGCCAGGCCGCAACCATGGTCGCGGTGGCGGGCAACTCGATCGAGACGCCGCGGCTTTTGCTGCAATCGGCGAGCCCGATGTTCCCCGATGGCCTCGCCAACTCGTCCGGCCAGGTGGGACGCAATTACATGCGCCACACCACCGGGTCGGTCTATGCCAGCTTCGAAAACGAGGTGAACATGCACCGCGGCGAAACCATGGCCGGGGTCGTCGCCGACGAGTCGAAGCACGACCCCGACCGCGGATTCGCGGGTGGTTACTACCTGGAGACGATTTCTCTCGGGCCAGCGTTCCTTGCCAGCTTCGCCGACCCCGGTGCCTGGGGTCGCGGCTTCACCAAGATTCTCGACCAGTACTCGCGCACCGCGGGCCTCTGGGTGATTGGTGAGGACATGCCGCAGGAGTCCAACCGGATTACCCTGAACACCACGGTGAAGGACAAGCACGGATTGCCCGTTCCGAACGTGCACTTCGACGATCACCCGAACGACGTGGCCATGCGAAACCATGGATACGCCCAGGCCGAGCTGCTCTACAACGCCGTTGGTGCAACGAGCACGCACCGCACCCCGCCGTATCCGTCCACGCACAACCTCGGTACCGCTCGCATGAGCGAAAAGCCGCAGGATGGCGTCGTCGACCGCTTCGGTCGCGCCCATGATGTGCCGAACCTCTTCATCAGCGACGGCTCGCAGTTCACCACCGGGGCAGCAGCGAATCCGACTCTCACGATCGTCGCGCTGGCGATCCGTCAGGCCGAATACATCTGCGACCAGCTGAAGACCGGCGGCATCTAGCCGGTTTGGGCCGCGTTAAAACATCCATCATCTCTGCCACAACACATTGGAGAACATCATGAGCATCACCACACAGACCATTCCCTACGACAAAATCGCGCAGGTGCCGACTTTCACCGTCACCAGCACCGACGTGGCTAACGGCGAAGAGCTGCCGACCCCCCAGGTCAGCGGAATCTTCGGTGCCGGAGGAACCGACACCAGTCCTCAGTTGAGCTGGAGCGGCTTCCCCGAGGGCACCAAGAGCTTCGCCATCACGATGTACGATCCCGACGCTCCGACCGGAGCAGGCTTCTGGCACTGGGCCGTCGTTGACATCCCCGCGTCGTGCACCTCGCTCGTGGCCGGTGCCGGCGACGATACCGGTTCGGGCCTCCCGACCGGCTCACTGCAGCTGAAGAATGATGCGGGCCTCGCCCACTTCCTTGGCGCCGCACCTCCGGCCGGAAGCGGTAAGCACCCCTACTTCATCGGCATTCACGCGCTAGATGTCGAAACCCTCGGGTTGGATGCTGGCGCAACGCCAGCCTTCGCCGGCTTCAACATGTCGGGACACACCCTTGCCCGCGCGGTCATCACGCCGTGGTGGGAGGCCTAGTCAGAACCGCACGATAGCACGGAAAAAGGAGCCCGTTTCGGCGGGCTCCTTTTTGCGTTGGGTGGAGGGTTAGGCCGTCGGGGTTGCGCTCGTGCGCACTTGGCCGGATCGGTAATATTTGCTGACCTGGTTGGCAACGTCACGCAATTGCCGTTCGAGAACCTGTTCTCGCGCGGTCGAGATTTGTGTGCTGGGTGCGCTGATCGCCACCGCACCAACGATCATTCCCGCGGTGTTTCGCACCCCAACAGCTGCGCAGGTCATGCCGGGAACGAATTCCTCCCGCTCCCACGCCACGCCGAAGTGGCTGACCGCGACCAGCTGTTGGTCGAGGTCAGCCCGTGAGGTCATCGTGGTCTCGGTGAGCCGGGGCATGCCGTGCACCTCGAGATACTGGGTGACCTGTTCCGGGCTCATTCCGGCCAGCATGATTTTTCCGAAGGCGGTGGCGTGGGCGGCCTCATGAAAGCCGAACCGCAGGGGGGTGAGTCGGGGATGCTCGGGGCTGTCGACCACGTAGGTGACTACCACATCCGCTCCCCGGTACACCGCAAAGTACCCGGCCGTGCGGGCGACCCCGTGGAGTCGGGCAATTTCGCTGCGCACCGCCGCGGGCACGGCAATTTGTCGGTGAAGGGATACCCCGAGCCGGTCGAGCTTGTAGCCGAGCTCGAATCGATGCTCGTCTTTGAGGTGTACCAGGTAATCCGTGTGCACCAAGGTCTGCATGAGCCGGTAAACGGTGGGGAGGGGGTAGCCCAGTGCGAGGGAGACCTCTTTGGCTGTTGCGCCCCCACGTTCGGCCACAATTTCAAGAATTGCGAGGGTTTTTTCAACCGTCATCACCCCGGAATCTCGCGTGGTGGCCGGCGGGCCGGCGGCATCACGCGGTGAGAGGTGGGATTCCGGGGACGACGCAACGCCGTGGGTCTGCATCAAAGCAGTGTGCTCGTCACGATCGGTCCACGCAAATTGTCTGCGCCAAGTTAGGAGTGGTGTGACAACAATTAGTGAGAATCGCTTGTCTTTCCGTACAAATGCTCCTTATTTTGTCTTTTGGCCGTAATGGGGGCTTTCCGGTTCAATGATTTGTGCGCGATGTGAGCTGCAATTCGAGGCCGTCAATTAACAGGGTTATCCCGAAGTCGAACGGGGCACGCTGCGTTGGAGCATTTGCGTCTGTGGCAGCAACCCCCGCAGGGTCGGCCGCAACAGAACCCGCCACAACGCCGAGACTATCGGCCTGCAGCCGCTGCTGTTCGTGCGAAACGTGGCCGAGAATATAGTGCAGCAGGGCCGATGCCGCGATCTCGCTGATGATTGGGTCAAAACCACCGCCCGCGATCGCCTCACGCAGACAGCGTTGGGCGCTGGCGGCTCCGAGGCTGAGGGCGAGCGAGCTGGAGACCACCTCGGCGCCGTCGCGAATAGCAAGCAGGGCATCGCGCAGGGCATTTGCCTGGGCGCGGGTGGCGCGTATCCACTCGGTGGGCTGTGTGATCAGTCCTGTGGTTGGGCCATCGGCACGGGCAACAATCTGATCGGCGAGGGATGCCAGCAGGCTCTGCTTGTTGGCAAAGTGCCAGTACAGCGCGCTGGGCTGCACCGAGAGTGTGGCGGCGAGGCGCCGCATGGTGAGGTCAGCAAGTCCGTGCTGGTCGAGAATCTCGAGGGCTGCCGCCACGACATCGGTGCGGGTATGGCGCGGCTGCCGGGTGCCGAGGCCGTCGGGATTTGTCATGGTCGCACCAGCGTACCGGCTCACCTGTACAGTGTTCAGGTGAACGGCGTTCAGGTGAACGGCTTTCAGGTGAGCGCGAATCGTATCGAGCAAAGGAAAACGCCAATGGCACGCAAGGTTCGGTTCGAGCTGCGGGATCTCACCCGCATCGCAGTGTTCTCGGCAATCATCGCGGTCTTGGGCCTACCCGGCGCGATTCCGATCTTTGGCAGCCCGGTACCGATCGTCGTTCAGAACCTCGGCATGATGCTGGCCGGCGTTGTGCTCGGGCCGTGGGCGGGTGCAGCCGCCGTTCTGGTGTTCGAGGTGTTGGTCTTCGCCGGTCTCCCCTTGCTCTCCGGCGGCCACGGTGGCGCCGCCGTCTTCTTCGGTCCCACCGCGGGTTACCTGATCGGCTGGGTTGTCGGTGCCTTCGTGATCGGGCTCATCGTGAACACCGGCACGCGCAAACCGCAGTGGTGGCGCGTGGCCCTCGGCTGCGTCGTCGGCGGGATCGTTGTGGTTTACGGCATGGGCATCCCCGTGTTGGCCTGGGTTCTGAGCGCGCCGATCGATAAGATGGCGCTCTCGAACGTCGTCTACCTTCCCGGTGACGTCATCAAGGTGATCGTCGCCACGGTTATTAGTCTCGCCCTGTGGCGCGCCTACCCGCAGTCCTTCGTGCGCACGGCAGCCGTCACGGCCCGCGTCGAAGAGCCCGCCGCCCACGTCAGCTACTAGGCCCCCGCGTGGCCCCGGCTCAGGCGGCTCAGTCGCAGCCGCAGTCGCCCTCAGAGATTTTCCTCGACGCGGTTTCGGTCGCGTTCGGTGATCGCCACGCTCTGAGCCGGGTATCGGTAACTCTGAATCACCGCCGCATCGGTGTGATCGGCTCCAACGGCTCGGGTAAATCAACGTTTGCCCGGCTGTTGAATGGGCTGGTCACGCCGACCAGTGGCACGCTGCGGGTGAGCGGACTCAACCCGGTGACCGAGGCGAAGGAGATTCGTCGCCGGGTCGGCTTCATTTTTAGCAACCCGGATGCCCAGATCGTGATGCCCACCGTGGCGGAAGATGTGGCGTTCACGTTGCGCGGCCGCGGGTACACCCGGGCGGAGATCGCGGTGCGGGTTACCGCAACCCTGGAACGCTACGGGCTCGCGGCCCACGCCGACGCCCCGGCGCATAACCTCTCCGGTGGGCAAAAGCAGCTTCTGGCCCTCTCTGCAATTCTGGTGGGAGAGCCACAAATTTTGGTCGCCGACGAGCCCACCGCACTGCTCGATGCGGCCAACACTCGGCGCATCGGCAACTATTTGCTCGACGAGTTGCCGCAGCAATTGGTGCTGGTGACGCACGACCTCGCCCTCGCCGCGCGCTGCGACCACGTACTGCGCTTTTCCGAGGGTCGGCTCGTAGATCAGGGCCATCCCGCGGCTGTGATTGATCGCTACGCGAATGCGGTCGAACACGGATGATCGCGCTCTACCGCCCGGGCACGAGCCTGCTGCACCGCACCCCCGCGGGCCTCAAGGTAGTGCTGTTCATGCTCGTGTCACTCGCGATCACCGTGGCCGGAAGCACCCCGTGGGCGCTGCCGCTGGCCCTCGTTTTTGTGATCGTCGGCTACCTGCTGGCCGGGTTCGGGGCGCGAGAACTGGCGCGCCAGGTTTTTGCGGTGCGCTGGCTGGTGCTGTTCATGCTGGTCGCCCAAATCATCTTTTTGCCGCCGCTCGTGGCAGTGGGCAACGCCGCACGGGTACTCGCGGTGGTGGTGCTCGCGGCCCTCATTACCTTGACCACGCGCATCCCGGCCCTGCTCGACGCCATTGATCGCGCCCTTCGGCCGCTGCGCCGGGTGGGCGTGAATTCTGCCGCCGTCGGGCTGCTGCTGGCCATGACCATCACCACCATTCCGGTGATCGCGGGTTTTGCCGCCACCATTCGGGAGGCCCAGCGGGCACGGGGTGCAAAACTGCGGCTGGCCACCTTTGCCGTGCCGCTGTTGGTGATGTCGTTGAAGCACTCGGATGACCTCGCCGATGCCCTCGCGGCCCGGGGGGTGGAATGATCGTCTACGGCCAGACCATCGACGATCAAACGCGCTGCGTGCACTACGGCAGTGCGCAAGACGTGATCGCCATTAAGTTTGCCTGCTGCGAGCGGTACTACCCCTGCTTCAGCTGCCACGCCGAGGCGGCAGATCATGCGGCAACCACCTGGCCGCGCGAGCTGTGGCTCGGGCAGAAAGCCATCCTGTGCGGGGTGTGCAGCACCGAGCACACGATTGCCGACTATCGGTCGGTGCAGTCTTGCCCACATTGCGCTGCACCCTTCAACCCCGGCTGCCAACTGCACTGGCACCTCTACTTCGAGGGCTGATTGCGCAAATCTTCCGACGCAACGTTTGAGCTAGGCGGTGATGGGCGCGAGCTTGACTCGCCGCTCCTGCAGGGAGTGATTGAAGGCTCGGTTTCGGATGCCACGAAGCGCCGTCAATACGCCCCATACGGGTAGCCACGCGCCGAGGGTCATGATCACCATCATCACGTGCAGCCCGACGCTCACATTTTCGCCGCCAAGACCGAGGCGCTCGGAGGTGACCCGGGTGAGAACCGGTGCGTAATGCTCGGTCCAGCGGCGACCATCGAACCAGCGTCGAACCTGGCCGTTGATTTGGTACCAGCCGGCTGGCGCAGTCGTGGCCAAGATTAAACCCGTAGTCACCGACTCCGGTGTGTGCATGAGATCGCCCATCGTTTCCCCCGCCCCAGGATGATCTTCTCAGGCTAGGCGTGACGACAGCGGGTCGGCAATGCCACAAACGGGGGTCAGGGAGGGATCGGCCGACACGGTCGTGCCGAGGCTGTTTCGCTGCTGCTGCTGCTGCTGCTGCTGCCGCCCCTCGTCGAGGCCGCCAAAGCCAAAGCTGAGAAAAAAAGTGAAACACTACATCTAGTGGAATGACAGGAGTGTGATTAGGGTTATATAGTAGGCAAGCGCGTCAGCTACTCAACACCCGCAGATGCGTGCACCACCCACAAATTTTGTGTCATCCAGTTCTGTTTCTTCCCTTTCAACTCTCATAGGAGGTCCTCATGGACAACGACAACACCGCAGGCGGCTACGAAGTGCCCGTCGACCCGATGGACCTTCTGCAGTGCGATAGCTGCCAGTAAGCCCCAACACCGCTTTCGCGAAGGCTCGACTCCCTCAGGAGTCGGGCCTTTCGTCTGCCCGGGCCAACACCCGGCTCTCATCCCCCTTCGCCTTCGGCGGGCATGGCGGCGTTGGTTAGGCTGGCAATCGTGCCCGTCAACCCCGAACTCCCCGACCGCGTGTTTGCTCCCGCCCCGGCCTACCTCGTTTCCCGGGAAAAAATCCGCGAATTCTCGCGAGCCGTTTTCAGCCGAAACGCCATAAACCTTGACCCGTCCGCTGCGCGTGCCGCAGGGTTCGCCGACGTTGTCGCGCCCCCCACCTTCGCTGTGGTGGTGCAGGAAGCCACCCTCGCGCAGCTTCTCGCCGAGCCGGATGCCGGAATAGACTTTTCGCGGGTCGTGCACGGTGAACAAAACTTCCACTACACCCGGCCGATCGTTGCCGGAGACGAACTCACCGCCACCCTGCGAGTGCTGAGCGTAAAGACGCTCGGCGGCAACGCCATGGTCGCCTCCGAATCCCACATCGTCGACGCGCAGGGCGCCCACGTGGTGACGGCAACCTCCACCCTCGTAGTTCGCGGAGACGACGCATGAGCGACCTGATTCCCGCCGGCCTCGCCGTGGGCGACGTGGTGGCGAACACCCAGATCGTGCTGACTCGCGACTCCCTAGTGCGCTATGCCGGGGCATCCGGAGACTTCAATCCCATTCACTACCGGGATGACGTGGCACTAAGCGTGGGGCTGCCCGGCGTGATCGCGCACGGGATGCTCACCATGGGCGTCGCGGTGCAACCCGTGCTGGACTGGTTGAGCCCGCGTGGACGCGTGGTCGACTACGGGGTGCGCTTTACCCGCCCGGTGGTCGTTGACCCGGAGCCTGGGGCCACCCTGCAGATCAGAGCGGTTGTGGCCGTGATCGACGAGGCAACCGGCGAGGCGCGCATCGACCTCACGGTAACCTTCGCCGAGAAAACCGTGCTTGCTAAAGCGCAGGTTCGGGTCAGCTTCACCTGATGGCGGCGCTGACACCCGACACCCTCGCGAGCCTTACCACATTGCGCGTTGGCGGCGCGGCGCGTGAGCTGTTCTCGCCGCTCACCCGCGCCGAACTCGTGACCACCGCGCTTGAGGTGTGGGCCACCGGCGAGGACTGGTTCGCGCTCGGCGGCGGCTCCAACGTGGTGGTCGCCGATTCGGGGTTCGATGGTAGTGTCATCCGGATTCTGACCCGGGGGATCGAACGCCTACCTTCGCTGGTTGATGGGCGGGTGACCCTTCGTGTGCAAGCGGGGGAGCCCTGGGACGACCTCGTGGCCTTCACCGTTTCTGAGGGCCTCGCAGGTCTCGAGGCTCTCTCCGGGATTCCGGGATCGTGCGGTGCCGCACCAGTGCAAAATATCGGCGCCTACGGAACAGAATTGTCGGCCAGCCTCACGGCAATTGACTTTCTCGACTACGAGAGCGGCGAAGTGCACGTTCTGTTGGCGAACGAACTCGGACTCGGTTATCGCACCTCGGTAATTAAACGCGGCCGAGGCGGCATCGTGCTGTCGCTAAATGTGGAGCTCACGGATGCCACCGGCCAGAGCGCTCCGGTCGCCTACGAACAACTAGCCGGCGCCCTCAGCGTGCCCCTCGGTTCGCGGCTACCGCTGGCTGAGGTGCGCGCGAGCGTGATGGCGCTTCGCCGCAGCAAAGGCATGGTGCTCGATGTGAGCGACGCCGATTCGGTGAGCGTCGGATCGTTTTTCACCAACCCGATTGTGAGCGAGAAGTTTGCCCGTTTTCTGCCGTGGGATGCCCCGCGCTTCGCGGTCGAGCCGGGTGCGGGCCCAGGCTTGGGCTCAGACTCGGTTAAGCTTTCCGCCGCTTGGCTAATCGAGCGCGCCGGAATTCGCCGCGGTTTCGCCCTGCCGGGTTCGCGTGCGGCTGTTTCGGGCAAGCACTCGCTGGCGCTCACCAACCGCGGTGGTGCGACTGCGTCAGAAATCTATCAACTCGCCCGGTTTATCCAGGAGCGTGTACGCAACGAATTTGGGGTGACTCTTAGCCCCGAGCCGATGTACCTCGGCGTTGACCTTGGCTGATAGCGCAGCCGCAGGTCACGCCAACATCCGCTTATACCGCGAGCAGCCGCAGGTGAGGCGAACAGTCGCCGATCAGACGAACTGGCGCCCGTTAGGCGAACAGGCGTTGCAACCGCTTTACGCCTTCGAGTAGCGCCTCGTCGCCGAGCGCGTAGGAGAGCCGCAGGTAGCCGCTCGGTCCGAACGCCTCCCCGGGAACCACGGCGACATCCGCCTGCTCCAAAATGAGGTCGGCGAGCTCGAGCGAGGTGGTGGGGGTGACCCCGCACCAGACGCGACCGAGTAAGCCCGTGACGTCCGGGTAGACGTAGAAGGCGCCCTCGGGGGTGGGGCACACAACCCCGTCGATGGCGTTGAGCCCGGCGACGATGAGTTTGCGACGGCGATCGAAGGCGAGACGCATGTTTTCGATTTCGTCTTGCGGGCCGTTGAGTGCCGCGATCGCTGCCCGCTGCGAGATGTTCGACACATTCGATGACAGGTGCGATTGCAGGTTGGCGGCGGCCTTGATGGCGTCGGCCGGGCCGACCATCCATCCGAGGCGCCAGCCGGTCATGGCATAGGTCTTGGCGACTCCGTTCACCAAAATTGCGGTGTCGGCGAGAGCCGGCACGGCCTCAACGATCGACATCGCCGTAACGCCGTCGTACACGAGGTTTTGGTAAATCTCATCGGCGATAACCCAGATACCGTGGGTCACTGCCCATTCACCGATCGCGCGGGTCTGTTCCGGCGAATAGACCGATCCGGTGGGGTTCGACGGAGAAACGAAGAGCAACACCTTGGTGTTCTCGGTGCGGGCCGCTTCCAGCTGCTCCACGGTGACCAGATAATTCTGATCGGCGCCGGCGAACACACTAACGGGCACCCCGCCCGCGAGCTTGATGGCTTCGGGGTAGGTGGTCCAGTAGGGGGTGGGCACCAAGACCTCGTCTCCGGGGTCGACGATTGCCGCAAACGCCTGATACACCGCTTGCTTGCCACCGTTGGTCACTACGACCTGCGCTGCGGTGACCGCGAGCCCGCTGTCGCGCAGGGTTTTTGCGGCGATGGCCTCGCGCATTTCGGGCAGACCAGCGGCCGGCGTGTAGCGGTGGTTCTTCGGGTCGATCACAGCCGCGGATGCCGCCTCAACGATGTGTTTCGGGGTGGCGAAATCCGGCTCTCCGGCGGCGAAGCTGATTACCGGGCGTCCGGCAGCGAGAAGGGATTTGGCTTTCGCGTCGACTTTCAGCGTTGCGGATTCGGCAATCGCGCCGATGCGAATAGAGACCCGGGGGAGTTTGTTGAGCACTGTCCCAGACTAACAAAGGGCCTGCCCCTTGCCGGTGGAGCGGCCGGTGCTGGCTTTACTCGCCTCTCGAGGTGCAATACACTGGGAATAGTGGCGGAAGTTCGCCATGCTTTTGTGTGCCCTTTTTGGGCAAATGGTTCGCAGCAGCCTCCGCGAAGAAAGCATGGGTTCGCTGACAAAGGGTGGTGGCTCAATTGGTAGAGCAGCGGTCTCCAAAACCGCAGGTTGCAGGTTCGAGTCCTGTCCGCCCTGCAGCTCGACACGTATTTGATCGAAAGGTCAGATTCATCTGAAACATCGACGAGTTGGTTGATCGGCTGATCAATCGGCAAACGCCCGGAAGGTTGTTGCAGTGGCAAAGAACGTGATCGACGAGCCGAGTGAAGACATCGTCGCGAACGCCAAAATTGACAGTGCCGCAAAGCGCAGTCCGTTTGCCCGCGTCACCCTGTTTCTTCAGCAGGTTGTCACCGAACTGAATAAGGTTGTCACCCCGACCCGCAAAGAACTGATCAGTTACACCGGCGTGGTTCTTACCTTCGTCGTGATCATGATGGCCCTGGTCTCCGGCTTGGACTTCGTCTTCGGAATTGGCGTCGGTTACCTGTTCGGCAACGGCCCCACGGGTGGCAAATAGTCGCATCATCCGCGCCTTTGGGCGTGGCTCAATTCGTTGGAACGGCGCCGACGTCAAAGCCTTAAGCCTGCCAAGGCGTGCGCAATCGCACAGTGTGGGTGCGAAACATCAAAGGAGTGGAATTCAGTGTCTGACAGAGAACGCGACGATATCGACCTCGCGACGGCTGCCGAGCAGTCCTCAGAGGTAGACGAAGCGCAGGAGGGCAACAGCCTCCTCGAAGACGAGCTCTCGGTCGAGTCTGCCGAGGAAGCAGCGCTCCACCTTGACGGTGAAAACGTCGAGGTTGTCGAATCCGACCTCGACGAGGAGCTGGACGCTCGCGGCGACGCCGTGGACGCCGAAGCGGATGCCGTTGTAGAAGACGCCCTCGACATCGATTCCCTCGACGAGGCCGAAGCGGCCGTCGCGGCCACGGATGACGCCTCCGAGGTGTTCGCCGAAGAGGCCGCCGCCGAGGTCGACCCGAACGAACCGCAGTTCGACGAAGACGGCAACGAGATCGAAGCCGACCCCTACGAGGCCTTCCGCCTCGAACTCAAGGGTGCCCCCGGCCGCTGGTACGTCATCCACTCCTACGCCGGGTTCGAGAAGCGGGTCAAGCAGAACATCGAGAACCGCAAAATCTCCATGACCATGGAAGATTCCCTCTTCCAGATCGAGGTGCCGATGGAAGACGTCGTTGAGATCAAGAACGGCCAGCGCAAACTGGTGAACCGCGTGCGCATCCCGGGCTACGTGCTCGTGCGCATGGACCTCAACGAAGACAGCTGGTCGGTTGTTCGCCACACCCCCGGTGTCACCGGGTT
>JACMPQ010000047.1 GCA_014377425.1 Microbacteriaceae bacterium | reverse complement strand
TGCTCTTGACCGAGCTGGAGTCGATCTGCACCATGCCCTCGCTGAGGCTGCGGTCGTCTTGCAGGGTGATATCGATGCCGCCGGTGAACTGGTAGCGCTGCTCGGTGCCGTGCTTTTGCACGAGGGCGGTGAGCTCGTCAATGAGGGTGACGCCGAGCGCGCTCATGCGGGTGTAGTCGGTGTGGGACATGCGCACGGTAAAGCGATTGGGCGCGAGGATGCGATCCCGCGCGACGACAGCGGCCTTGGTGTCGAGCTCACGACGCAGCGCGGAGGTTATTTCCACCGGCTGCAAGCCCGATCGAAAGGTCTTGGCGAACGCTCCGTTGACGGCGCGCTCCAAGCCTTTTTCAAAGTTATCCAGTATGCCCACAGGTCTCCCGATCCGGTCCGTTTGGCTATGAGCATGTTACTTGTCTCGGGCGACAACCCACCTTCAGGGCGCAAACGGCACGAACAGCCATACTACCCGCGGAGGGTCCCGGACCGAATTCGGGGCCCATTATGGGCATTCCGTGGGTATTTTTCGGTAGGTGGCGGGGAGCGGATGCTGCGCGGCCGTTTCGGGCGGTGGCATCCGTTCTCTCCGAGGCTGGCCGAGGCGGGCATCCGTTGTGCCCGCGCCCGATAGGCGGGCTCTCCTGATGGTCGCGCCCGATACCGGTGGGCGCTGCAGTAATTACCGGCGCGGCTACCAATTTCGGGCGCAGTCATGGCTGCGGGGGCCGAGATTGGGCCGATTCAGCCCCCGGACCCGCGCGGCGCGCCGTCGAATGGCGCTGACCCCCCTCGCAGTGTTAGCATTCCTAAGTTCGCGCGAGTGGCGGAATTGGCAGACGCGCTGGCTTCAGGTGCCAGTGTTCGAAAGGACGTAGGGGTTCAAGTCCCCTCTCGCGCACTGTGGGTGTTTCAGGAAATTGAAGTCTCGTTTTCATGAAATCCAAGCGAACAGGCCGGTTGAGTAGAAATACTCGACCGGCCTTCGGTTTTTAGCGGTGTGAGCTGCCGCGGGCATTTCGGACAGCGGAATTAGTGGATTCTTCTACGCTGCCAATGCTGGCTGCTGATAGCCATAGTGGACTTCGTTAGGCCTGCGGTAACCGAGCGCGGAGTGCCGGCGTCGACTGTTGTAAAACCCTTCGATATAGCGGATGACGTCGCTGCGGGCTTGTGATTTCGTGGCATATGCGGTGCGGTGAACGCGTTCGTTCTTGAGTATCGAGAAAAAACTTTCCGCCGTACTGTTGATGCCCCTATGTTGTCAATTCGTGCTGCGCCGGGTTTTTGTGCTGGTCGGGGATGGTTTTGAGGATGGTAAAGATTTCGCGTGCGAGGTATCGTTTGAGGCAGCGGATGACGTCTCGCTTGCTTTTCCCTTGCGCGGTGCGGTTCTGTAGGTAGTTTTGGGTGGTTTCATCCCACCGAAGGCGCGTCAGCACGATTCGATATAAGGCTGCGTTGGATTGGCGGTTCCCACCGCGATTGAGGCGCCGCTTCGTCGTTTTTCCTGACGAGAACTCGACCGGGCTGACGCCGCAGAGCGCTGCGAAGGCGGCTTCGTTCTTCATTCTTTCGGGATTGTCGCCGACGGCGATGAGTAGCGCCGCGGCGCTGTCGTAGCCGACGCCGGGGCGGTCCAGGAGCTCGGGCGCGCAGGCCGTCACCGTGCGTGTCATGGCCGTTTCCAGGCGGCTGAGTTGCTCGGTGAGGTGGTGGATGCGGGTGGCGAGTTCACTCATCAGCATGCGTTCGACGGTGCTGGGCAGCAGCAGTGCGCAGGCTCGGCTGAGGGCTTTGGTACTGAGTCCACGGAGCTGATCGCGCAGTGCTGGCTCTGCGCCGACTACGAGGCCTTTGAGCTGGTTGATCGCGGTCGTTCGTGCCTTCACTGCTGACGATTTCACCAACCGCATTTGGCGTAGTTCTTCGGCGGCACCGATACCTGTTTTCGGCGTCGCCAAGGACCGACCGGCGATGACTGCCCGGGCCGCGGCTTCAGCGTCAACGGCATCTGTTTTCCCGGCTTTGCGCCGCAGTGCTCGGTCTGGTTGATTCACCTCGAACACCGTCACGTTTTGGGTTTGGAGGTATTTCATCAGCGCGGAACCGTACGACCCGGTGCATTCGATACCGGCCGCGTTCACGTCCCCGAACCGGTGGGCCCACTCCAAAGTCGCTGCATAGCCATCGCGTGTCGTCGGGAAGCTGTGAGTCGCTAGAAGAACTCCCGTGATCGTCAGGATCGCCGCGACGTGGACATCCTTGTGTGTGTCGACGCCAAGGATCACCCCTTCGCCGTGGAGCGCTGGTCGCGACTTTCGCGGGTGCTTCAGAACAGATGAGCTCATGGCTGCCTTTCGTGGGGTGTTGACGAGCAATTCCACGAGAGGAAGTCAGTCAGGACTGTGACGATCCACGCAGGCAGCGAACGCCTACGGAAAGGCCCCTATTGGGACATGGCTTGGCCAGGTGAAACTTCAGGCACCAGACCCGGTCGCGGCCGACAGATCAACGCAAGGACACGCCGGCGATGAGGCCGGCTGTCAATCCCAACACGGGTCAAGCCGCGACCTGGCCTGATGGGTTGATCGTCTCACAGTCCCAACAAATACCGGTCAATCCCATCGGGCGGGTGATGCCATTCTTGATCGCGAACGTGGTGATCTGCGCCGAGGCATATTGGGTGCCGCGGTCGCTGTGGAAAATGATGTGCGCTGGTCTGTCTCCGCGCAGTGCCATGGCCATCACGAGGGCATCCTCGATCAGGTCGGTCCTCATGTGAGCGGCGATCGC
>JACMPQ010000046.1 GCA_014377425.1 Microbacteriaceae bacterium | reverse complement strand
CTGGCCTGCCGCCTCTACCCCACGCCCGACGGGCTCGCCGGTGCGCCAACGCTTGACCAACTGCGAGCAGCAATCCTCGCCGCGTGATCAGTGCGACTTCAAGCGGGAACCATAGTGTGATCCGGCATTAGCGTCGGCTGAAAGGAACTGCGCATGAGCAAGGAATACGACCTCTTAGTAATCGGCGCCGGGATGGCCGGCACGACGGCGGCGAACAAGTGCGCCATCACGGGGTGGCGGGTGGGGATCGTTGACGCGCTGCCGTACGGGGGCACCTGCGCTTTGCGTGGATGTGATCCGAAAAAGATCCTTCGCCGCGGAGCGGAAGTGATCGACGCCGCTCACCGGATGCGAGATAAGGGTATCGCCGAGAACGGGCTATCCATGGACTGGTCGGCGCTGATGCGCCACAAGCGAGGCTTCACCGATGGTGTACCCCAAGGGATGGAAGACGAACTCATCGGTAACGGGGTGACGACTTTTCATGGCAACGCCCGGTTCACCGGACCGAATCAGCTCGAGATCGACGGAACCGAACATCGTGCGAAGCGGTTCCTGATCGCAGCGGGAGCGCGCCCGCGCCCGCTGAGCTTTCCTGGCCATGAGCTCCTGATCGACAGTACCGATTTTTTGAATCTCGACACATTGCCGAAGCGGATCGTGTTCATCGGTGGTGGGTTCATCTCTTTCGAGTTCGCGCACATCGCGGCCCGCGCCGGGGTGGATTGCGTGATCATCGACCACGGCGACCGCCCCCTCCGCGAGTTTGACCCCGACCTCGTTGAACTTCTCGTGAAAAAGACCGAGCAGACGGGAATCCGGGTGCAACGCGCCAGCACGATCAAAGGCGTCACCAGCACCGCGAGCGGACTGAACGTAGCGGGAGAGGAGGGAGGTAAGTCCTTCACGATCGGCGCGGACCTGGTGGTGCACGGCGCCGGCCGGGTTCCCAACCTTGACCGGCTGAGCCTCGACGCCGCGGATATCGCCTTTGGACCGGAAGGGGTAACCGTGGCAGGGCACCTGCAAAGCACGACAAACCCTGCCGTGTTTGCCGCAGGCGATGCCGCCGACACGCCTGGCAAACCTCTCACTCCCGTCGCGGTATTCGAGGGCAAGGTCGCTGCTGCCAACATGCTCACAGGCGCCACCACCGTCCCCGACTACACGGCCGTGCCGACCACCGTTTTCACCATCCCGGAACTTAACCGGGTCGGCATCCTCGAACAGGAAGCGCGCGACAGCGGCCTCGACATCAGCGTGCGACGCAGCAACACCAGCGGCTGGTACTCCAACTACCGGGTGGGCGAGACAACCGCTGGCGCCAAGATCATTATCGACACGACGACCGACCAGATCCTTGGTGCGCACCTGCTCGGACCCGGCTATGCCGAGCTGATTAACATCTTCGGCCTCGCCATCAAACTCGGCTTGACGTCCCGCCAGCTGAAATCGATGACCGCCACCTACCCCTCGATCGGCTCCGACCTCGGCTCCATGCTCTAGCCGGGAATTTGCCCGAACCCTCACCCGTGACCGCTGCGAAACCTACACTGCTCACCGCCGCAATAGGGACCGGTAGAGGTGGACCGAACAGAGAAAAATACCGCGCGAAAAGGGGGGAACATTTATTGCCCACGCCAATCAGCTGGGCGGATCGGAAAAAAGTCAGCTGAATCGTAGGTCTGCCGGTCGGTTTTTCGGATGCAGTTCGAAGACATACTTCACCTTGATCGGATCCCCGGCCGGGCAGGCATCCGGCATCGCACAGATCCGAGTATCCGTGACCATCAGGGCGGGCTGAAGCCCCTTCCGCCGGGCGAGAGCGGTGACACCGATTGCCCCGAGCAACACAACGAAGAGCAGCACGATGTCCATGGCCCAACCGTAGTGCGGCCCCGAGCTGCGACACGGCGTGGATGGATGTGGCACGGTTGACCCATGCCCAAGAAGATCCT
>JACMPQ010000045.1 GCA_014377425.1 Microbacteriaceae bacterium | reverse complement strand
CTGTTCTGTGCCATTGCCACCCCGGCCGCAGACGTTTTCTCCATGTTCCTGCTGGCCATTCCGATGGTGTTTCTGTACTTCTGCGCCGTCGGTATCGCGTTCTGGCACGACCGGATTGCAGCGAAGCGAGCCGCCAAAATGTTTACCGAAGTCTTGGAGTCTCCTCCCGCATGACAAACCCGCTGACCCCCGCAGAACGATTCGCGGCATCAGCCACGCGCCGTGCCCACCCCCAAGTCGACGATTTTGTCGCCCGCCAGCGCTTTGACCTGGATCCGTTTCAGCTGTCATCCTGCGCGGCGTTGGAGCGCGGTAGCAGTGTGCTGGTCGCGGCACCCACCGGGGCCGGTAAGACGGTGGTGGCTGAGTTCGCTGTGTTTCTGGCGATGCAGCATCCAAGCGCCAAGGTTTTTTACACGGCACCGATGAAAGCTTTGAGTAATCAGAAGTTTCAGGAGTTTGTTGCCGAATACGGTGCCGAGGAGGTGGGTTTACTCACCGGAGACACGAACATTAATTCCGGCGCCCGCATTGTGGTCATGACCACCGAGGTGCTGCGCAACATGCTCTATGCGGAGTCGGACCTGCTTACCAACCTCGCCTTCGTGGTGATGGACGAGGTGCACTACCTCGCCGATCGCTTCCGCGGAGCCGTGTGGGAGGAGGTGATCATCCACCTCCCTCAGACCGTTCGATTGGTCTCCCTGAGCGCCACCGTCTCCAACGCGGAAGAATTTGGTGACTGGTTACAGACGGTGCGCGGCGACACCGAGGTCATCGTTTCGGAGGAGCGCCCGGTACCCCTTGATCAACACATCCTGATGCAGTCCAAATTGATCGACCTGTTTGACGGTGCCAGCGGGCTCGGGTCGAAAGCGGCCAAGGAGTCTGCGGCGCACCGCGTGAACCCGGAGCTCGTGCGCCTTGCCCACCATGGCGGACGCACCACCGGAGCCCGCCAGGGGCGCGGAGTCCCCGATCGCGGGTCGTCGCGAAACACCGGCAACAATCGCTCGCGCCGCCCCGATGAGGGCCGGATGAACCGGGCCGCAGTCGTCGAGTTGCTGGAGGGGCACAATCTCCTCCCGGCCATCTTCTTCATCTTCAGCCGCGTGGGATGCGATCAGGCTGTAGCTCAGGTGCTGCGCGCTGGGGTACGGCTCACCACGATCGAAGAGCGCGATGAGATTCGGGCCATCGTGGATGAGCGCTGCCGAACACTGCTCGACGAGGATCTCGCGGTGCTCGGCTACTGGCAGTGGCTCGACGGATTAGAGCGCGGAGTGGCGGCACACCACGCCGGAATGCTTCCGGCGTTCAAGGAGGTTGTCGAGGAGCTATATCAGCGACGCCTCGTTCGGGCGGTGTTCGCCACCGAGACCTTGGCGCTCGGGATCAACATGCCGGCGCGCACCGTGGTCCTTGAGAAATTGGAGAAGTACAACGGCGAGGCCCGCGTGCCCATCACAGCGGGGGAGTACACCCAGCTGACCGGACGAGCCGGGCGTCGCGGCATCGACGTCGAAGGACACAGCGTCATCCACTGGCAAGACAGCCTCGACCCGCAGGCTGTTGCCTCCCTCGCCTCCAAGCGCACCTACCCACTGAATTCAAGTTTCAAGCCCACCTATAACATGGCTGTCAACCTGATTGAGCAGTTTGGGCGCCATCGCACGAGGGCGATTCTCGAGTCCTCGTTTGCGCAGTTTCAAGCCGACCGAGCGGTTGTGGACATGGCACGCAAAGTGCGAAGCCAGCAGGAGTCCCTTGCCGGGTTCGCGACGGCGATGGAATGTCACCTCGGAAACTTTGACGAGTACATCGCAATTCGTCGCGAGCTCAGCGATCTGGAACGCAAGGGCGAGGGCCGCAGCGATAGTCAGTCCCGTGGCGATCGCGAACGACGCCAGCACCAGCTTGCCGCCCTGAGAAAGCGTCTCAAGCAGCATGCCTGCCACGCCTGCAACGACCGCGAGGCTCATGCCCGTTGGGCGGAGCGCTGGTGGCGTTTGAAGAAGCAAATGGATGACCTTAATCGCGAGATTCGTGGACGCACCGGGGCGGTTGCCGCCGTCTTCGACCGGGTGACCGATGTGCTGGCGCTGCTCGGTTACCTCAGCCGCGATGATGCCGGCACGGTCACGCTGTCCACCCACGGGCTCACCCTGCGCCGAATCTACGGTGAACGTGACCTCCTGGTCGCCGAATGCCTGCGGCAGGGAATTTGGAACGACCTTGATGCTCCGGGGTTGGCTGCGATGGCCGCGTCGCTGATCTTTGAGCCTCGCCGAGACGAGGGTCAGGTCAGCGAGCGATACCTGCCCAAGGGCGCTTTCCGCCCGGCGTTCGAGGCCACCGGGGACATCTGGAGTCGCCTCGACGACATCGAGCGCGAGAACAAGCTTCCGGGCAGTAACCCGCTGTCGAGTGGTTTGGCGTTGGCGATGTCGCGCTGGGCACAGGGGGGCAGTCTCGACTCCGTGCTGCAGGATTCCGATCTCGCAGCAGGCGACTTTGTGCGCCTCACCAAGCAGACGATCGACCTGCTTGATCAGCTGTCGATGGTGGCGGATGCTCCGGTGGGGACCACCGCGCGGGTCGCCCTCGATCTCATCCGCCGTGGCATCGTGGCGTACTCCAGCGTCGCCTGAGTCAGCAAGTAGGCGGGCCGCGGGGATGCTGTGCTTTCCGGCAATCTAGAATAAACACGATGTTTGCGCGCGCGACCCCCGCCCTGCCCCTGTCATTGGCGACCTTCGGTGCGGCGATAGCCGGAGTCACGAATGCGGCGGCCTTTCCCGGTCTCGGCTGGTGGCCGCTGGTTTTCGTCGGTACGCCCCTGCTCCTCGTGTGTCTGGTAGGACGTCGCTTCTGGGGGGCATGCCTCGTTGGGCTCATCGGGGGGTTCGCCTTCTGGGGCTCCCATATCTTTTGGCTCACCGTGTATCTCGGTTTGGTTCCCTGGCTCGCCTTGGCCGGGTTGCAGTCGGTCTTCTTCGCTTTGGGATGCGCGATTATTGCCTTGGCCTGGCGCTTCTCCCGGGGCTCCCGTTCTGCCACGATGCGCTATGGCGTCACGCCCGCCGCCATTGCAGGCCTATGGCTTCTGCGCGAGACGATCACCAGCAATTGGCCCTACGGAGGCTTCTCCTGGGGCAGGCTCGCGTTCTCGCAATCAGAGGGCCCCTTCGCCCATCTCGTGGCCTGGGTCGGAATCTCCGGGTTGAGTTTTCTCATCGTCTGGGTGAGTGCCCTGATCGTTCAAGTAGTCCGTTCGGTCGCGGGCGAGTCTGGAGTCAGGTCGGCAGGGGAACAGGCACTGTCGTCGCGGGCGCGCCGCGGCATCCGTAATCTCCTGCCGGTGGCACTTCTAGCGGCCATGGCATTCCTGCCGGTGTTCGCGGTCGCCACCAGCGGCACGGCTCGAATCGCAGCGGTGCAGGGAAACGCCGATGCCGGGCTTTTTGCAAAATACGTGCCCGGGCAAATCTTGCAGGATCATCTGGCGGCCACCGCACCGCTTTTTGGCCAAAAAGTTGACCTCGTGGTCTGGCCGGAAAACTCGGCCGATCTCAACCCGTTGCTGAGTGGGTACTCTCGATCAGCCCTCGACACGGTCAGCAGCAAGTTGTCAGCACCGGTCATCGCGGGCACCATCACCGCGAAGGGTGATCAAACTTTCAACAGCCTGTTGCTCTGGCAGGCCGGTGCCGGGGCAATAGCCCAGTACGACAAAATTCACCCGGTGCCGTTTGCTGAGTACGTTCCCGACCGCGCCTTCTGGTATCCGCTTGCTCCAGATCTGCTGTCACTGGTTCCGCGGGACTACACAATCGGTACCCGGCCGAATGTCTTTGATCTTGGAGCCATTCGTGCGGGAGTGGCGATCTGCTTCGATATCGTCGACGACAACCTCATTCGGCAGATGGTCGCCGGGGGAGCAAACATCATCGTGGCGCCCACTAACAACGCCGACTTTGGCCACACCGACGAGAGCGTTCAGCAACTTGCGATTGTGCGTCTCCGGGCAATCGAAAGCGGGCGAAGCGTTGTAAATGCATCAACGGTAGGCACCTCAGCAATTATTGATCCGAGCGGCAAAACCGTCGCGCAGCTGCCGACCTTCAAAGCTGGCACCATGGTTGAAGATGTGCCGCTCAGTACCACCACCACCCCGGCGACAGCCATTGGGCTGCCGCTGGAACTCACCCTGTGCGCGTTCGCGCTGGCGTGGTTGATTGTTGCTGCATTTGCGGCCCGCCGACAGGAGAACCACCGTGGCTGACACGCTCATCGTGTTACCGACATACAACGAGATCGATAACCTCGAGATCATTGTCGGCCGCATTCGGCAGGCCGTTCCACAGGCTGACATTCTGATTGTGGATGACTCCAGCCCCGACGGCACGGGGGAGTTAGCAAAGACCCTCTCTCTCGGTGATCCCGGGATCACCGTGCTGCATCGTCTGACTAAGGATGGTCTCGGCGGGGCCTATCGCGCCGGTTTCGCCCTGGCGAGCGAGCGCGGCTACAGCTACGTCGTGGAGATCGACGCGGATGGCTCGCACGATCCGGGGTCGCTGCCGGAGATGATTGCGTTGGCTAAGGCTGGGGCGGATTTGGTGATTGGCTCTCGCTGGGTACCCGGTGGTGAAGTGCGAAACTGGCCCTGGTTGCGGCAGTTAATCTCCCGTAGTGGCAATGTGTATTCCCGTGCCGTTCTCGGTTCGAAAATTCGAGACCTCACTTCCGGTTTTCGAGTAATCCGAACGTCCACTCTCAACAGCACTCGTCTCGCGTCGATCTCATCCCAGGGCTATTGCTTTCAGGTGGAGTTGGCGTGGCGACTGGAGCAGGCGGGCGCGATTGTGGCCGAACACCCGATTGTCTTTGTGGAACGTACTCTCGGTCGCTCGAAGATGCACAGTGGCATCGTCTTGGAGGCACTGTGGCGGGTCACCCTGTGGGGGATCGCGCAAAAAATCCCCCGACGGGAATGACGGGGGATTTTTGATCGGCAGGTGCCGTTGGACATCAGTCGCTGGGTGCTAGGTCTAGGCGTCGACCTTCAGCTCGCCTCGGCGGGCACGAAACACGTCAAGACGTTCGATGAGAAGTTCTTCCAACTCGACCCTGGTGCGGCGCTCCAGCAGCATGTCCCAGTGGGATCGGGGAATCTTTGACTCGGGTTTGTCGATAATGACCGGCACTCCCTCGGCGTCGACCAGGATGCCCTCTGCACCCGTCTTGGCGGACTCCCAAACCTGCGGCACTTCCGCATCTGCCGAGAAGGTGACGTCGAACGTGGACCCGTCGGCCGCTTGATAAGTGCTGGTGATTCGGGGTGAAAAAGTAACCCCTTCTTCGCTCTGCAGGCTCTGTGAGCCCAGTCGCATTCCTCGTAAACTTCGGTCTGCCATGGTGTAACCCCTTTCGACGTTGTTCTGACAACAACAAACTCCACGGTGACCCAAATTATTTCTTATTGTGGATAAATCAGCATTTTCACAGTGAATCTAAGGCCATTTTCCGCCCACCCGAAAACTTTATTGAGTAAAGTTCTCTACCTCAATTTGGGCGAGATCTGATCGATCGGTGACCAGTCCGTCAACGCCCGATCGCCAGAGACGCCGCATCTGAGCCAAGTCATTCACGGTGAAGACATGCACTTCGCGGTGGTTGCGTCGAAGTAGCGTCAGCGTGCGCTCGCTAAGAATGCGAACGCCATGAAATCGTTCTGGAAGCTGCACAGCATCGACGTTTCGCAGTACCCGATCGACGAGGGGTGCAAGACGCAACTGGGCGGCGAGGTAGGCCAGCGTGACCAACCGGGCCGACGCCGAGGTGGCGACTCCCGGCAGCTGTGCGACGGCGGCCCGACGACGAGCTTCGCTGAAGGAAGTAACGAGAACCCGGCCGGTGGCCTGAGCCCACAGGATGGCGTCGACGGTAGGTTGCACCGCATCCGCGGATTTGATGTCGAGGTTGAACCGTGCCTCGGGGAATGCATCGAGCGCCTGGCGGAGGCTGGCCACGCGTTGGTCAACGCCCAGATCGATCAGTGACAGCTGGGCAAAGCTAAGGACGGCGATTCGTTCTGATCGGCCGAGTAAGCGTCGAAAGTCAGCATCGTGAGCCAAAACGGCCACTCCGTCGCGGGTGGCGCGAACATCGGTTTCGAGGTGGGTGACACCGAGCGAAAGCGCTTGTAAAAACGCGAGCAGACTATTCTCTGGTGCTCTCAATGTCAGACCGCGATGGGCGATTACCCGTGGGGTTGAACCGGCAAAGAAAGCGGAGCGCGCCATTTAGGGGGATTCCGCCGGTGGCGGTGTCGCCCCGGAAGTGGTCGTCCCGTCCGAGGCAAACCCTTTTCCAATGGTCTTGAGCGCCTCGGTGAGCTCGGAGGGAATAATCCACAGCTTGTTCGCTGCACCGTCGGCAATTTTCGGCAGGGTCTGGAGGTACTGATAGGCGAGCAATGGACCGTCGGGATTGCCCGCGTGGATCGCACCAAAAACCGTGGTGATCGCCTGCGCCTCGCCGTTGGCTCGAAGCACCGCAGCTTGCGCGTCCCCCTCAGCTGACAAGATGGCGGCCTGCCGGGCACCCTCAGCGGTAAGAATCGCAGACTGTTTGGTTCCCTCGGCCGTGAGGATCACGGCACGACGGTCGCGCTCGGCACGCATTTGCTTTTCCATCGAATCCTGGATCGAAACCGGCGGGTCGATTGCTTTGAGCTCCACGCGACCCACCCGGATACCCCATTTGCCCGTGGCCTCATCGAGCACAATTCGCAGTTGGCCGTTGATGTTGTCACGGCTGGTGAGTGCCTCCTCGAGATTGAGCCCACCGACGACGTTTCGCAGGGTGGTGATCGTGAGTTGTTCCACGGCACCGAGGTAGTTATTGATCTCGTAGGTGGCGGCGCGGGCATCCGTGACCTGAAAATAAACTACCGTGTCGATCGAAACCACGAGGTTGTCCTCCGTGATGACCGGCTGGGGAGGAAAAGATACGACCTGCTCGCGCATATCAATGAGCGGACGAACTCGGTCAATGAATGGCACCAATAAATTGAGCCCGGGCATGAGTGTCTTGTGATATTTGCCCAAACGCTCCACCACGCCAGCGCTGGCCTGCGGAATGATTCGGATGGCGCGGGCCAACACCACCAGCACGAACACCACCAAAACGATCAGCAGTACCGTTACGAAAATCTGAATGACGAGTGGCCCCGAGTCAGGCATAGGGGGTGTTCCTTTCACTGGGGAAATCACTGGGCAAGACATTATTTTCGGCTGCTGTTACCACTGCGGTGGATCCTTCGATGGCCGTGACGACGACCCGATCGCCCTCACGAATGACGGTGGCGGCGACGCTGATAGCGGATCCCCGGGCCGGGCCGCGGCGCGCGGTCCAGGTTTCACCGTTCGAAAGTTTCACCATGCCGCCCATGTCGTTGACCTCACTCACAACGCGGCCCTCAATCCCAATGAGCGCGGCGACGTTACTTGGGGTGGGATCCCCGCCACGCCTGAGTGCCCGGAGCAATACCGGACGAATTCCTAGAACGAGCAACAGCGACACCCCGGAAGCGACAATAATTTGCACCCACCATGCCCAGCCGAGGGCACTGGCACCGAGGCCTGCCAGACTTCCCACCGCAAGCATCAAAAACATCAGGTCGAGGCTCAGAAGCTCCACGATCACGAACACAAACACCAGAACCAGCCAAGCGATCCAGAGGTAGTTGAGGGGGTCCACCGTGCACCCGCCTTTCCGGTACTTTTTCCCCTCTGAGGCTACTCTCGCGGTCTGCGTGACGGGTGAAAATTTAGCGCCGAGCGGGAGCCGAAACCACGGGTATCGTCGGTACGGGTAGTCTCAGTTGCCGTGACTGTCACCGTAAAATCCCCGCTCCCCGCTCACTCTCTCTCTGGAAAGCGCGCACTGGTTACCGGTTCGTCGCGGGGAATCGGCGCCGACACGGCCGCCCTTCTTGCCGACGCGGGCGCACGCGTAGTGATCAATTACCGCAACAAAGAGAATCGCGCGCTCAAACTTGTGGCCGCGATTGAAGCAAACGGTGGTACGGCGATGGCCGTGGGGGCAGACCTCACCGACGCGACATCCCGAAAAACCCTATTTGACACCATCGCTTCTACTTGGGGCGCCCTCGACGTGCTCGTGATGAATGCCTCGGGCGGTATGGAAGCCGGAATGGCGCCTGGCTATGCCATGCAGCTCAATCGAGATGCGCAACTAAGCCTTTTAGAGGAAGCGCTTCCCTACCTCGCTCCGGGCAGCCGCGTGGTGTTTGTCACCAGCCACCAGGCGCACTTCATTAACACCGTGGAGACGATGCCGGAGTACCTTCCGGTGGCGCTCAGCAAGCGTGCGGGCGAGGACGCCCTGCGTGCCATGATTCCGCGGCTGAGCGAACTCGGTATCGAATTTGTGGTCGTCTCGGGCGACATGATCGAGGGCACCATCACGGCGACGCTGCTCGAGCGGGCAAACCCGGGCGCGATCGGCGCCCGAAAAGAAGCCGCGGGTCGTCTCTACAATGTGGCCGAGTTTGCTGCCGAGATCGCCCTTGCCGTAGTGGCACCCGTGCCCACTGACAACACCCGCTACGTGGGAAATGTAACGGACTTCGTCGGAGCGTAACCACAGCATCGCGTCACCGTCGCTGCTGATCGCATTTTCCTTCCCGTCATTGCCCAAGCTATGCCGACCTCAATAAGAAAGATTTTCCAATGATGGAAGCCATCGCACAGCTCATCGCGGCCATTGAGGAACAGGAGCGCACGTTGCGCTTTCGCACGTTTAGTAACGCGGACGCCCTCGCCCTCGGGTCGCTCTTGGTGGAACTCGCCCTAGAGCGCGAACTCGCGGTGACCATCGATATCACCCGCGGACAGCAACAGCTTTTTCATGTGGCGTTGGCCGGGACGGCCGCGCACAACGATGTGTGGGTGGCCCGCAAAACGCGAACCGTGCGTGAGCTTGGTCACAGTTCGTTTCTCGCCGGTCTCCGCGCGAAGCTCGGCGGCACGATATTCGACCAGTCACCCTGGATCGACGCGTTGCAGTTTTCCGGCCACGGCGGATCCTTTCCGGTGAACGTTGTGAATGTTGGCCTCGTTGGAACCGTAACGGTGTCGGGGCTTCCTCAGGCAGAAGACCATGCTCTGGTTGTTGAGGCGATTGAGATCTTCCTCACCAAGAATGCTGCCGAATGAGTTCGCGGGTCATCCCGACGCGGCTGGCCGATATGGTGGACTCCGCCGACCGAGCGGCACTGAACAGCCTGGTGGCCGAGGTTGTCGTTGGGCATTTTGGTTTCTCTGTTGACGGCCTGCCCGTGGTGATGCCAATCGCCGTGGCATCCGATGGCGACACGCTCTTGCTTCACGGCTCAACCGGTTCCTGGTGGTTGCGGCAACTCGCCACCGGAATTCCGGTTTCGATGGCGATTACCGCGGTCGACGGTTTGGTTGTGGCGCGATCCGCCTTTGAATCGTCGATGCACTACCGCAGCGGTGTGCTGTTTGGTCGCTGCGTTGCGGTGGAGGGGCAGGAGAAGGTCGCAGCGCTAGATGTGATTACCGAGGCTCTCATCCCGGGACGAACCAGAGAAGTGCGCGCCTCACTGCCGAAAGAATTGGCCGCGACACTCGTCTTGCGCATGATCGTGGACGAATTTTCTGTCAAGGTCTCTCACGACTGGCCGGAGGACACCGCAGCGGATCTCGCCACGGATGTCTGGGCCGGGGTCATTCCGTTGGTGGCCGTGCGCTCGGAGCCGTTGCCAGCGCCGGATTTACGGGCGGGCATTGCCCTTCCGGAGTCGGTGCGTCGATTGGCAATATCGAGCTGACACGACGGGTTCATACCGCCGTGATTATTGTTTCCGCGGGACACGAAGTCCCTTGCGTGGCGCCAGTGGTGCCGCACGCTTTCAGCCGGTCCGCGGCACACTGGGGGAGTGACCCCCAAACCGAAGACCTGCAAATCCTGTGGCCGCACCATTGAGTGGCGCAAGAAGTGGGAAAAAAATTGGGCGGAGATCGCCTATTGCGGCGCTGCCTGCCGGAGCCGCAGGGTCACCGCGGTCGACAACGAACTCGAGTCTGCAATTCGCCAGCTGTTGTCGGTCCGAGCGGCAAACGCCACGATTTGCCCGTCTGAGGCGGCGCGGGCGGTGAATGCCGAAGGATGGCGCGAGCTGATGGAACCGGCGCGGAGGGCAGCTCGGCGCCTGGTTGACCAGGGCGAGGTAGAAATTACGCAGGGGTCGACGGTAGTGGATCCCTCTACCGCAAGGGGTCCGATTCGGATTCGTTGGAAACGCTAGCCAATCGCTGGCCAAGATTGCTTCATCGACGTATACTTTCGTAACTATACAAAAAACGTATAACATACAGCCTTTGGCCCGAAATACGCTCGACCCGAATATCTCGACCCCGAGTAGATGGAGGCACCGTGTCTGAGCTGCCACGAACCAATCCCTATACGCCGGGTGCTGGCACTCGACCGTCGGTACTAGCCGGTCGTGCAACGCAGATTGCCCTGATTCAGAGTTTGGCCGATCAGGTGGAGGCGGGCAAGCAGGCGAACCCGATTATTTTCACCGGGCTGCGGGGGATGGGTAAGACTTCGCTGCTCTATCAGGCGCGCGATCTGCTGAGGGCGCGCGGCTGGTTGGCGGGCTATTACGAGGTTCGCCGTGACGTCGAGCCGGGCACAGCTATTCAGACCATCGTCGCCGATAGCGCCCAGCTTTCGACCGGGGGTCTTCGACGGGCATTAGCCACCGGAGCGCACAGCATCGGCAACTTTCGCCTCGCCCTCGGGCCCACCGGATTCTCCTTCGCGGTCGCCACTAAGATCTCCGACGCGGCCGTCGATCCGTTCCCCGAGCTCGTTGCGTTTCTGAGCAGGCTGGGGACGGATGCTCGCGCAAACGGTGTCGGGGTGGCCCTGCTGATCGATGAACTGCAGATCTTCTTGAAGCGCGACCTTGCCCTGCTCGTGCAGGCACTTTCGGCACTTAAAGAGCAGCCGATTGTGCTGATTGGCGCAGGGCTGCCCTATTTGGCCAGCGAAATGGCCAAGGCCAACACCTATGCGGAGCGCTTCCGCTACGAAGAGATCGCGAGCCTCAACGACGGGGATGCCCGCGAGGCGGTGGAGTCACCCGCCTTCAATCAGGGTTTTTTCTGGGATCAGGATGCGGTGGCCGACCTGGTAGCGGAGTCATCCGGTTATCCCTATTTTCTGCAGCTCTATGCCAGCGAGGCCTGGGTGGCGGCGGCCGCGGCCGATGCACCCACCATCACGGCAGAACACGTGCGGTTGGCGGGAAATCCGGTGCGCAAACAGCTCGATGCCGGGCTCTACGCTGCGCGCTATGACCGCCTCAGCGATCGCGAGCGTGAGTATGTGGACGCCATGGTGCAGGTTTTGGTCTCGGAGCGCGAGGGCGGCACGATCGGCGTGAACGCGGCTCGGGTGAGCTCTGGAAAGGTCGCCGGGCTTCTCGGCAAACCGCTGAACGTGGTGGGTCCGATTCGGGATCGCGTTATTAAAAAGGGGATCATCTACGCGCCGCAATACGGCGTACTGGAATTCTCGGTGCCTGGGTTCGCCGACTACGTTGCCCGGCGCAGCGCCTCCGGTGATATTTAGCTCGAGCTTCCCGACGAACGCGTCGGTTCAGGACTCAGGACGCCACCATCCTCGGTTGATTGCGGCACGATGTCGCCCATAATTACGGGCGAAAAGCCCACCGCCTGCGTGCTGACGACGAGTGCCGACGCCAATGGTGCGAGGACCCGGGAATGGATCTCGGTGCGTCGGTGGCGAATAATCAGCAATAGTGGCCGCCAGATGATGACGGCGAGTAACAAGCCCCAACATCCGAGGCTCACAATATTTGCAACGGCGAGGTCGGATTCCTCCGACATCGGCAACAGGAGAAACATTGCGAACCTCCGGTGGTGATTGTGGTTGCTAAGTTGCTCCCAGAGTACGACGGACGGTGATTGTCGCCGCTTTTCATTGAGAGAACCAACGCCGATAATGCACATTATGTCAATACGTTTTTATTTGAGACTATTTTTGCTGTGTCAAACCAAAATAGACAATCCGCTGAATAAGAAATAGCTCACTCTCGAGAGAACTCCCGACACTTTCTTGCCATGATGAACATTCTCTCTTGCGAGGTGTCCACCAAACGGGGTCAAGGCCAGACGGTAATTACGTGGCCCAAAGAGCCTCTCGCGTCAAAGCTCTATTCTCGCTGAAGGTTTCGGTGCACGTGCGGGCGAGAGGTTGCCCTCCGGTTACGGATTAGCGCCGTTCTATTCCTGAGGTGGCGCGAACGCAAACGCTGCCAGCCAGCGACACGTTCTGGGTGTGCCTCGAAGTCAG